>NZ_CP032684.1:3470000-3770000 GCF_003627795.1 Rhizobium sp. CCGE531 | reverse complement strand
TTCCGCAGGACGATACGGGATTCATCCAGGGCGGGACGCAGGCGGCGACCGATATTTCCTATCCGGCCATGGTCAAGCTGCAGCAGCAGGCGGCCGATATTGCCGCGAAGGATCCGGCGGTTTCCGGTCTCGGCTCCTCCGTGGGCGGTGGAGGTTTCTCCAGCTCCGCCAATCGCGGGCAGCTCTTTATTTCGTTGAAGCCGGAATCGGAGCGCGCGCCGACGGCCGAAGTCATAGACCGGCTTCGCAAGCAGCTGATGGCCGTTCCGGGCCTCAGCACCTTCCTGTTTTCGCCCGGCGATATCCGCGCCGGCGCGCGCCAGTCGCAATCGCAATATCAGTTCACGCTCTGGAGCCCGAACTATGACGAGCTGGTCGAATGGGCGCCCAAGGTGATGCTGCGCCTGCAGACCCTTCATGAGCTGACCGATGTCGCGACCGACAGGCAGCCCAACGGCTTGCAGGCGACAGTCAATATCGACCGCAGCATGGCCTCGCAGCTCGGCGTCAGCATCCAGTCCATCGACGCCGCGTTAAACAATGCCTTCGCGCAGCGGCAGATCTCGACGATCTATACGCAGCGCAACCAGTATCGCGTCGTGCTGGAGGCGAATCCAAACTATGCTCTCGATCCCCATGACATTTCCAAGCTGCATGTGCCGGCCTCCGGCGGCAAGCAGGTGCCGCTGAACGCGGTCGCATCGATCGATCGAACGCTGGCGCCGCTGGTGGTCAACCATCAGGGTCAGTATCCGTCGGTGACCATCTCCTACAATCTGGCGCTCAATACGCCGCTGCAGGTGGCGAACGATGCCATCCAGAAAGCGGTACTGGACATGCACCTGCCCGATACGCTGCATGCGGATTTTGCCGGCGACGCGGCGAGCGTCACGCAATCGTCCGGCAGCCAGCCGCTGCTGCTTCTGGCGGCGCTGCTGACCGTCTACATCGTTCTCGGCATCCTCTACGAAAGCCTTGCGCATCCGCTGACGATCATCTCGACGCTGCCGTCGGCCGGCCTCGGCGCGCTGCTGGCGCTCGCCATCAGCGGTACGGAGCTGACGCTGATCGCCTTCATCGGCATCATCCTTTTGATCGGCATCGTCAAGAAGAACGGCATCATGATGGTGGACTTTGCCCTGCATGGCGAGCGAACGCTCGGCCTGTCTTCGGAGGAAGCCATCTATCAGGCATGCCTCAAGCGTTTTCGGCCGATCCTGATGACGACGCTGGCGGCGCTGATGGGCGCCATCCCGCTGATCATCGCCACCGGCCCGGGCTCGGAGCTGCGCCGCCCGCTCGGCATCACCATCGTCGGCGGCCTTGTCGTGTCGCAGGTGCTGACGCTCTATACCACGCCGATCATCTACCTGATGCTTGCCAAGCTGCATGCAAAATGGTCGCCGAAGGCGCAGCCTGCGGCGCCGGTTCCGGCTTCGTCGAGCTGACGAGCACTCTGTTTCCCTCATCGCAGATCACGATCTTCCGGGGAACGAATCTTATTTTTGCAAAAACCGCATTGTCCGAACTTCGGCATCGCCGCTGTAGTGGAGGATCAGCGTGACAGGTCGAAAGGGAACCAACAGATACCGCATAGAGTAATAAGAGTCTCGATGGGATGGAGAGCTGCCGACCACTACAGCCCGCTGCCGACCCAGAGTCGAGACGGGAGTCTCTCTATAAGCGCCGGGTTGCCCACGCGCACTGAGCGGGTCTTTCGCAGCAATCCCTTCTTTTCCGCGGTGTATCGCTGACAAAGCAGCACACCGAATTCCGTTTGGGCTTCGCCAGCTTCAACGCAAATAGCATCCCATTTACGCCCTTCAATTGTGATGAAGCCGTCCCAAGCTATTGCATACATCGCTATCGCTCCAGTCGGCGTGACACTATTCTTGGCAGCTTGAACACCATCTTCGAGCTTGTCCATGGCAAAACGAGTGAGCTTTTTTTGACCTGCTGAGTCCACAAGCATTGTGAACGGAATAAGCGGACCCCCACCATCTTCAACACTCGCGAAGCCGTGGTCGATGGCAAAAAAGAAAAATTCAGCGAAGGCTTGGGATGGACTGAAGTTGTTCATGCTTTGCGTTCCGGACTTTGTGTCGGCCGACAAGGTTCTAAAGCTCTCCTCGATGACCAGAAATGTGGAACCGTAAAATTTTATCGGTTCCACATTTTCGTTAGTCGCTGGGCGTTGTCGCGGGAGCCCTTTGATTTAATCGAGAGCGGGCGACCCGCTCGTTAGTGCGTAGTGCCGGTATCGGTCGCCGGAGTGTCCGATGCCGTCGATGCGACCTTGCCCTTGAAGATGCGGCGCACCGAGACGAAGAGCAGCGGGATGAAGAAGATACCGAGTACGGTTGCCGAGATCATGCCGCCCATGACGCCGATGCCGATCGAGTTCTGGCTGCCCGAGCCGGCACCGTTGGCGATCGCCAGCGGCATAACGCCGAGGATGAAGGCGAGCGAGGTCATCAGGATCGGTCGCAGGCGCTGGCGGGATGCCACCAGCGTCGCGTCGATCAGGTTCTTGCCCTGGTTCTGCTGCTCGATGGCGAATTCGACGATCAGGATGGCGTTCTTGGCGGCCAGACCGATGGTCGTCAGCAGACCGACCTTGAAATAGACGTCGTTCGACTGGCCGAACAGGGTTGCGGCCAGCAGCGCGCCGAAGATGCCGATCGGCACCGACAGCATGACGGCAAGCGGGATCGACCAGCTCTCGTAGAGGGCGGCGAGCGCCAGGAAGACGACCAGGATGGAGATGGCATAGAGCTGGCTTGCCTGGTTGCCGGAGAGCTTTTCCTGGGCGGACAGGCTGGTCCATTCGTGGCTGAAGCCCGGCGGCAGGCTTGCCATGACCTTGTCGATCTCGTTCATGGCGTCGCCCGACGAGACGCCCGGCGCCGCCGAACCCTGGATTTCGACGGCGGACGAGCCGTTATAGCGTTCCAGGCGCGGCGAACCGTAGTTCCACTCGCCGTTCGAGAAGGCCGAGAACGGCACCATGTCGCCACCGGAGTTGCGCACGTACCAGCGGCCGAAATCCTCCGGCTGCATGCGGAAATTCTTATCCGCCTGTACGTAAACCTTCTTCACGCGGCCGCGGTCGATGAAGTCGTTGACGTAGGTGCCGCCCCAGGCCGTCGACAAGGTCGTGTCGATGTCGGAAAGCTTGATATTCAGCGCGCTCGCCTTTTCCTGATCGATGTTCAGGGAATATTGCGGCGTATCTTCCTGGCCGTTCGGACGGGTGCCGAACAGCTTCGGGTTCTTTGCCGCGGCGCCGAGCAACTGGTTGCGGGCCTGGATCAATGCGGCATGGCCGGCGCCGTTGATATCCTTGATGAAGAAGTCAAAGCCGCTCGAACTGCCGAAACCGGGGATCGCCGGAGGCGCAAGCGCAAAGACGCTGCCATCCTTGATCTTCGAGAAGGCACCCATGGCGCGGCCGGCAATTGCCTGCGCCTTCGACTGCGGCGTCTTGCGCTGGTCGAAGTCCTTCAGCCTGACGAAGACGATACCGACATTCTGGCCCTGGCCGCTGAAGCCGAAACCGGCGACCGCGAATGCGCCTTCCACGTAATCCTTCTCATTGTTGAGATAGTAGTCCTTCACCCGGTTGAGCACGGTCCAGGTCCGAGAGGATGTGGCGCCCGGCGGAAGCTGGATCGCGGTCAACAGGATGCCCTGGTCCTCTTCCGGCAGGAAGGAGCTCGGCAGGCGGTTGAACAGGTAAGCGACGCCGCCGCCGATCGCAACGAACACCAGCAGGAAGACGATGGTGAGGCGGATCATGCCGTGGACGCCGCGCTGGTAGCGATGCGTCGCGCGCTCGAAGTTGCGGTTGAACCAGCCGAAGACGCCCCTCTCCTTGGCCCCGTGCTGAGGTTTCTTGAGAATAGTGGCACAAAGGGCAGGCGTCAGAATCAACGCAACGATGACCGACAGGACCATCGCCGAGACGATCGTTACCGAGAACTGCCGGTAGATGACGCCGACCGAACCGGAGAAGAACGCCATCGGAATGAACACGGCCGACAGGACCGTCGCGATGCCGATCAGGGCGCCGGTGATTTCCTGCATCGACTTGATCGTCGCCTCGCGCGGCGACAATCCCTCTTCCTCCATCACGCGCTCGACGTTTTCGACGACGACGATGGCATCGTCGACGAGAAGGCCGATGGCGAGCACCATGCCGAACATGGTCAATGTGTTGATGGAGTAGCCGAAGAGCGAGAGCACGCCGAAGGTGCCGAGCAGGACGACGGGCACGGCGAGCGTCGGGATCAGCGTGGCGCGGATGTTCTGCAGGAAGACGAACATGACGATGAAGACGAGCACGATGGCTTCGAACAGCGTCTTGACCACGTCCTCGATCGACAGCTTCACGAACGGCGTCGTGTCGTAGGGATAGACCACCTCGACGTTCGGCGGCAGCGTCTGGCTCAGATTGTTGATGGTGGTCCGCACCGCCTCCGCCGTGTTGATGGCATTGGCGCCCGAGGCGAGGTTAACGGCGAGACCGGCCGAAGGATGACTGTTGTAGGTGCTCGACGTCGTGTAGCTCTCTGCCCCGAGCTCGACGGTGGCGACATCGTTCAATCGGACCAGCGAGCCGTTGGACTGGCTCTTCAGGATGATGTTTTCGAATTGCTCGGGCGTCTGCAGGCGGCTCTTGGCCGTCACGGTCGCGTTGAGCTGCTGGCCCTTGCGCTGGGGCAGGGCGCCGAGCTGACCGGCGGAAACCTGCGAATTCTGCGATTGGATCGCGCTGGTGACATCGCTCACCATCAGCTGGTACTTGGCAAGCTTGTCCGGATCCACCCAGATGCGCATGGCATAGCCGGAACCGAAGATCTGCGTATTGCCGACGCCTTCGATACGCTTCAGCGTATCGTTGAGGGTGCTCGAAACATAGTCGGCAAGGTCGTTCGAGTTGAGCTTGCCATCCGTCGATACGAAGCCGACGACCATCAGGAAGTTCGACGTCGACTTGGAAACGACGATGCCGCTGGTCTGAACCGTCGTCGGCAATTGCGCGGTAACGAGCTGCAGCTTGTTCTGCACCTGCATCTGCGCGACGTCGGAATCCGCCTTGTTGTTAAAGGTCAGCGAGATCGAGGCCTGGCCCGTGGAGGTCGAGGTCGACGTCATGTAGTCAAGATTGTCGATACCCGTCATGCCCTGCTCGATGACCTTGGTCACCGAGTTTTCGACGGTTGCGGCGTCAGCGCCCGAATAAGTGGCGGAAATGCTGACCGTGGTGGGGGCTATCTGCGGATATTGCGAGATCGATAGAGTGAAGATCGACAGCGCACCCGCCAGCATGATGACGATGGCGATAACCCAGGCAAAGATCGGCCGGTCAATAAAGAAACGAGACATTGAACCACCTCACTTCTGAGCGCCGGAGGCGGCTTTGGTATCGGTCTTTTCCAATTCGGCCTGCTCCGTGGACTTGCCATCGGCGGCAGCCTGCTTCACCTCGCCGGTGGCATCGTCGATCGTCACCGGAGAAACCGTGACTTCCTGCCCGTCGCGCACGCGCTGGATGCCTTCGACGATGACGCGATCGCCATCCTTGACGCCTTCGGCGATGAGCCAGCTGTTGCCGATGCTGCGCTGAACTTTCAGCACCCGCTGCTGCACCTTGCCGTCGGCGGTCACGAACATGGCAACCGGTTCGCCCTTCGTGTTGCGCGTCACGGCGCGCTGCGGCACCAGGAAGCTGTTTTCGGCAATGCCTTCCTGAATAGTTGCGCGCACATACATGCCAGGCAGCAGAACACGATCGGGATTGGGGAAGACGGCGCGCACCGTGATGGTGCCGACGGTTTCGGCGACGGAGGATTCCGCAAATTCCAGCTTGCCGGTTTGCTTGTACTGGCTGCCGTCTTCGAGCATCAGATGGACGGAGACATTGTCGCCGCTGGTCTTCAGCCTGCCATCGGCAATGGCTCGACGGAATTCGAGCAGGTTGGTGCTCGACTGCGTGACGTCGACATTGATCGGATCGAGCTGGCGAATGGTGGTCAGTGCTGTCGTTTGCTCGGCGGTGACGAGGGCGCCGACGGTCACCGCGGACGCATCGACACGGCCGGCGATCGGCGCACGCATCTTGGTGTAATCGAGGTTGATGCGGGCCGTTTCCAGGGTCGCTTTCGCGGATGCCACGTCGGCGTTTGCCTGGGCCAGGGTGGAAACGGCATCGTCCAGATTTTGTTTACTGACCGCGTCCTGCTGCGTGAGGCTCTTGTATCGATCCACCTTCGACTGAGCGCTCGGCAAGGCGCCCTGCGCCTTCTGCAAAGCAGCGGCGGCGCTGTCATAGGATGCCTGGTAGGAGGCAGGATCGATTTCATAGAGCACATCGCCCGCTTTGACCTCGCTGCCTTCCTTGAAATTGCGGCTGCGAATGATGCCGCCGACCTGCGGCCGCACTTCGGCCACGAGATAGGCGCTGGTGCGGCCGGGCAGTTCGGCGGTGATCGCGACGGATTGCGGATGCAGCGACATCGCGCTGACTTCCGTCTTGACGGCCGGCACATTGTTCTGGGCGGTATTCTGCTGGTTGCAGCCGGCCAGCAGCATCGCGAGGGCAATCCCCGCGACGGTCATCGAGGCGCGGCCGGCTGAAAGGCGGTTGGATACCGTCGTATACGCGGGCGCGGAAGTGGGATTGGCGAGCTTTCGCACGTTGCTATTTCCTGTTGCCTTATTTACAGTACCAAGTCGTACAGAAAATATTTGTACTGCCTCAAATGTCAATCGCATTCGGCTGTTGGGGTCAAGACGGAAGTGCTGACAAAAGAACGAGCAGGCAAGGCCGATCAGGTCGCCAAGCGGCGACCGCGCGGCCGCCCGAAAACCGTGAATGACGACACGCGCCGCGTGGAGATCGTCAGTGAGGCGCGCGCGACATTTTACGAATTGGGCTATGGCGGCACGACGATGGATCTCGTTGCCGCGCGATGCCGGATTTCGAAGCAGACCCTCTACAGGTTGTTTCCGCGCAAGGCTGATTTGTTCATGGCGATCATTGCCGAACACCGCGCATCCATGCTGGCCCTGCCGCGCGATCCCGACGAGAATCTGCCCCTTACCGAGGCGCTTGAGCAGATCTTCATGATCGATATGGATGAAGCCCAGGAGCGCGAACGCGAGGCTTTCATCCATCTTGCCATCAGCGAAGCGCAACAATCTCCGGAGATTGCGATGCTGTTGCACACTTATGGCGCCAAGCAATCGCAGCAGATGCTGGCGGATTGGCTCAGCCAGCAGCAAAGACGTGGCCTGATCGAGATTGCCGATGTGGCCAGCGGCGCGCGCATGCTGATGAACATGATCTTCGGTGCCATGATTTCCAAACCGGGCCATCCGAATGACTGGCCGGACCGACAAACGCGGCTGCGCCATCTACGCCAGTGCATCTCGATTTTCGTCGCGGGCGTGCAGCCGCGCAAGGGCGACCGGTAGCCTGTTTATCCCGCAATCTTCCTGCACAAAATAACAATGCCGATATGGCCTGTTGAACCATATCGGCATCGTTCGAGATCCCGGCAGACGCCGGAATAGATTAGATCAGTTCAGCTTTTCACGGAAACTCCGAACCGCTCTATCTCTTTGTTTCCTAGCAATTCCGGACAGAAAACCGCTGCGCACTTTTCCTGGAATTGCTCTAGCTCAGTGTGCCACCACGTTTGCTATATCCGTACCCTCGTCGAACAAGGGATTCGGCAAGCCATTTGCATACATTTCCTGCAGGACGGCCCCAAGCGCCAGATCCAGGCACCACACCGGGAATTCCGCATTCAGGTTCTTGGCGCTCTGCCGCGCATAGGTAATGAGCCGAGCGATCGATGCCAGTTCCTTGAGTGAGTCTGGATCCTGGTATGCCGCTCTGATCGGAAGTATTGCTGTCATTTCATGCCCTCTATTGCCCCGTTCCCGGCAGACGAATCGTGTCTGGCCCGGGAACATGAGCAAACCGTAACGGATGTTTTGCAGCTTGGCGCGTGACAATGCAGCGTGACACGAGGCTCGATTGCGGCAAAATCTCGTCTTTGCAATTTCAGGACGAGAAACGGTTTGAAGCGCGATCGGCGAAAGGAAGGGCAAGCAATATCCCGGCGCCGGATGCCTGGCCCAACATGGCCCCGACCCATGCCGCCGCCCGCAGGACGGTTCGGCACCGGGCCAGGATGTCGGGCCTCATGGCGTGTTTCGGGTTGACGCAGGCACTATGCCCGTAGCCCGTTTGCCGGGAGGCCACAGGTCAGTTGCGAAGGCTCGCCGACATGTTCGCCGTTTGCGGTATATGGTCCGTCAGGGGGTCGGACGCATTCGCCAGCGACTTGATCAACATCAGCACGGACTGGCGAACGCTGGGATCGTTGATCTTCATGAACGCCTTGTTGAGGTTCAGGCCCTCTTTCGAGGTCAGGAAATCCGACAGATCCTCGAGGCCGTTGATTGCGCCGAGGCCGTCCGTGTTCAGCGGCTGCGTATTGTCCTGCTGGAAGAAGAAGGCAACCGGCACGGCCAGCACGCCGGCTATCGCCTGCAATCGGCTGGCACCGATGCGATTGGTGCCTTTTTCGTATTTCTGTACCTGCTGAAACGTGACGCCAATCTGCTCAGCGAGCCGCTCCTGACTCATGCCGAGCATAAGTCGACGCGTGCGCACGCGAGAGCCAACATAGGCATCGATCGGGTTAGGTACTTTTGCACTCACTGCGCAATCTCCTTATCAAATAGGGGACCTAGCGGATATGACCTCACTCCAGAGACTCGGGAGTAAGATTCGCGGGCTCTATCTGCCCGCAAAATGTGCGTTAAATATGGGTAGAATTCAACCAAGAGTCATTTTCTGTAATATTTTGTAATCCAACCGTCACATAACCACAGAAAAATCCGGTTCGCGTCAATGCGTATCAACGCGCGCTAATGCGGATTGAAAATGGAAGACGATTTGCAGTTACGGACCGGGCAGAGCGGATTGTCTTTCGTCGGAATGTAGGCGCGTGCGGCATAGTCACCCAAGCCACATTGGCCGTCATCGGCGACGTACCGGTCATACAGGACGATACGGCCGTCTCGCGAAGGGTAGCGAAATATCGCGGCGCGCTCGCTGGCGATCAGCTGCTGCACGGACACGCAAGTCTTGCTCGACGACTCGTAGCGCGAGATGGCCGATGCCGGCCCGGCTATCGAGATGGTCGCTAGAATCAGGATTGCGGCTGCGGTTTTCATGGATCGCACCTCCATGCGACGATCAATCATAAGTAGTTGCTCGAAGAAAATCGCCAAGATCAGGCGACTGTTTTCGGCGGATACCGGCTGACGGTGAATGTTTCAGCAAGGCGCACCATGTTGCCGGCGACCTTCCAAGAAGGCCTATTTCCCCTTCACATCCATCCTGGCTGCATAAGCGGGCAACGACCACCCGATTTGCCTTGCCGGCAGCGTTGAAACAAAATTCGGACTTCGTATCGGAAGATCCGGGACTGAAAGCTGACTGAAAGGTTGCCCACGCTAGTTTTGCCGAGCTTCGTGGAGGAAGCGCATTTCTGCAGCGTCGTATGGCGCGACGACTATTCAAACAGGAGGAGACATTGATGCGTCCATCGCGCGCGTTTTTTCATACCGTGGCCCTTTCCCTCGTCATGACAGCTGCTTCCCTTGCAGCCACCGCGGCCAATGCCGCTGACAAGATTTCCATCATGGTGGGCGGTTACGAGAAGCAGATCTATCTGCCGGCCAAGCTCGCCGAATCCCTCGGCTACTTCAAGGACGAAGGCCTCGACGTCGAGCTTCTCAACGAATCCGCCGGCGTGGACGCAGAAAACCAGCTGCTCGCAGGCGCCGTTCAAGGCGTCGTCGGCTTCTACGACCACTGCGTCGACCTGCAGGCCAAGGGCAAGTTCATCAAGTCGGTCGTGCAGTTCAGCCAGGCGCCCGGCGAAGTCGAGCTGGTTTCGGCCAAATATCCTGATATCAAGTCCTTCGCCGACCTGAAGGGCAAGCGCGCCGGCGTCACCGGCCTCGGCTCGTCCACAAACTTCCTGACGCTCTACATGGCATCGAAGGCCGGCCTTTCGCCGGCTGACGTAACACCGGTTCCGGTCGGCGCGGGCCAGACCTTCATTGCCGCCATGCAGCAGGACGCCATCCAGGTGGGCATGACCACCGAACCGACGATCTCGCGCCTGCTGAAGACGGGCGAAGCCAGGATCCTCGTCGATCTGCGTACGCTGAAGGGCACCGAGGAAGCGCTCGGCGGCACCTATCCGGCCGCTTCGCTCTACATGGATGCCGCGTGGGTCGACGCCCACAAGGAAGAAGTGCAGAAGCTTGCGAATGCTTTCGTCAAGACGCTGCGCTTCATCAATACGCATTCCGGCGCCGAGATCGCCGATAAGATGTCGAAAGATTTCTACGTCGGCGACAAGGACGGCTACATCAAGGCTCTCGACGCCGGCAAGGAAATGTTCACGGCCGATGGCGTGATGCCGGAAGACGGTCCGAAGACGGTTCTCGCCGTGCTCTCGCAGTTCTCCAAGAACGTCAAGGGCAAGACGATCGACCTGTCGAAGACCTACACGACCGAATTCGTCAAGAACGTCAAGTAAGCAGTCATAACGCCGCTTCCGGACGGTTCCGGAAGCGGCAGTTCAAGAGACTTTGCAGTTCACCGGGCTTTGCGTGCATGCCCAGAGGCACGCGTCAGGATCAGCACCATGCAACAGGATGAACGCCGCACCCCGGCGATCGAGCTCATCAATGTCAGCCGCCGTTTCGTATCGCCGACCGGCAAGTCGCTGACCGCACTGCGCGATTTCAACATGACCGTCGAACGCGGCGAATTCGTCGCCGTCGTGGGACCGACGGGCTGCGGCAAGTCGACGACGCTCAACCTCGTCACCGGTCTTGCCAAGCCCAGCGCCGGCGAAGTCCGCCTGATGGGCGGCCCGGTCAACGGCATCGATCCGCGCGTCGGCTTCGCCTTCCAGACGGATGCGCTCTTCCCCTGGAAGAACGTCATCGAAAATGTCATGGCCGGCCCGCTGTTCCGCGGCAAGTCGAAGGCCGAGGCGGAAAAGACCGCCAAGGACTGGCTTGCCCGCGTCGGGCTTTCGAAGTTCCTGCATCACTATCCGCACCAGCTCTCGGGCGGCATGCGCAAGCGCGCCTCGCTGGCGCAGACCTTCATCAACGAGCCGGAAATCCTTTTGATGGATGAGCCGTTCTCGGCGCTCGACGTGCAGACCCGCACGGTCATGCATGAAGAGCTCCTGAAGCTCTGGGCCGAACGCAAGGCTTCCGTCGTCTTCGTGACGCACGATCTCGAAGAAGCCGTGGCGCTTGCCGACAAGGTCTATGTTCTCACAGCCGGCCCGGCGACGGTGAAATCGGTCTACACGATCGACCTGCCGCGCCCGCGCGTCGTCTCGGAAATTCGCTACGAGCAGAACTTCATCGATTATTGCAAGACGATCTGGGACGACCTTCGCGAAGAGGTCGAAACCAGCTATCGCCGTGCCGCGGAAGCGGCATAAGGGAGGATTGACCATGGCAAACACAGCTCTCGAAGCAGGCAACGCCCCGATCTTCCGCGCCGGCACCTCGGACGCGGAAATCGAAGCCGCAGCGCTGAAGGCGCTCAGCCGCCGCAAGTACGTCGTCGTGGCTTGGCAGATCGGTATTCTGCTTGGCATCCTCGGCCTCTGGCAACTCGCCTCCGATCTGCACTGGATCGACCCGTTCTTCTATTCGAGCCCCTATGGCATTGCGTTGCGCCTGTGGGACTGGATCAGCGAGGGCACCGAGAGCGGCTCGCTCTGGTATCATCTCGGCGTCACCATGGAAGAAGCACTGATCGGCTTTGTCATCGGTTCAGTAACCGGCGTTCTTGTCGGCGTCGCGCTTGGCCGCAACAAGCTCGCTTCCGATATCCTGTCGATCTACATCAAGGCGATCAACTCGATCCCGCGCGTCGTTCTGGCGCCGATCTTCGTGATGATCATGGGCCTCGGCCTTGCCTCCAAGGTAGCGCTCGCCTTCATCATGGTGTTCTTCGTCGTGTTCGCCAATGCCTTCCAGGGCGTTCGCGAAGCCGACCGCAACATGATCGCCAATGCCCGCATTCTCGGCGCTTCCAACTGGCAGGTCACGCGCAACGTCATCCTGCCGTCGGCGATGAGCTGGATTTTTGCAAGCCTGCACATCTCCTTCTCCTTCGCCATCATCGGCGCCATCGTCGGCGAGTTCGTCGGTTCACTGGCCGGTATCGGCTACCTGATCTCGATCGCCAAGGGCACCTACGATGCAGCCGGCCTCTATGCCGCGATCATCCTCGTGATGGTGGTCACGCTCGGCGCCGAATACGTCATGACGCTCATCGAGAACCGCATCACCCGCTGGCGTCCGCAGCAGAGCCTCGATACGCACTAAGCGACTATTTTCCGTAGCCTCCCAAGGCCGGGGCCGGGCATTCTTGCCCGGCCTTTTTGTTGGTCGGAAGACAGTGGCCAACCTCGCCCTTCGAGGCTTCGCTCCTCAGGGTGAGGATGGAGTGCGCTCCGCAGCATGTAGCCAATTCAAGATGCGGTCTTGCGCAGAAAGTTAGCCCTCATGGTGAGGCGCGCAGGCTGTAAGGCCGAAGCCTCGAACCACGAGGGCGGGTGGTGAACAACCATATTTTCCATCTTCAAACAGCCGGCAGTCTCACACTGACCAGCAGCCCGCCGCCCTCCGCCTCGCCAAGCGTGACCGATCCGCCGGCGCCGTCGACGACTTCGCGGACGATGGCGAGCCCGAGGCCGCTGCCTTCCGGCTCGGTGCCCATGATGCGATAGAAGCGTTCGAAGACCTGGGCGCGTTCCGTTTCGGGAATACCCGGACCGTCGTCCTCGACCCATAGCAGGGCCGTATCGCCGTCGCGGCCGACGCCGACCGTCACGCGACCACCCGCCTGCGTGTAGCGCAGCGCATTGTCGACGAGATTGACCAGCATCTCGCGCAGCATGGTGCCATCGCCCTCGATATGCACCGGCGTCTCGTCCGCTTCCAACCCGAGATCGATATTGCGGCGCAGGGCTTCCTCGGCCAGTGTTTCCAGCACCCGCCGGGCGGTTTCCGCGAGATCGATCGTGTCGTTTCGCGGCCGGCGGCTGCCGGGTTCGGCCCGCGAAAGCGTCAGGAGCTGGCTCGCAAGACGGGTCACCTGCCGCGTGCTCGAGCGCAATGCGGTCAATGCCTCGTCGCGCTTGCCGTTGTCGACCTCGCGCGCCGCCACGCTCGCCTGCGTCGAAATCAGGGCCAGCGGCGTGCGCAGCTGATGGGCGGCATTCGAGACGAAGCGGCGCTGCGCGGCCATCTGGTTCTGTACCCGCTCCATGTGATCGTTCAGCGCATGGACGAGCGGGCGAAGCTCGTTCTGCACCATGTGAGGGTCCAGTGGATCCAGGCGCTGGCGGCCGCGCTCGCGCACGGCATCGCGCAGCCTCAGGACGGGTGCGAGGCCCCGCTGCAGGCCGATAATGGTCACGACGCCGGCAAGGAGGACAAGGGCGAGCTGCTTGGTGAAGTCCGAGAGCCACAGCCTGCGGCGCATGGCGTATTGGCTGTTGTGGGTGACGGCGACCGCCACGGAGATCGTGCTGTCCTGATCGAGGCCGACGACGGGGTGGCTCAGCATGAGCACGCGGACGCCGTCGCTCCGAAACGTCCTGTCTTCGCCGACCAGATCCCGCTTCGGCCGCGGCAGATCGGGGAAACCGGCAACGAGATTTCCCCATGCGGTCACCGCCTTGTAGAAGACGCGGTCGCCATAGCCGGTATCGAACATTTCCAGGGCGGCAGGCGGAATGTCGATCTGTACCGAGCCGCTGGCATCGACATGCACGGCCTCCGCGATCACGCGGGCCGAGGCGAGTAGCGTGCGATCGGTGACGAGATCGGCCGTCGCATTGGCCGAACGGAAGCTGAGATAAAGGTTGATGCAGATTGCGCCGATCAGCGTCAGCACCACCCAGGCGAATAATTGCGCCCGGAGGCTGGTCGTCAGCGCGCCGCCGACGCGACCAAGGTGCCCTTTGGGTGGGGAAGCCTCATCACTGCGCATGGCGAAGGAGATAACCCAGGCCGCGCAGCGTGGCGATCTGTACCGTGCTGCCTTCGAGTTTCTTGCGCACGCGATGCACATAGATTTCGATGGCGCTGGTATCGGCGAGATCGTCGAAGCCGAAGACGCTCTCCGACAGCGTGGTCTTGGTGACGGTCGTGCCGGCCTTCATGATGAGATGTTCGAGCACGGCGTGTTCGCGCGGCGTCAGTGCCAGGGATTCCCCGGCCAGATAGAACTGCCGCGTTCCGCCGTCGAACAGCAGGTCGCCGACCGCGATTTCGGGAGCGGCACGGTCATGGCCACGGCGCACGGCGGCCCGGATGCGCGCCTCGAGTTCGGCAATCTCGAAAGGCTTGGCAAGATAGTCGTCAGCGCCGCTGTCGAGCCCGGCGACCCGCCCGTCGAGGCTGGCATTGGCCGTCAAAATGATGACCGGCACCTTGTTACCGCTCTGGCGCAGGCGTTTCAGCAGCGTCAAACCATCCATCTTCGGCAGCGACAGATCCAGAATAACGACGGCATAGCCCGCAACCTTCAGCATATGCTCGGCATCCTCGCCGTCATAGGCGATGTCGACGGCATATTGCGCCTGACGCAGCGCCTTGCCGAGCCAGGACGCCAGTTCGCGGTTGTCTTCGACGATCAGGAGCCTCATGAAGCAATTATACAGCAAGTATCGGACGGGGCGAGCATTTCCGGCGGTTTTCCAGTCAGCTCGTCATCGATTGGCGAGCCTCAGGCCCATCTCCCTGACCTCCCTCAGATAGACCTTGCGCGCATAGGGCGGGGTCAGGTTGTGGTCCGCTTCGGGAATGATGGTCAGGCGTATGTCTGGGAAGTGTTTCAGGCCGACGCCGTTCTCGCCGAACTGATCATGCAGATGATCAAGGCCGATATCGTGGGCGCTGTAGATCAGCGACATGTCGACGCCGCGCCTGGCGAGCGTGCGGAAGCCGCTGAGCACGGGTCCTTGCGCGGCGGCGAAGAAGGGAAGGGTGCCGAGCAGATGGCGGCCCGTTCGCGCTGCGCGCCGGCCGATGCCGGTCGCCACGTTGAGGACGGCGCTTTTCGCATCGATCTGGCCGCCGAGGAGCCGCTTCAGCGTTTCCATCTGCAGAAGCTTTCGGCCATAGGTTTCCAGCGACCGGGGCGCGAAGCGCAGCGCTTCGTCGACCGATCGGCTCTCATCCCAATGGAAGCTGTAGGGGTTGACGGTGATAAGGCCACCACACCGCGCATCGCGCACGGCCGCCTGGAAGGCGAGATAGCCGCCGCTGCAACGTCCCACGGCATAGGCCGGCAGCAGATTTCGCTCCTCCAAAAGGTCCAGCGCGTCGGCGACATCCAGGTGCTGTTCGCGGGAATAGAGCACCTGCTCGGGGGCGCCGGAAAGCGGCGGGCTGTCGCCGACATTGGCCGTATCGAAACGCAGCGACGCGATGCCGTCGCGAGCGAGCGCGCGCGCCATGGTGACCGACATCCGGCCCCAGCCGGCGTGCCTGTCATAGGCTGTTGTCAGGAGCAGTGCGGTTGCGCCGGTGCGGGCACCCTCGGGTTCGCAGAGAATGCCGAACAAGCGGCTTTCAGCGCCGAAACGCAGCGGCGTCTCGCGAAAGCCGTCGCCGGCGAGAGGCTCCGCAACAGGCGGCGTAGGATCGGTCGATGCGACTTTAGCGGGCTCGGCGGCGATCGACCGTATCCATTCGACGATTTTTCGGCCAGCGGCGGTCGGCATGATGGCGATGGTGGGGTTCGATACGAGATCGTCATAGCCGTTATAGGCGGATTGCTCGACATGAAGGCCGAGCGTCTCGAGATGACGCGCGAAGTCCGCATCCCACGGGCGGCCGGGTCGCGTCAGTACAAGGCAGTTCGGCGTGCCGAGCCGCTCGAGCGTCATCAGGTTCAGTTTCTTGACCGCATCGGCGGCGCTATCAGGCATGTGCAGGCTGGCGACTGTGACGCCTTCGATCTGGCGCAGCGCTTCGGCAAGCCCCATGCCTTCATCGATCATCTTCGACCAGACGGTCAGTTCGCGCAGGTAGGCGCGGCCGGAGATGACGGGCGCAAGAAAGGCGATGCCGCCGATGTCGGGCAGGCGTTCGGCGAGCGCGGCGGCAATGGCGCCCCCAAGGCCCTGGCTGACGAGGATCAGGCGTTCGCAGCCGGAAAGTGCTTTCAACCTTGCGGCAGCGGCAAGGGCGGTCTCCTGCCAGGGCGTCAGGCCATCGCCTTCATCCGCGATATCAAGCGCATCGCCGGTGCCGGCATAGTCGAAGCGGAGGCTTGATATGCCGATATCGGCAAGATTCTCGGCCAGAATCCGCCAGAACTTGCGGACGCACATTTCCTCGAAACCCCAGGGGCTGAGAAACAGCACGGCAGTGCCGCGCGAAGGTGCAGCAGCCGGTGTAAACAGGCCGACCGTGCCGGCGAAGGTCACCGCCGCCGCGGATCTTATCTGCTTGCCTTCGTTCCGTTCTTCTTCGGCGGCTCCCCAACCAGCCATGATAGTCTCCTCACATTCGGCGCGGGGCCAGTAGAGCCAAGGCCTGCGTCGCAATCGGGTGAGCCCTGCCAGGCAGTCGCGTCGCGATCTTCTGCAACACCTCGATATCCTCGGCTGGAACGGCTTTCAGCAGTCTGAGCGCGACACCGTAGGCCAGGGCGCCGGCAATGATGGCGCTTACGAGGCCTGCGACGCCGGTCAACGCCTGAACAAAACCATAGGCTGCAATTGCGCACAGAATGGCAGCAACTGCAACTTTTGCAAGGTTGATGAGCATGCCCCGCGTCGAGCCCTCGAATTCCATGCGGCGCACCATCAGAAGGCACATGGCGGTAAAGGCCAGGAAACGCACCAGCGCCGCACCCTCTCCGCCGTAAAAAGGCACCGCGACCAGGCAGCCGATGACCATGATAAAGCTGGCAATGACGCCGACGACGGTGCGCTCGCGCATGCGATCAAGCGAATAGAGATATTGCGTGCAGATCTGCATGAAGACGTATGGCGCTGCCGTCAGCGACAGCAGCGACACCATGCCGCCGCTCGGAGCAAACGGCTGGCCGAAGATCGTCACGACAAGCTCGGGTGCGATCGCCGCAAGGCCGAAGCTCATTGGCAGCGTGATATAGGCGATGCTGCGCGCCACGCCCGCAAAGACTTCGACGGGCAGCTTGTCCGACGCGCGCGCATGCATCTGTTCGGAATAATAGGGCAGCAGGCTGCCGCTCAACTGCACCGGCAGCTGCAGCGCCAGATTGGCGAGCGACAGGCCGACGGCATAAAAGCCGACCGCTTCGATCCCCCAGTAACGCTGCAGGAACAAGAGTTCGATGCGGTTGAGGAAGATCGAGCTGTTGATGAGCTCGATCGAGAGAATGAGCGATGAGCTGATGAGCGCGGAAAGGCCGACGCCGCAGCTGTTTTTGCGCGCGATCGCGATCCTGAGCGTCGCGATGAACATCGGCAGCTGACCGATTGCATAGCCGGCAAGCGCGCCGCTGACGCCAAAGAAAATGGCGCCGGCGAGCACGGTGGCAAGCTGCAATACCGAACTTGCCACGGTGATGCGCAGGAAGGCGCCGACCTGCTGTTCGCCGATCAGATAGTTCTTGCTGTAGGCGCCGAGCGACTGAAGAACGAAGAATATGCCTGTTATGGCGATGACTTCAGATGCATCGCCGGCCCAGTGCAGGCGCTCGGCATCCCAATAATAGGCGGCATAGCCGGCGAGCAGGATCACGGTCGCGAGGATCGTCGGCTGCAGGAGATAGGCGGCAAAGCCAAGCCGTTCTTCGGCCGAATAGCCGTTCCCCTTCAATTGCGGCAGGATACGCAGCAGTGTGACGCCGGCGCCAAGCTCGGCAATCAGCGCACCCGTCGTCGTCAGCCACAGGGAAAAGGCGATGATGCCGTTGGCTTCCGGCCCGAGCAAGCGGGCGGCTATGATCGAACATGCAAAGCCGGTCGCCAGCAGGGTCAATCCCGCCGCCGCGTTCAAAACCGAATTTGCCATTATGCTCTTCGACATGAAGATAGACCGTTCCTCAAATCGCCGGAACTTACGCAGATTCCGGCTCTTCGTGGGGATAGCGTCAGCTCTATTTCATATGCCTTAATATTTAGGGTTTAATGCTGCCCAAAGTTCGTTTTTTACTTCGGCTAATATTCTTTCTCTCTGATATTGGTCGCCTGGGGCTTGTGCGGAGGGTTTTAGTGTTCAGCCTCATCGTCTGCACGATCGATCGGTTCGACCAGCTGGAGCGGCTCTTCCGTTCGCTGGCGGGGCAAAGCCACCGGGATTTCGAAGTGATCGTCGTCGATCAGAACGTCGACGACCGGCTGCGTGTGCTCATCGACGGTTTCTCGCCGTCCTTCCTCATTCGCCATATCCGTTCCCCGAAGGGACTTTCGCGGGCGCGCAACAATGGCATGGCGGTTGCCGAAGGCGATTATGTCTGCTTTCCCGATGACGATTGCTGGTACGAAGCCGATACGCTTTCGACGGCGGCGGCGCTGTTTTCGGCTCATCCGGACCTGGCGATCGTCACCGGCCGCACGCTTGATGCCGAAGGTGCGCCCTCCGTCAGCCCGACGGGCGAGACGCGGCTTACGCTGACGCGCTGGAACTATCTGAAATGCGGCAATTCCAACGGCATCTTCGTGCGCCGTGCGGCGCTCAATGCCATCGGCGGCTTTGATGAAGACCTCGGCGTCGGCTCGGAGTCGCCCTTTCAGAGCGGCGAGGAGGCGGATTTTCTGCTGCGCGCGCTTGCGGCCGGCAGACAAGCAATGTTCTTTCCCGACCTCATCGTTCATCACGATCAGGTCACCAGCGAATATGGCCCGCGGCAAGTGGAGCGGGCGCGCAAATATGGACGCGGCTTCGGCGCGCTGATGCGCAAGCAGGCCTTTCCCCTGTATTATGTCTGTTATCGTCTGCTGCGGCCGGTCGCCGGCTGGCTGGCGGCGCTTGCGCGCTTCAACCGCGATGCCGCCCGCTACAAGCGGGCCTGGCTTATGGGCATTCTGGAAGGTTATGCCACCTGGCCGCGGTGGCGCAGGAGCTGAGGCGACTTGCCTTTCGGCGTCAGGGTTTCGGCATAGACATCCATGTAGCGCTGGGCGACTTCGTCCCATGCGTAAGCGCGGGCATCGCGCAGCAGCTCCTGCCGCAAGGTCTGGTCGTCGGCATCGAGGCGCTCGAACGCTGCGGTCAGGGTATCGGTGGTTGCTTCAGGATCGGAGAAATCCGAGAGCATGAGAGCCGGATGGGTTTCGGCCATCGCCTTATAGGCTTCGTTGATGTTCAGCACCGGCAGCAGGCCGGCGCTCATGGCTTCAATCGCCACCAGGCCGAAGCCTTCATATTCCGAGGCCGAGGCGAAGAGCGAGGCGCGGGCGATGATATTGCGGATCGAGCCGTCGTCGATCGAAACATGTAGCGTTACATTATGTTCGAGACCGCGAGCGGCGATTTCCTCTTCCAAGGTCGCGCGATCGAGATCCGATTCAGCGCCGATGATATCGAGATGCCAGTCGGCGTCGCGGGCCGCCAGCACCTTCATGACATCGAGCATGCGATCGAGCCGCTTGTTGACCGAGAAGCGGCCGATGGTGACGATGCGGCGGCGGGCTTCCAGCGCAGCGCAATTGGAAAACTTGCTGACGTCGGCGCCGTTCTCGATCAGGCGCACGCGGCTGTCGGCGATCTGGGAGAAGAGCCGTGCATCGGACTGGCTGCAGCAGATGAGAGAGGCATAGCCGAGTGCGGAAAGCCGCGTTGCCGTATTGAACCAGATCTTCTTGATGGCGGCATATTTCCGCGTGTGGAAGAAGCCGCCATGCGTGGTGGCGACCATCGGCCGCCCATGCATCAGCTTGCCCCAGGCCAGCGCGTCGAAGAAGAAATCGACCGCGTGGACATGAACGAGATCGGCATCGGCCAGATGGCGGAAAACCTTGGGTGCCAGCGGATAGCGGCTGGAGCCGGACCAGGGGATGCGCACGATCTCGATGCCATCGATGGTTTCGTGTTCCGCGAGTTCCCGGCCGGGATCGGAAAACAGGCTGTTGCAGGTGACGACGCGCACGCGATAGCCGCGGGCGACCAGTTGACGGCAGAGATTGGCAACCACATCTTCAAGGCCGCCCTTGTTCGGCAGGAACTGGCGCACGACATGCACGATCAGCGGCCCGGCCTGCTTGCTTGCCTGAATATCCGCGACAGCCGATGTCATCGATCCACCCTCGACCCTTATGCCGCGCCACGCATCGGCAATCCGGCGCTACAGCGCGCCGCCCGTTGATCAGTCGGCAAAGCAGATCATCGGGGCGGTTAAAAAGGGTTTAATCGCGTGTGGAAAGCTGCGTGGTTTTGGGCAAGAGGGTTAATTTCGGAGGGATATGCGAGGGAGGTTTGAGCTTGTCAGGCGAGTGTGTTGATGCCGGATTATAGTGCCTGGCCCCTCACCCTAGCCCTCTCTCCATCCTTCGACAGGCTCAGGACGAGGAGAGGGAGCGTTCCGGATTCCCGCGAACCACCTTCTCCCCTCGGGGCTATTGGATTCACACATTGTCGGCGGCGGAGAGGAGGAGTGCTACGCCGCGCTTGGCGGCCTGGAACTGTTGCCATCCGTCGAGCATGACGATCGGTCCTGGCTTTCCGTAGTAGCCGGTCCATCCGCCGAGGCGGGCGCAGACCCAGGCGGCATAGGCCAGCGACCCTCTGGGATGGGGGTTCTTCTGTTTGGCGGTCTTGCCCTCCAGCTTGGCGCAGAAGGCTTCCAGCAGCGGCTGGTCGCTTGGCTCGAAGGCGTCTTCGATGGGGCGCAAGGTGGCGCCGGGCGGAGCGCCGTCGCGGGCATGGACCAGTTGCTGCACGATCACGGCCGCGACGAAGGCAGCCATCACCAAATTGCTCAGCGCGCCCTCGTCCTCGATGCGCAGGCCTTCGATATCAAAGCCCTGCGTCTTCAGGGTGCGGAACAATTGCTCGATCGCCCAGCGACGGCGATAAAGGGCGATGACCGCCGCCGCCTCGTCGGCATCCGACACGGCATAGCTTGTCAGCAGCCGCCAATGGATCGGCGTCTCGCCCGGTGGTGCGGCGGTCTCGCGCACATCCACCAGATAAAGACGTACGCCATCCGGGGTCTTCCTGTAGATGCCGTTCTTCGGGGGCAGCAATGTCACCGCGCTGAAGCGGATCGCCAGTTGCGTGTCGCGCTCCTTGCGGCCCGGCTTGGCCGGCAGGCTAAAGGCTAGGTTGACCGCAACCGGCAAGGCATCCGCCAGACAAAGCAGCGACGGCTGGTCCTTGCCGAGGCTGCGGTCCCTCGCAACCCGGATGACGAGGTCGACATTGACGGGTCGGCGGGCGAAGGCCTCGTAGATATCGCTTTCACGGTCGGCAATGATGGTGATGTGGCGTGCAGCGGCGCAAACCTTCGCCGCACGATCGGCGCCCTCCAGCCAGCGATAGCTCTCCTTCTCCTCGATCGGACGCGCGCGCTGCGTGCCGCGCTCGCCCTGGTCGCGGCTTAGAAACTGCCCGTGGATTGCCCCGACGATCGCGCCATCGTCGGCGTCGACCCCGATCATCGCATGCAGATAAAGACCGCCACCGCCGTCGGAGCGGACCACCGTCGTATCCTGAATGGCCAGGATATGCCGATCCGCGCAGCGGCTAGCCGTGCGCAAGGCCGCCTCATCGATCATCGCCTGCGGATCGACCGCTCCATTGCGCAAGAACCGGCTCAAGCGGATCTCTCCGGCCCGATTGCCGCCGAGCTTGCGCACCCGCATTCCCTGGCCTGCCGTCGAAACCAGGCGCTCCAGCAAGAACGCCCCCCTTTTTCCAGCCGACGGTCGCCAAACCGTCCCAAGCTCAAATCATCCATCGCTCAATTCTCCTGCCGGCAGCAACAGAATCAGAACATCATTCCATACGCAATTCCAAATGTGTGAATGCCATAGCCCCGAGGGGAGAAGGAACTTGCGGCGCCGACCCGAAAGTCCCGAACTCTTAGAACGCCTGGAACGTCAGCGTCGTCAGCGAGCGGACGATGCCGGGGATCTTGGCGATGTTGTCGTTGATGAAAATGCCGATATCCTGCTCTTCCTTGATGTAGACCTTCAGCAGCAGGTCGTAATCGCCGCTGGTGGAATACAGCTCCGAGACCAGTTCCGTCTGGTAGATTGCATCGGCGACCTCGTAGGTCTTGCCGGGGGCGCATTGGAGCTGAACGAAAATGGGCTTCATGAGATTGTCCTGCTTCTGTCGGCAGCCGCGATCGCGGCGTGGTTTTGCCTGGGACCGCGATGGCGGCCGGCATTTCCTCTATAATGGTCGAAAGCGCCATCGCCATGCAAGTTTTTCTCTGTCCACCGGATGTCGCTGTTGCCGCTTCCGCAATTTGGAGCATAGCGCTAGATTGGCGTGATTATCTCTGTCGATCGGACCGATTTCATGCTGAATGACCCGCGCTCCCATGGTCTTTGGGAAAAGACCGCTCCCCCGCCGCCGGCGACAAAGCCGCTTTCCGGTGATGTCTATGCCGATGTCGTGGTGGTCGGTGGCGGCTATACCGGTCTTTCGACGGCGCTGCATCTGGCCGAGGCCGGCGCGAACGTCGTGCTGCTCGAGGCCAATGAGATCGGCTTCGGCGGCGCTGGGCGCAATGTCGGCCTGATCAATGCCGGCATGTGGGTGATGCCGGACGATCTGCCGGGTGAACTCGGTGCCGTCCATGGCGAACGGCTTCTCGAACTGCTCGGCAATGGGCCGAAGCTTGTCATGGAGCTGATCGACAAGCACGCCATCGCCTGCGAGCTGGAGCGCAATGGCACCTTGCACTGTGCTGTCGGGCCGGATGGATTGAAGGAAATCGAGGAGCGCGCCCGGCAATGGGGCAAGCGCGGCGCGCCGGTTACGATACTGGATGCGCGGGAAACGGAGCGCCGCGTCGGCAGCTCGGCTTACGCGGGAGCGCTGCTCGACATGCGCGCCGGCACGCTGCAGCCGCTTGCCTATGCGCGCGGCCTGGCCCATGCCGTGGTGAAAGCCGGCGTTACAGTTCATACCGGTAGCCGCGTGACTTCGACCGAAAGAAGCGGCGCGAAATGGGTGGTTTCGACCGATGGCGGCAAGGTTGGCGCCGAGTGGATCGTCGTTGCGACGGATGCCTACAGCACCGGCCCCTGGGAGGCGGTCCGAAACGAGCAGGTGCATCTGCCCTATTTCAATTTTGCCACCGTGCCGCTCGGCGACAACCTCAAGAAATCCGTGCTGCCCGGGCGCGAAGGGGCTTGGGATACCAAGGAAGTGCTCTCGTCCTTCCGCATGGATCAGGCCGGCCGGCTCGTCTTCGGCAGCGTCGGCGCGCTGCGCAATACCGGCCTTGCTATCCACAAGAGTTGGGCCAGGCGGTCGATCAGGAAGCTCTTTCCGCAGCTCGGCGACATTCCCTTCGAATGCGAATGGTATGGCAAGATCGGCATGACCGACAATGCGTTGCCACGCTTCCACAAGCTGGCTCAGAATGTCGTCGGCTTCTCCGGCTATAATGGCCGCGGTATCGCGCCCGGCACCGTGTTCGGGAAGGTGCTTGCCCGCCATATCTTAGGGCAGATTTCCGAGGCTGACCTGCCGCTGCCGGTGACCGACATCGTCGAGCCGAGCTTCAGGGCGGCGAAGGAAATGTGGTACGAGGCCGGCGCCCAGGCCGCGCATTTCGTCGGCGCCAGGGTTTAAAGCAATTCCAGGAAAAGTGCGCAGCGGTTTTCCGTCCGGAATTGCGAGAAAATAGATAGAACGACAATCGAACCAGCATTACGGGAAGAGGAAACAAGATGACCGGGACATCAGATCTTGCTGCCGAGACCAAGGCCATATTGACTGATATCGGCGTATCGGCCGATCGCTACATCGGTGGAACGCTTGTGGTCACCTCCCCGGTGACGGGCGCCGAAATCGGCCGGCTGAAGGAACATTCTGCCGGTGAGGCGAAGGCTGCGATCGCGGCGGCGCATGAGGCGTTTCTCGCATGGCGCAATGTGCCGGCGCCGAAGCGTGGCGAGCTGATCCGCTTGCTGGGTGAGGAGTTGCGCGCCGGCAAGGCGGCCCTTGGCCGTCTCGTGTCCATCGAGGTCGGCAAGATCACCTCCGAGGGCCTCGGCGAAGTGCAGGAGATGATCGATATCTGCGACTTCGCAGTCGGTCTTTCCCGCCAGCTCTACGGCCTGACGATCGCCACCGAGCGCTCGGAGCACCGGATGATGGAAAGCTGGCATCCGCTGGGTGCGATCGGCATCATCTCGGCTTTCAATTTTCCCGTTGCCGTCTGGTCGTGGAACGCGGCGCTTGCCATCGTCTGCGGCAATTCCACCATCTGGAAGCCGTCGGAAAAGACGCCGTTGACGGCGCTGGCCGTCCAGGCCTTGTTCAAAAAGGCGCTGAAGCGCTATGTCGCCGAGGGCGGCGAGGCGCCGGCCAATCTTTCGACGCTCTTGATCGGCGGCCGCGATCTCGGTGAGTTGCTGGTCGATCACCCGCAGGTGCCGCTGGTTTCGGCGACCGGATCGACGGCCATGGGCCGCGCCGTCGGCCCGCGTCTCGCCGGCCGTTTCGCCCGCGCCATCCTCGAGCTTGGCGGCAACAATGCCGCCATCGTCTGCCCGACGGCCGATCTCGACCTCACCTTGCGCGGCGTTGCCTTTTCCGCGATGGGCACGGCCGGCCAGCGCTGCACGACGCTGCGCCGCCTCTTCGTTCACGAAAGCGTCTATGACCAGCTCGTTCCGCGCCTGCGGAAGGCCTATGGCTCGGTGACAATAGGCAACCCGCTTGAAGCGGGAACCCTTGTCGGGCCGCTGATCGACCGGCAGGCCTTCGACCGCATGCAGGCGGCGCTTGTCGAAGCCAAGGCTGTAGGCGGCAAGATCACCGGCGGCGAGCGCGTCGAAAACGGTTCGGCCGATGCCTTTTACGTCCGCCCAGCCCTCGTCGAAATGCCCGAGCAAACCGGTCCGGTCGAGCAGGAGACCTTCGCGCCGATCCTCTATGTGATAAAGTACGGCGATTTCAATCAGGCACTGGCGCTGCACAACGCCGTGCCGCAGGGCCTGTCGTCCTCGATCTTCACCAATGACATGCGGGAAGCCGAGACATTCGTATCCGCGCGCGGTTCGGATTGCGGCATCGCCAACGTCAATCTCGGTCCGTCCGGTGCCGAGATCGGCGGCGCTTTCGGCGGCGAGAAGGAAACAGGCGGCGGCCGCGAATCCGGTTCGGATGCCTGGAAGGCCTATATGCGCCGGGCGACCAACACGATCAATTACGGCCGCACGCTGCCATTGGCCCAGGGCGTCAAGTTCGACGTCGCGTGATGCGAGAGGTTTGCTGCATGGCGATGGGAGAGGCAAAGGCGTAGAAGCCTTTGTCCCGCGGATGATGGCCGGGTGAGTGTGTTTTTGCTGGGCCTGCAGCACGACCCTTCACCCCGACCCTCTCATCGCAAGCGGCGGGACAATCCCATGTGAGGCACATCGGCGCCGCAAGTTCCTTCTCCCCTCGGGGAGAAGGTGGCCCGAAGGGCCGGATGAGGGGGCTGATCGATTTGAATGCGGGGATTTTTGTGCTCTTGGCAGGCACCCCTCATCCGCCTATCGGCACCTTTGTAACTTCCCTTTACCCGCTGCTGGCGTAGTAATGCCTGTTGCGGTGGCGGATGGAAGACCGATGCACCTTTGGGACACCAAGCCCGTGGGAGAGCTTGGGTCTTCATCCGCCGTTCCATTGAACCCGAACAGTCGCCAGGGCCGCTTGCGCAAGCAAAGCCCGCTTAGGCAAGGATGGGATCAGATGGAAACGATTGTTGGCATTGATGTTTCGAAAGAGCGGCTGGATGTTGCAGTCCTGCCGCAAGGGGAGGTTTTTGCCGTTGGCAATGACCATGCCGGTGTCGATGCGTTGGTCGAGCGGCTGCAGGCGGTCGGCGTCGATGTGATTGCGCTTGAGGCGACGGGCGGCTTCGAGACGCTGGCGGTGGCCGGTCTGTCATCGGCCGGATTGACGGTTCTCGTCGTCAATCCGGCGCAAGTGCGCGCCTATGCCCATGCGATCGGCCGCAGGGCCAAGACCGATCCGATCGATGCCGCCGTCATCGCCGCCTTCGTCCTGGCGACGAAGCCGGAGATCCGGCCGTTGCGCGATGCCGAGACACAGGCTCTGTCCGAGCTGGTGGCCCGCAGGCGCCAGATCGTGCAGATGATCGTGGCCGAGGAGAACCGGTTGCGCATGGCGCTGGCCAAACAGGCGCAGAAAAGCATCAAGCGATTGCTTGCGGCCTTGCGGCGCGAACTCGAAAGCCTCGATGCCGATCTCGACGACCATATCCGCAAATCGCCGGTCTGGCGGGTGCGCGAGACGCTGCTCGTCTCGGTGCCAGGTGTCGGGCCGACAACGGCGCGCACGCTGCTGGCCGAGCTGCCCGAACTCGGCAGCCTCGACCGGCGCCAGATCGCCTCACTGGCAGGGCTTGCGCCCTGGACGCGGCAATCGGGTCAATGGAAAGGCAAGAGCTTCATCGGCGGCGGCAGAGGCAAGGTGCGCGCCGTGCTGTTCATGGCCGCCCTCGTCGCCAGCCGCCATAACCCAAGCCTCAAGGCCTTCCGTGACCGCCTCGTGGCAGCCGGAAAGCCAAAGATCGTCGCCATCGTCGCTACCATGCGAAAGCTGCTCACCATCCTCAACGCCATCATCAGGGACGCACGACCGTGGCAAAACGCTTGACAAACAAGACAGTCGCTCTCCCCTCGGGGCTATTGGATTCACACATTGTCGGCGGCGGAGAGGAGGAGTGCTACGCCGCGCTTGGCGGCCTGGAACTGTTGCCATCCGTCGAGCATGACGATCGGTCCTGGCTTTCCGTAGTAGCCGGTCCATCCGCCGAGGCGGGCGCAGACCCAGGCGGCATAGGCCAGCGACCCTCTGGGATGGGGGTTCTTCTGTTTGGCGGTCTTGCCCTCCAGCTTGGCGCAGAAGGCTTCCAGCAGCGGCTGGTCGCTTGGCTCGAAGGCGTCTTCGATGGGGCGCAAGGTGGCGCCGGGCGGAGCGCCGTCGCGGGCATGGACCAGTTGCTGCACGATCACGGCCGCGACGAAGGCAGCCATCACCAAATTGCTCAGCGCGCCCTCGTCCTCGATGCGCAGGCCTTCGATATCAAAGCCCTGCGTCTTCAGGGTGCGGAACAATTGCTCGATCGCCCAGCGACGGCGATAAAGGGCGATGACCGCCGCCGCCTCGTCGGCATCCGACACGGCATAGCTTGTCAGCAGCCGCCAATGGATCGGCGTCTCGCCCGGTGGTGCGGCGGTCTCGCGCACATCCACCAGATAAAGACGTACGCCATCCGGGGTCTTCCTGTAGATGCCGTTCTTCGGGGGCAGCAATGTCACCGCGCTGAAGCGGATCGCCAGTTGCGTGTCGCGCTCCTTGCGGCCCGGCTTGGCCGGCAGGCTAAAGGCTAGGTTGACCGCAACCGGCAAGGCATCCGCCAGACAAAGCAGCGACGGCTGGTCCTTGCCGAGGCTGCGGTCCCTCGCAACCCGGATGACGAGGTCGACATTGACGGGTCGGCGGGCGAAGGCCTCGTAGATATCGCTTTCACGGTCGGCAATGATGGTGATGTGGCGTGCAGCGGCGCAAACCTTCGCCGCACGATCGGCGCCCTCCAGCCAGCGATAGCTCTCCTTCTCCTCGATCGGACGCGCGCGCTGCGTGCCGCGCTCGCCCTGGTCGCGGCTTAGAAACTGCCCGTGGATTGCCCCGACGATCGCGCCATCGTCGGCGTCGACCCCGATCATCGCATGCAGATAAAGACCGCCACCGCCGTCGGAGCGGACCACCGTCGTATCCTGAATGGCCAGGATATGCCGATCCGCGCAGCGGCTAGCCGTGCGCAAGGCCGCCTCATCGATCATCGCCTGCGGATCGACCGCTCCATTGCGCAAGAACCGGCTCAAGCGGATCTCTCCGGCCCGATTGCCGCCGAGCTTGCGCACCCGCATTCCCTGGCCTGCCGTCGAAACCAGGCGCTCCAGCAAGAACGCCCCCCTTTTTCCAGCCGACGGTCGCCAAACCGTCCCAAGCTCAAATCATCCATCGCTCAATTCTCCTGCCGGCAGCAACAGAATCAGAACCTCATTCCATACGCAATTCCAAATGTGTGAATGCCATAGCCCCGAGGGGAGAAGGGGGACGCGGCAACGACCTCATTTCGTGTGCGATTCCCCGGCCGCTTGCGGGGAGAAGGGGTTACCGCGCAAAGATCAGGCGATAGCCGGCTTCTCGTCCAGCCAGCCGCCGGTGAAGCCGGCGCGTTCCAGGCCGCTGCGGAGAATCGGAGATTGGCGCATCAGGTCCCAGATCATGCCCGTGCGGGCGTTTTCGATCATCATGACCAGCAGGCCCTGGTCGATGGCGACCGAGCGGTCGTCCATCCAGCCTTCCGGGCCGGTGCCCGTGACGCTCGGATTGAAGCCGCCGGGGAAACGGCCGTCGAGCAGCAGATTGGGATAGGTTGACAATAGCGCCCTCGTGCCGTCGAGCGCGGCTCGGCGGTCGAAAGCCAGGCAGGACAGCGGCCCCCAGGGGGCGATGGTGCCGTCATCGGGGCCGAGCGGAGCGCCGCGGGCGGCATAGCCGAAGACCTTCGGGGCATAGCGAAGGCTGTGCTTGGTGCCTGTGGGGTTCGGGCCGTCGCAGGCGGAAAGGCCCCATATGTCCTTGGTATAACCGGTGAAATGGCCGGGATTGCGCTCGGTATAATCGCGCTGCACGGCGATTGCCGTCTGTGTGTTGCGGAAGTAGTCGGTATCCTTGTCTGCGACATGCTCGTCGCGGATGCCGCGGAAATCGATCCAGGCATGCGAGAAAAGGTGGATGAACAGCGGCCCCGCATAGAGAAATGGCGCGTCCTTGAACATCATCCATGTGTAAGTCGAGGCAAAGGCGTCGTAGCTCGAAGAGGGGACCGCATGCGTGGGCGAGGCGAGCGCAAGCACATAGAGGAAGACCGCCTCGTCATAGCCCTGATAGCGCCAGCGCAGGAAGCCACTCGCCGGCTTCCAGCCCATGCTGATGGTCTGGCCCTTGTTCAGCGCCCAATGCCAGTCGCAACGTTCGTAGAGGAATTTCGCCTGCTTGCGAATATCGCGTTCGGCCTGGCTGGAACCATTGAAATAGGCGGCAGTCGTCAGGACGCCGAGCAGCAGCAGGCCCGTATCGATGGTCGAAAGCTCGCTGTTCCAGGCGCGCTTGCCGGTCTCCATGTAGAGGAAGTGATAGTAGAAACCGCGATAGCCAGTGGCGCCGCGCTCGGTGCCCTGCTGGCTGTTGGCGAAGAAATCGAGTGCGGCGAGCACCCGAGTGGCTGCGTCGGCGCGGCTGATCCATCCACGCTCGACGGCGACGGGGTAGCTCGACAGCGCAAAGCCGACCGCGGCAATGCTGCAATGGCTCGTCTTGATGGAGGTGTCCGCCACCAGTCCGTTTTCCGGATTGGTGTAGAGCATGAAATAGTCGAATGCCGAACGTTGCAGTTGATCGATCAGCGCGTCGTCGGTGTCGTGTACCTGTTGCAGCATCTTCTATCCGTCTCCTCGGCGCTCCCGTTCCCTGCTGAGCATAGGAGCCTGGATAGTTGCAAATCAAACATGGTTAATAATGCCATACATTTATGGAGGATTGCTTAAGATCAAGGCCTTGTTGTACCGGTCATCCTCATTCCCGTCGTAAGGGATGCTGGTTTCGGCGGTCTTCTGCCGTCGGAGCGAGCGAATCATCCGTCCCGACTGGTACCGCCACGCTGTCAATGATTCGTACCAGCCGGGTGGTGCTAATCGAGCGCAGTTTCCAGCCTTTGCTTCAGCCGCGCAAGGGATCGGCCGAAAATCGTCTCATCGCCAAGTGCCCTGGCAAGCGTCAATGCGCCCTGAATGCCGACGACGGCTTCTTCCGCAAGGGCTTTTGCCTTCGCGCCCGACAGTCCCGCCTTGAGCAAAGCGCCGGCGAGTGCCTCGATCCAGCGATGGAAATAGCCGCGGATGGCGGCCGAGAAGCGATCGCGCGTTTCGTCCAGCGCAAAGGCGCCGATCAGGCAGACGCGGCGGCCGGAACGGAAATAGCTATCCGTCGTCTTCCACATGCGGGCTATGGCCGCGCGCGGTTCCCCCTCCTCGAGCGGCTCGAACATTTCCGTGACGAACCAGGCATCGATATGGGCCATGATCTCGGCCGCCATCTCTTCCTTGCCGCCGGGGAAGAAGTGATAGAGGCTGCCTTTCGACAGCTTCGTGCGGGCGGTGATCTCGCTCATCGACGCTCCCTCGTAGCCGAGTTCGCGAAAGACCTCAGCGACAAGGGCAATGGCATCGGGTTTTTCGAAGACGGTGCGCACCATCTCACTCAAAGGCCAAGTTCGGAGAGGCCCGGATGGTCGTCCGGCCGGCGGCCGAGCGGCCAATGGAATTTCCGGTCTTCTTGCCTGATCGGCATGTCGTTGATCGAGGCGAAACGGCGTTGCATCAGGCCGTCGGCATCGAACTCCCAGTTCTCGTTGCCGTAGGAACGGAACCAATGGCCGCTGTCGTCGCGCCATTCATAGGCGAAGCGCACGGCAATGCGATTGCCGTCGAAGGCCCAGAGTTCCTTGATCAGCCGATAGTCCAGTTCCCTTGCCCATTTACGCGTCAGGAATTCGACGATCTCCTTGCGGCCGCGCGGAAATTCGGCGCGGTTCCGCCATTGGCTGTCTTCCGTATAGACCTTGGAGACACGCTCCGGATCGCGGCTGTTCCAGCCGTCCTCGGCCATGCGGACCTTGGCGATGGCGGTTTCGCGGGTGAAAGGCGGGACGAGAGGGGTCGGCATGATGATCTCCTTCTAAACCGATCAGATTTTAATAGACCGATTGGTTTAGAAGGTCAAGTGGAGGCTTTCAGTCGGCTTTATGGCTCAGCGCGCGAATTTTCGGGCGCCGGCGACGCAGCCGACGACGGCGATCGTGACGACGAGCATGGACCAGCTGACGCTTTCCTTGAGGAGTGCTGCCGCAAGCGCGAAGCCGAAGAAGGGCTGCAGGAATTGCAGTTGGCCGACGGCCGCGATGCCGCCCTGCGCCAGCCCGCGATACCAGAAGACGAAGCCGATCAGCATGCTGAAGAGCGAGACATAGGTGAGGCCGAGCCAGGCCGGGCGGCCGATGCCGTCGATGCTGTGCGGCATGGTCATGACGCAGAGCGCGATGGTAACAGGCAGGGACAGGACCAGCGCCCAGCAGATGACCTGCCAGCCGCCGAGCCGGCGCGACAGCACCGCGCCTTCGGCATAGCCAAGGCCGCAGACGAGAACGGCAGCCAGCATCAAGAGATCGCCGACCGGCGAGGCCGATACGCCCTGCGCCAGGGCATAGCCGCTGACGAGCGCGCTGCCGAGCGCGGAGAATATCCAGAAGGCGGGCCGTGGCCGCTCGCCGCCGCGCAGCACGCCGAAGATGGCCGTTGCAAGCGGCAGCAGGCCGATGAAGACGATCGAATGAGCCGAGGTGACGTGCTTCAGCGCCAGTGCGGTCAGCAGAGGAAAGCCGACCACGCAGCCGAGAGCGACGATGACGAGCGCGGTGATGTCGCCGCGAGCCGGGCGCTTCTCACGAAAGGCGAGCAGGAGGCAGAGGCCGAGCAGACCGGCGATCACGGCGCGGGCGACGGTCAGGAACAGCGGATCGAAATCCATGACGGCCACCCGCGTTGCCGGCAGCGAGCCGCTGAAGATCACCACCCCCGTCAAACCGTAGACCCATCCCGTCGTCGTCTTGTCCATGCGCATGCTCCTTCTTGATGTTCGGGGGGTATCGGCGCATTTGCCTGGTCAAGCCAGAGACGGTACAGTACAATTCGTGCGAACTGTTATGGTTGAAGGCGTGGTACGGATGGACAATCTTTCGGTGGCGAGCGCAAGCGGCAGTACGCGGATCGAAGGGGTGATGGCGGCGATTTCCGAGCGGATCGCCAGCCGCAGCCTGGCGCCGGGTGCGCGGCTTCCGTCCGTGCGTGGTTTCGCCAAGACGATGCATGTTTCGGTTTCCACCGTGGTCGAGGCCTATGAGCGGCTCGCCGCCGAGGGCACGATCCGTTCGCGCCCAGGCTCGGGATTTTACGTCTGCGGGCCATTGCCGCCGCTGTCGCTCACCGAGACTGGAGCAAGATCGGACCGCAATGTCGATCCGCTATGGATCTCGCGGCAATCGCTCGAGGTCGGCGATGATGCTTTGAAGCCGGGCTGCGGCTGGCTTCCGCCGTCCTGGCTGCCGCAGGCGGCCTTGCGCCGCGCGATGCGGACGCTGTCGCGCGGCGATATCGGGGCACTCGCCAATTACGGGACACCGCTCGGCCTGCCGCCGCTGCGGCAGCTGCTTGCCAGGCGCCTCGGTGAACATGGCATCAATGCGCCTCCGGACCAGATCATGCTGACGGAGTCCGGCACGCAGGCGATCGACCTCCTTTGCCGCTTTCTGCTCGAGCCCGGAGATACCGTGCTGGTGGACGACCCCTGCTATTTCAATTTCCATGCGCTGCTGCGAGCCCATCGCGCCAATGTCGTCTCGGTGCCATTTACGCCCACGGGGCCGGATATCGAGCTGTTCGGTCAGGCTCTCGAACGCCATAAGCCACGGCTCTACATCACCAATTCGGCCATTCATAACCCGACGGGTGCCGCGCTTTCGCCCGTGATGGCGCACCGGCTACTGAAGCTGGCGGATGCTTTCGGGCTGATCATCATCGAGGATGATATCTTCGCCGATTTCGAGAATGTTCCGGCGCCGCGCCTCGCCGCCTATGACGGGCTCGACCGGGTGATCCATATCGGCAGTTTTTCGAAAACGCTCTCGGCCTCCGCGCGCTGCGGCTTTATCGCCACCAAGCCGGACTGGATCGACGGTCTCGTCGATCTGAAGGTCGCCAGCAGCTTCAGCTGCGGGCAATTGTCGGCCGAGCTCGTTTACCTGGCATTGAAGGACGGCAGTTATCGCAAGCATATCGAAGCACTGCGCGTCCGGCTTGCAAAGACCATGGTCGAGGTGGCGGCGCGTCTTGAGGCCATCGGCATCGTTCCCTGGCTCAAGCCACAGGCGGGCATGTTCCTCTGGTGCCGGCTGCCCGAAGGGCTGGACGCGGCCGATGTCGCCCGCGCCTGCCTTGCCGAAGGCATCATCCTTGCGCCCGGCAATGCCTTCAGCGTGTCCGACACCGCGGGCCGTTTCATGCGCTTCAATGTGGCGCAGGCGACCGATGCACGGATCTTCGCTGTGCTGGAGGCGGCCATGGGCAAGCTGAGGACGCGTGATCGGGCCGTCGATGCCATTGGTTCGACCACGGTCTAGGGAATTGATAAGGGATATGAGCATCGCGCAGTGCCAAGGCCACGGATGCCCATATCGCCAGCGCTCGGCGCTACTTGGCAAACAAGCTGTTGATGTCGGCGAAGGCCTTCATCTCGATGGCGTTGCCGCTGGGATCCTTGAAGAACATGGTCGCCTGCTCTCCGGGCTCGCCGCGGAAGCGGATATAGGGCTTGATGACGAAATCGATGTTGGCCTTGGTCAGTTTCTCGGCCGCTGCCTCCCATTCGTCCATCGATAGAACCACGCCGAAATGGCGGACGGGGACGCCATGGCCATCGACGGCATTCGCGGCGACCTCGCCGGTTTCGCCCGGCGCCAGATGGGCGACGATCTGATGGCCGTAGAAATTGAAATCGATCCAGTCCGGCGAGCTTCGGCCCTCGGGGCAGCCAAGAAGGCCGCCGTAGAAAGTACGCGCCGCGGCAAGGTCGTTGACGGGGAATGCGAGATGAAACGGGTGGAGTGGTGCTGCGCTCATGGTCGTCTCCTGAGGTGCGAACTCGATGCAGTCATGGATAAGATACATTTTTTCCTATGAAAAACTGTATATTGTGAGGCTGAGATATAGAGAAAATTATGAATCATGATTCCGGAACTTAAAACCTTGGTCGCGGTCGCGCGTTTTGGGACATTTGCCGCCGCGGGAGAGAGGATCGGGCTCACTCAGGCGGCGGTCAGTGGCCAGATGAAGCGGCTTGAAGAAAGGCTCGGCGTGACGCTGTTCGAGCGGACAGGCCGTTCCGCGATGTTGAACGCTGCCGGCTTGAGAACGCTCGAACGCGCCAAGACCATCATCGCAATGTTCGACCATCTCGCCGATCCGGCCGATGACGCATCCAGCGGCCAGCTCCGTATTGGCGCCATCGCCTCGGTTCAGTCGGCGATCCTTGCGCGTGCGCTCGTGCCGTTTCGGCACCGGTTTTCGAACACCCGCGTTCGTATCATTCCCGGCGTTTCCCTTCATCTGCTCGATTTGATCGATGCCGGCGAGCTGGATCTGGCTGTTCTCATCGAGCCTCCTTTTGGCCTGCCGAAGAACCTCGCATGGCAACCCCTGCTACGTGAGCCCTATGCACTGGCGGTTCCCGAATGGCTGGAGGGTGACGATTGGCGGACATTGTTGAGAGAACAGCCGTTCATCCGTTATGACCGCGGCTCCTTCGGAGGTCGGCAAGTCGACCGGTTTCTGCAGGCCCAGTCGATCGATCCCAACGAGGCGATCGAGATCGACGACATAGCCGGGATGTCGGCTCTGGTCGCATGTGGGCTCGGGGTGGCGCTCCTGCCGATCGTCGAGGGCGGCCCGCCTCCCGCCGCGCCGGTGCGCATGGTGTCCCTCGCCGAGGAAACCTTCTATCGCGAGATCGGGATATTGCAGTCGCCCGATCGAAATCCGGCCAAAGTGCATCTTGCCGAATGCCTGATCGATGCGCGGCTTTGATGTTGCCGGCCGGGTGGTTTCGTCCTTTCGGCTTGGGAGCACCATACCCGACAGGCGGCGAGCTTTTCTCGCGGCTCTTGCCAGATGGAAATGATCCGTCATAGCTTTGCCACATGGCCGCTTCAATTGCGGCTCACATCGGCTATGAAATTCGGCTAAGTGAGGTTGGTCGTGCGGGTTCTACTTGTTGAAGACGACAATATCCTCGGATCATCGCTCAAGAAGGCCTTGGAAAAGCATGCCTATGGCGTCGACTGGATGCGTGATGGCGAATCCGGCCTAGAGGCGGCGGAGAATTCGCATTTCGCGGCGATCGTCCTCGATATCAATCTGCCGCAGCTGAGCGGCATGGAAGTGTTGCGGCGCATCCGGCAGCGCGGGAATTCCGTGCCTGTGCTGCTGCTGACGGCGATGGATTCCGTACGGCAGAAGGTCGAGGGTCTCGACGAGGGCGCCGACGACTATCTGGTCAAGCCCTTCGATCTCGATGAGCTGCTGGCGCGCCTGCGCGCGTTGATCCGCCGGCGCGATGGGCGGACCGAAAGCGTCATCCGCTGCGGCGAGGTGGAGGTCGATCCGTCGGCCATGGTCGCCCGCAAGGGCAGTGTTCAAGTGCATACCACGGCCAAGGAATTCCATCTGCTGAAGCTCCTGATGGAGCGCAGCGGCCGCTACGTGACGAAGAACGATATCGAATACGCGCTTTACGACGCCGAAAATACCGTCGAGAGCAACACGATCGAAGTGACGATCTACAATCTGCGCAAGAAGCTCGGCACCGATTTCATCAAGTCGATCCGCGGCGTCGGCTACATGATCGAGCGATGAACAACTCCACGCTTACACGCAAACTGTTTCTGCGCATCGCGCCCGTAGTCGTGGTGACGATCGTCGTGATCGCCGCCTTCGCCTTCAACAGCGCGACGCGCGAAATCAACAATATCTATGACGCTCAGCTGATCGACGATGCCAATGTGATCTGGAGCCTGCTGCGCCGTCCCTTGGAGAAAAATCCGGGCCATGCGGCAAAGCAGATCGACGACATCGACTTCAACATGGACAATCAGCTGGCATTCAACGAGGATGCCGACGATTATGCCGATGCGCACATGTTTCGCGCCTGGGTCGACGGCAGCATCCGCTTCTACAGCAGCACGGCTTTCCTGTCCGACGTCCCGCAGCAGAAGGTCGGATTCACGACCCTGACCTATGGCGGGGATGAGTGGCGCGTCTATTCGCTGCCGATCCCCAACACCACCATCGTGATCGAGCTTGGCGAGAAGATCGCGCTTCGCGAAACGCTCGTCTCCAACATACTCCTTAATCTCTTCTTTCCGCTGCTGATGCTGGTGCCCGTCATCGCCTTTCTCATCTGGCTCGGTATCAACAGCGGCCTGCGCACGATCCACGGGCTGGTGCGGCAGATCCGCACGCGATCGCCGGACGATCTCTCGGCTATTCCCGTGGACGGGCTGCCACGCGATCTGCTACCGCTCGGCCGGTCGATCAACCAGCTATTGGAAAAGCTCGGCCAGTCGCTGACGCTGGAGCGCCGCTTTTCCGATCTTGCCGCGCATCAGCTGCGCACGCCGCAGGCAAGCGTGAAGCTGCTGCTGCGCATGCTCGAAAACAGTGACAGCGACCATGAGCGGCAGGCGATCGTTTCCGATCTCGTCGCCAGCAACAACCGCACCATCCACCTGATCGAGCAATTGCTGCGGCTTGCAAGGGTCAGCCATCATCCCCTTAATCTGACATCCGTGACGCTTTACCATTGGATCGCGTCGCTGATCGCCGAATTCGGCAATATCATCACCGACCGCGAACTCGGCGTGGTGTTGGAAGGCGACGAAAAGATCCAGGTCAGGACCGATGAATCGCTGCTGCGCATGATGGTGACGAATCTGCTCGATAACGCCATCAAATACACGCCCGTCGGCGGGGAGATCAAAGTTTCGATTTCATCGGAGGACGGCTTCGGCCGCATCTCGATCGGTGACAGTGGACCCGGCATTCCGCTACACGAGAGGGAGGCGGTGTTCCAGCGGTTCTATCGCCTCAACACCCTTCATACCGAAGGGGCGGGGCTCGGCCTTGCGATCGTTGCGGATACGGCCGATCGCCTTTCCGCCGCGGTGGAGCTTTCCACGCCGCGTTGGGGAAATGGCCTTCAGGTCGAACTAAGATTGCCCCTGAGTTAAAATCGACGCCGCCCCGTTTTTCATTTTCGCATCATTTTCACCTCATGCACGGCTCATCTGAGGTTGTTAGACGCAACTTAGGATAAGGCGAAAGGGTATTTCATGCGGGTGTTTTGCGATTTTGATGGAACCATATCCATCGAAGACGCGACGGATATGGTGTTGTCCCGTTTCGCCGGCTCCGAATGGGAAGATATAGAGCGGCTGTGGAAGCAGGGGCTGATCGGCTCCGGCGAGTGCATGCGTCGGCAGATCGCTCTCATTGAAGCGACCAGATCCGAGCTCGACCAGTTTCTCGACACGCTGTCGATCGATCCGGGTTTCGAAGGCTTCCTGTCCTATTGCAGCCGCGGCGACCTGCCTGTCACCATCGTCAGCGATGGCGTCGATTACTTCATCCGCCGCATTCTGGCGCGCCATGGCATGGACGGCTTGCCGATCGTCGCCAATGTGCTCACCTGCAGCGTCTCCCAGGGCCGCGAGTCCTATTCGCTCTTTCCGCCATTTACGGCAACCGGCTGCGTGTCCGGTGCCGGCGTCTGCAAATGCCGCGTTGTCGATAGCAACGACCTGCAGGTCTACATCGGCGACGGGCGCAGCGACTTCTGCGTTTCCGACAAGGTCGACCTCGTTTTCGCCAAGGCCAAGCTTGTCGACTACTGCGAGGAAAACGGCATTCCCTATGTCGGTTTCGAAGACTTTTCCGACCTGCTTCCAAAGATGGAAGCCGTTCTCCCGAGCGTCGAGCGACGCTCCCGTGCACTGCCGCATTTCAAGACGGCGTGAAACAGACCGAGAGGCATTGAATGAAAACGAATGTAGCCGAAGCCTTCAGCGGCGAGACCGAGTCCGTCCGCTCCGAAGAGGAATTGCGCGCCCTCGAAGAGCTCTATTGCTCGCATGGCGACACGGTTCACTACACAGACAAGCCTAAATTCTTTGAAGAATGCGAAGGCTCCTTCGTCTACGACCGGACCGGCACGCCGTTCCTCGATCTGCAGATGTGGTATTCCGCCGTCAATTTCGGCTATCGCAACGAGCGCCTGAACGAGGCCGCGCATCGCCAGCTCGACCGTCTCCCGCAGGTCGCGTCGCAGTATCTGCACCGTGAAAAGGTGGAGCTTGCCGCGATGATCGCCCAGGACGCCGAGCGCAAGTTCGGCCACAAGGGCCGCGTCCACTTCAACGTCGGCGGCTCGCAGGCCGTCGAGGATTCGCTGAAGCTCGTGCGCAACTACACCGGCGGCAAGAGCCTGATGTTCGCCTTCGAAGGCGGCTATCACGGCCGTACGCTCGGCGCTTCGGCGATCACATCGAGCTATCGCTACCGCCGCCGCTACGGCCATTTCGGCGACCGTGCGCAGTTCGTCGAATTCCCCTATCATTTCCGTGGCCCGAAGGGCATGTCGAAGGAAGAGTACGGACATTATTGCGTCCAGAAGTTCGCTCGCCTGTTCGAAAGCGAATATAACGGCGTCTGGGATCCGAAGGCCGGCAAGTCCGAATATGCCGCCTTCTACGTCGAGCCGATCCAGGGCACCGGCGGCTACGTCATCCCGCCGATGAACTTCTTCGTCGAACTGAAGAAGGTGCTTGATGATCACGGCATCCTGCTCGTCGTCGACGAGATCCAGATGGGCGTCTACCGTACCGGCAAACTCTGGTCGATCGAGCATTTCGGCGTTTCACCGGATGCGCTGATCTTCGGCAAGGCGATCACTAACGGCCTCAATCCGCTTTCCGGCGTGTGGGCCCGCGAAGAACTGATCAATCCGGAGATCTTCCCGCCCGGCTCCACGCATTCGACCTTCGCCAGCAACCCGATGGGGACCGCCGTGGCGCTCGAAGCGATGAAGATGCTGGAGGAAGAGGATTTCGGCGCTTCGATCATGGCCAAGGGCGCTTACTTCCTCGACGGGCTGCAGCAATTGCAGAAGCGCCATGCCATCGTCGGCGAAGTCGACGGTCTTGGCCTAGCGCTGCGAATGGAGATCTGCAAGGACGACAGTTACACGCCCGACAAGGCGACGATGGACTGGATGTGCGACGAAGGCATGAAGGGCGACATGCAGGTTGGCTCCAAGACCTACGGGCTCGTGCTCGATGTCGGTGGCTATCACAAGAACGTCATCACCTTCGCGCCCAATCTGCTCATCACCCGCGAGGAAATCGATCTGGCGCTTGCCCTGCTCGACCAGCTCCTGACGCGCGCGGCCCGGAGATAAGACGGTGCAGCTCCTGCTTCTCCATCTCGACGATGCATTGGAGTTGCAGCCAGACTTCGTGCGTGCCTGCAAATTTGCGGGCGCGCACCAGTATTTCGGCAAGGATGCGGGGCAGCTGGTGCGGCTATGGGGCAAGCAGAGCGCCCTTGACAACCTCAGCCGAGAGATCGTCAAGAATGGTCCTGCGATGAGCAAGGATCCGCAGCTGTGCTTCATGGGGTCCGGCGATTTCCATCACATCACGGCGCTGCTGCTTGAAGGCGCGCTGGAACGGCAGCCCGGCCCGGCGACGCTGATCCATTTCGACAATCATCCGGATTGGGTGAAATTCGATGGCGGCATGCACTGCGGCTCCTGGGTCAACAGGGCGCTTGCCAATCGCAATATCCAGAAGGTCATCACGATCGGGGTCTGCAGCAGCGACCTTCGCAGCCCCGAGCGCAAGGGAGCGAACCTGCACTGGCTCGGAGAAGGCAAGCTGGAGCTCTACCCTTACGAACATCCGCCGAGCCGCGTGCTGGCCGATTACGGCAACGGCGCCAGCTATCAGCAGGAAAAGGGCGCGCTGCACTGGAAATCGATCACGGAGATCGGCGAGGAAAATTTCATCGACCGCATGCTTAGCCGCATTCGCACCGAGGCCGTCTACGTCACCATCGACAAGGATGTGCTGGCGGCCGACGATGCCGTGACCAACTGGGATCAGGGCCGCATGCGGCTGCCTTACCTCCTGGCCCTGCTCAGCGAAATCGGCAGCCGCTACCGCATTATCGGCGCCGATGTCATTGGGGATTATTCGACCCCGAGCTATGCTGGCAGTCTGCGGACCCAGTTCATGAAGCGGGCGGAGATCTTCATCGATCAGCCGCGCATGCGGCAGGGCGCCGAAACGACGAGGAACATCAACAGCGCGGCCAATCATGCGCTGCTGGAAGTCCTGGCGGAGTATATGGAATGACCGGCAGCCTGACACTTCCCATGCTTGGGCTCATCCTGTTCTGCGTACTTGCGGAGACGGCCCGCGAAGTCTGCTTCAAGCAATCGGCCAGCGAGAGCGCTCTGCTTTCGGCGTTGGCCAAGCCAATCACCTGGCTCGGCATTCTGTTCTGGGCCGTGGAGCTTTTCGCCTGGACGGCCGTTCTGGAGCGCGTCCCCCTAACCATCGCCTTCCCGCTGATGGCGCTGAGCTATGTCGTCATCGTGCTTGCCGGCGCCGTCATCTTCAAGGAAAACATCAACCTGCGCCACGCGACCGGCGTGTTTCTCGTCACGGCCGGCGTGGCTTGTGTGGGAGTTACAGGATTATGAAAATCTTTGCGCATACCCGATGGGATCTAATGCCGGTTCTGGCAGCCGTCGCTCATCTCGCCTTCGATGTCTATCTGATCGTCGGCTTCGAAAGCCGCCCGCTTTGGCTCTCGGCCGCTCTCGGCTGCCTTTATGCCGTTTCGATCTCCTGGAACATCAACAGCATATCGCACAATTTCATCCATACGCCTTATTTCAAGCCGCGCTGGTTGAACTATGCCTTCAGCCTGCTGGAGTCGGTCGCGATCGGCTTTTCGCAGACCTATTATCATTGGGTGCATATGCGCCATCATTCCGGCAACAGCGACCGGCCGGACGAAAAGGGTGATACGATCGATCTGCTGTCGATCTATCGCCATGGCCATGACGGCGCGCCGGAAAACGTCTGGTCCTACACGTTCCTGAGCTTCTTTCGCGACAGCCTTGGCGACATTCACAAGGCCATTGCCCGCAACCGTCCGTTCGATGCGGCCTGGGGGCGGTTCGAACTCTACTTCTTCCTGGGTCTTGCGGCGCTTGCGCTGCTTTACGACTGGAAGGCGGTGCTGTTCTTCGTGCCGTTCTATTATATCGGCAACTGCCTGTCGTCGCTGAACGGCTATTACGAGCATCTGAACGGCGATCCGGACGAACCGATTGCCTGGGGCGTTTCGAGCCACCAGCCTTTCTACAACTGGCTGTGGTTCGGCAATGGCTATCATGCGGAGCATCATTATCGTCCGCGCACTCACTGGACGAAGCTCCCGGCGCTGCACGAGCAGATCAAGGACGAGCAGGAAAAGAACGGTACGCATGTGATCAGCACCTGCCATGCCCTTGGCTTCATGGCCAAGGAAAACCGGCAGTCGGAGCTCACTCATGAGGCATGACGAATTGAGCTTCTTCATGGAGGGCTCAAACGGCAAAGGCATTCTTCTGATCCATGGTCTGACGGGGGCGCCCGCCGAAATGAAGCTGGTTGCCCGTCATCTCAACCGCAGGGGCTACAGCGTCTATGCGCCGCTGCTGGCGGGTCATGGCGTCGATGTGAAGACGCTGCGTCAGACCCGCTGGGAAGATTGGCTCGGTTCGGTCATCGAGGCGTCGGCGCTGCTGGCATCGCGAACGCAGGAAGTCTTCGCGGCCGGCATCTGCGTCGGCGGCAAGCTGGCGATGCTGGCTGCCGAGCAGAAAAAGGCGATCAGTGCCGTGGCGATCTATTCTCCCTGCTTCAGCTATGACGGCTGGGACGTTCCCTTTTACTATCCGCTGCTGGCATCGCAGATCGGCTGGCTGTCGCGCGTTCCCTTCCTCGATCGCCTGAGCTTCAGCGAGACGACGTCGCTCGGGATCAAGGACGAGCGCATGCGCCGCCTGATCGAAGGCATGGCGAGCGAGGGGGTTTTGGAAAAATTCCCCGGCAAGGGCTTGGTCGAGATGCATCGGCTGGGCAAGGCCCTCAAGAGCATGCTGCCGCGGATGCAAACGCCGACGCTGATCCTGCATGCGGAAGACGACGATCTCGCCAGCCCCAAGCATGCCCGCTATATTTCCGAGCATATCGGCGCTCCGCACGAGTTGAAGTGGATCACGGACAGCTATCACATGATCCATGTCGACCGGCAGCATCGCCAGGTGGCCGATTTCACGGCCGATTTCTTCGAGGCGCGTCATGTCGCAGCCGCTGCTTAAAATGCTGCCGCGGCCGGCCGGCAAGCCGATGGCCGAGGTTCATTTCAGCATCCGCGCCATCGGCCGCGATGCATGGAACGCCTGCTTCCAGGGCCAAGTGGAGGATTATGACTGCCTGCTCGCCATCGAGGAGGCTGGCCTCGAAGGCTTCGAATGGCGCTACATCACCATCGTCGAAGATGGGCGGGTCAGCGCCGCCATGCCGGCCTTTCTCTGCCTTTATGCGCTCGATACGACGCTGGAGGAGGGATTTTTGCGGAGATCGGTGCGCAAGATCCAGCGCTATTTCCCGAACTTCCTGAAGCTGCGCCTTGCCTGCCTCGGATCGCCCTGCACGGAGACAGGAGCGATCGGCTTTCATCCCGATATTTCGGGCGAGCGCCGCGGCGCCTTGCTGGCGGAGATGCTGTCCTTCTTCGAGCAGGTTGCCGCGACGGAGCATTGCGCGCTGATCGGCCTCAAGGATATTCCCGAACCAACCTCTGCTGAATTCGGGGCGCTCTTTGCCACCCGCGGCTATGCCTCGATCGGCGGCCTTCCGACGGCCTGGCTCGACATCGATTTCAAGACGATCGACGAATATCTCGGCAGGCTTTCATCCGGCACCCGCAAGGATATGCGCCGCAAGATGAAATCCTTCGAGCAGGTGAGGGTGGAGATCCGCACGGATTTCGGCGAGTTCCTGCCCGAGGTGATGGCGCTTTATCACGACACGCGCAATCGCAGCGAATGGCAGTTCGAGGAGCTGACGCCAGACTATTTCCAGGGCATTCTCAGTGGCATGAGCGGCCGCTCCTTCTGCGCCTTTTATTTCGTCGAAGACAGACTGATGGCCGCCAACCTGATCGTCCATGACGAGCGCATCGCGATCGACAAGTTCTTCTGCATGGATGGCGAAAAAGGACGGCCCTACAACCTCTATTTCCTCAGCTGGTTCACCAATTTGCGCTATTGCCTCGACAATGGCTTGAGCCGTTACCAGAGCGGCCAGGCATATTATGAAAACAAGGTACGGCTCGGCAGCAAGCTGACCGCCAATGCGATGTATTTCCGCCATCGCAATCCCTTCCTCCAGAGATTGCTGCGGCTGGTATCGCCGATGTTCTCTTCAGACGAGGGGGATGCGTGATGCCGATGCGCTTTTTGTGGCTTGCGGTGCCGGTGCTGAACACCCTGTTCCAATTCTTCATCAAGCTTGGGGCGGAGCAGCTGGGCGGGGGCAGCGTAGAGGGTTGGCTCTGGCAGGCGCTCACGTCCTATTGGATTCTGGCGGCGATCGCCGTCGAGATTGTGACCTTCTTCATCTGGATGAACGTGCTTGCGGCGCTCGACCTCAGCCGCGCCTTTCCGCTTTCAGGCGTCAGCTATGTGCTGATCATCGCGACGGGCTGGTTCGTCTTCGGCGAGCGGATCGTCGCCCTGCAGGTGATCGGCAGCGGCTTGATCCTCTTGGGGGTCTGGCTGATTGCAGGCGCTAATGTGGCGCCGGAAGAGCAGGATGACTGGCACGCCAAGCGCGATGGTCTGCATAGTGGTGTCGGCAAGGATGGATGATGCCAGGTTCTCACGCTGAAAATCGCCCCAAGGGCAATGCCGTTTTCTCTGGCCTGGTGGACTGGTGCGTGAAGCGCGCGCTGTCGTCGATCGTCACACGGGGCGCTTTGACCGTGACGACGGCGAGCGGCCGGGTGCTGACATTCGGCGACGGCACCGGCGAGCCCGTTCACGTCCGCTTTGCCGATGACCGCGCGCAATGGGCGCTGCTCATCGATGCCGATATGCGGCTCGGTGAACTCTATATGGATGAGCGCTTCATCGTCGAGCGGGGCACGCTCTACGATTTCGTGGCGATGATGCTGCGCGAGGCGCAGAACAGCACCCACCCGCTGATCGCCCGCATCATAGATCATGCGCGAACGAAGCTGCGGATTTTCCGCCACCGCAACCTGCCGGGGCGTTCGAAGGCCAACGTCGCCCATCACTACGATCTCGATGGCCGGCTCTACGAACTTTTCCTCGATCCGGACCGGCAATATTCCTGTGCTTATTTCGAACATGCCGGCCAATCGCTGGATGACGCGCAGGTTGCCAAGAAACGGCATCTCGCCGCCAAGCTCCTGATCGAGCCGAACAACAGCATTCTCGATATCGGCTGCGGCTGGGGCGGCCTGGCCCTGCATGTGGCCGAGCATGCGCCGGGCGGCTATGTGCTTGGCGTTACCCTCTCCGAGGAACAACACGACTATGCCTCGAAGCGCGTGACCGACAAGATCGGGGGAACGCCGGCGGAGGTGCAGTTCGCGCTGAGGGACTACCGCAGCCTCAACGGCCATTTCGACAGGATCGTTTCCGTCGGCATGTTCGAACATGTCGGACTGGCCTCCTATCGCACCTTCTTCCGCAAATGCGCTGAATTGCTCGAGGATGACGGCATCATGGTGCTGCATACCATCGGCTGCTCGGCGACGCCCGGCTTCACGACGCCGTGGCTCGACAAATATATCTTCCCCGGCGGCTATATTCCGGCACTTTCCGAAATCGTGCCCGAGATCGAGGCGGCGGGGCTCGCCATTACCGATGTCGAGGTGCTCAGGCTGCATTACGCAATGACGCTGGAGAGCTGGCGGGCCCGCTTCATGGCGCGCTGGGACGATGCCGCCAAGCTTTATGACGAGCGCTTCTGCCGGATGTGGGAATATTATCTTTCGACGGCGGAAGCCGCCTTCCGCTACGAGGATCTCGTCGTCTTCCAGATTCAGATGACCAAGCGAAACGACATCATTCCGCTGACGCGCAACTACATAGCCGAGAATGAAGCGCGCAGCGCCTCAGAAGTTGACGTTGAAGGTTCTGTTCAGCGTGAAGCCGATGATGTTCTGGTTACGTGAGCCGAAGCGCGAGGTGATCGGACTATCGGCGGCGTTGCCGACCAGGCGGTTATATTTCTCATAGACCTGCACGCTCCAGGCGGGGGAGATGGTGTAGGTCGCCGCCACCGTGACGCCGAGCGACTTCACGCCGGCGCCGGCATCGAACGCGCTGATATGGCCATGTCTTGCAGCCTCGCTCTCCGAGATGCCAAAGTTGGCGCGCATATAGGCGTCGTTTGCCATCGACAGGCGAGGTCCGGCCGACAGGAGCCATCTGTCGCCGACCGGCTGAAACCAGTCGAGCGCGAGATCGCCGACCAGACCATCCCCGCCCCAAAGCGACTGGCGCAGTTCCGTGCGGAACCGCAGCCGATTTTCCATCAGCCAATATTGGGCGAAACCGCCCGCATCGAAATTCCAGCGCACTTTGCGTTGGCTCTGCAGGTGCAGATCGTTGAGGTCGAAGCGGTCATCCCGCAGGCCCACCACGGGACCGATTTCGAGGCCGCCGAGATCGAAGAGCTGATAGTCGAAATTGTCATCCGGAGCGCTGTATTCCTGGGTTTCCCCGAGGCGGTGGAAATCGAAAGAAGGCAGGGCGCTGAAGGAATAGCGCTTCGATCCCTCATAATTGGGGCCGTATTCCACCGTCGCTCCAAGGGTGACAACCCATGTATCGGATGTGGATTTCGCGGCGTCTTCCGCCCTGGACGATACGGGAAAAGCGCCGGCTACGGACGCGGCCAGCAGCCCCATTCCGGCCAGCGTCGACAAGCGAGCGGAGAAAGATGTCCCAACACTTAACACTCTGACAACATCCGATCCCTGATCGCCCCTGCCGCATTACTAGCACAGCTCAAGCTTCCGAAAACAGCAGAAAATTAAAGAACAATTACCGCGCTCAACTTGCGGCCCGAGGGCTTTTGCAAGCGTGGCGCTGCATTCTTTCGACCTGCTGCCGCGTGAGCGAGCAATACGCGCTGGGATAGATGAAAAACATTTCACGAACCTGAAGCGCTTGACCTGCCAAACGCACAACGCTCGTCTTCGCCAAGGTTGGAAGCGACAAATTTAATTCCTAGATAGGCCTTGTCCCATTTGGACTTTGACCATGAAAGAAGCGATATGAAAGCACGACACGCAGGTTTCAGCGCATGAAGGATCGGCCATTTGGCACGTCGGGCATACCTGGATGGTTGAAGCGGCATGAGCCCTTTCTGCTTTTGATGTTCGCCGCTCTTTCGGGCGGAATTCTTCTGTTCATCTATCTGACGGGTGAGGTTCTCGAAGGAAGCACGAGGGGATTCGACGAGGCGATATTGCTGGCGCTTCGCCAGCCCGGCAATCTTTCCGTGCCGATCGGGCCGGGATGGCTCACCCATGCCGTCAAGGACATCACCAGCCTCGGTGGGACGACCGTGCTGGCGCTGATGACGGCTTTGGTGACGATCTATCTGCTGCTGGACCGCCAGCGGGCCATCGCCATCTTCCTCCTCGCGTCGGTGCTTGGCGGATGGGCGCTGAGCGCGTTATTGAAGATCGGCGTCGCGCGGCCTCGGCCCGATATCGTGCCGCATCTGGTCGAAGTGCATGATCTGAGCTTCCCGAGCGGCCATGCGATGGTGTCGGCGGTGACCTATCTGACCCTGGCCGCGCTGATCTCAAGCACGCGAACCTATCGCTCGACGCGCGCCTTCACTGTTGCTGCCGGCATCCTGCTGACATTGATGATCGGCGTGAGCCGGGTCTATCTCGGCGTGCATTACCCGTCGGACGTTCTCGGCGGCTGGTGCGCCGGCGCGACCTGGGCGCTCGGCTGCTGGATCATCGCCCGCCGCTCCATATCGTCCTTGCGAAACGGCGAAGGCGCGCGAAGCGATACTCCGCCGCCGGAGTGAGGGAAGGCGTCAGTTCCGGCGCGGCCCTAGAGTATTCCGCTTTTCTTCGAATCGCGAAAAAGGCTCTATCCTCTTGTTTTCCCACAATTCCGGACGGAAAACCGCCATGCACTTTTCCTGGAATTGCTCCAACGGGATCAGCAGTCGACTTCCAGCCGCGTCGCCACGAGCAGCGAATAATCCGTGCCCTTGGGATCGCTGAAGAACATGCTGGTGAGAGCGGCCTGGTTCTCCGCCATGACTTCCTTGGGATTGGGCCTGATCACCTTGCGCTTGCAGCGGCCGAGGCCCGATCCAGATGTGGCCAGGTCGTTGTCGGTGGCGAAATCGACCGCCGTATAAAGCGTCTTGTCGTAGATTCCGAAGATCGTCGTCCCCTTGAGGAAGGTCTTCTGCTCCGGCTTCAGCGAAAAGGTGAGGATCAGCGAGCCATCCTTGTAGTCCGCCTCAATCGCGTCCGGCTTGGCCATCGGCACGGCTTTGCCGTTGCTGGTGACATTCGTATAGTAGCCGTACTGCGCCAGCGAATCCCTGACCGTCTTGCCCACAGCCTTGAGTTCGCTCGCCGTCAGCGTCTGGTTGCCGCCCTTGTCGTAATCCAGAAGTACGGAGGAGGAGAATACCTCATCGAAGTTCCAGACGTTGCGCAGCTCGCTGATCGAGCCGTCGGGCGCGGCGACGACCTCGAACTTGGCGTCGATGAAAATGTGCGGATGGGCAAGCACAGGCGCCGGCAGAAGCGACAGCATCGCAATCAGCGGGGAAATCTTTGTTTTCATCCGAAGAGTACCGCGTTCCAGCCGTCAGAATGAAGCGCAGACCTGAACGTCAATTGAGACTGATTTGAGACCTTAAGGTGCATCGGGCAAAGCATAGGCCGGGGGAGGATACGGGAGTATGGAAACCCGTCTTTTCGGAAAAGGTAGCCTTCGGCCTGGGCCGTGGCTTCTTCTTTTCAGAAAAAAATTGGAAAACTGGAGCGGGCGAAGGGATTCGAACCCTCGACCCCAACCTTGGCAAGGTTGTGCTCTACCCCTGAGCTACACCCGCTCATTCCCGTCGCGATCCGGGGTAGTGTGTTGGACCGCTGGGCGTCGTCTTGCGGCGACGGGCGCTATATGGCCTAACCGTTTTTCAAATGCAACAGGGAAATGACGAGTTCGCGAAGAAAAATTTCGGCGTCTTTGCCGCGATCGCCGGAAAGCCCGGAAACGCCGGGCTTTGTCGTCTCAAAGATTGCAATGAAATTGCGGGCGACGTATCAGGGGCGAACCATTTTCGATTGCGAGACGTCATGACCGAGACCAACCCGAAAACCCGCGACGATCTTTTCCGCTTCCTGGACGGGCTCGGCATTGCCCATGCGACCAAGGACCACGCTCCCGTCTTCACCGTCGCCGAATCGGTGTCGCTGCGCGACGAAATCCCCGGCGGCCACACGAAGAACCTGTTCGTGAAGGATAAGAAGGACAATTTCTTCCTGCTGACCGTCGAGGAAAACGCCAGCGTCGATCTGAAGACCGTGCACACGCTGATCGGTGCCGCGAGCAAGGTATCCTTCGGCAAGCCGGAAAAGCTGATGGAATATCTCGGCGTCATTCCCGGCTCGGTCACGGCCTTCGGCGCGATCAACGATACGGCCAGCAACGTCACCTTCATCCTCGACGCCGATTTGATGGCGCATGACATCGTCAATTGCCATCCCCTGTCGAACGATGCGACGACGTCGATTGCCAGCGCCGATCTGCTTCGCTTCATGGAGGCGACGGGTCATGCGCCGCTAGTCTTGAAAGTCACGAGCTAAGGTACGATTTTAGCGCTAATATCACGGCGGGCGGCTTCTCTTCGGATTGTCCGGTCGCCTTGACCATTCCATCGGGCGTGCTGCCGGGCGGACCTTACCGGACCGTTTGGGAAGCATGTTTTTCATAAGATCAAGGATGCCGGCAGGCGGGAGACACTCATGAGCGGTCCGAACAACCCCTATAACGCTTCCTTCGGCGGACAGATGTCGGCCACGGCATCCTACGGCGGCGCGCCTGCCGCAGGCGGCGCTTCGCCGATCAAGGACACGACGACGGCGACCTTCGCCAAGGACGTTATCGAAGAGTCGCGCAAGCAGCCGGTGCTCGTCGATTTCTGGGCGCCCTGGTGCGGTCCGTGCAAGCAGCTGACGCCGGTCCTCGAAAAAGTCGTCACCGAAGCCCAGGGCCGCGTCAAGCTGGTCAAGATGAACATCGACGACCACCCGTCGATCGCCGGCCAGCTCGGCATCCAGTCGATCCCGGCTGTCATCGCCTTCGTCGATGGCCGTCCGGCCGACGGCTTCATGGGCGCGGTTCCCGAAAGCCAGGTCCGCCAGTTCATCGATCGTCTCGGCGGTCCCGAGGGTGGTGCCGACGATCAGGCGGCGGAGATTGCCGCCGTTCTCGAACAAGCGAGCGGCCTGCTCGCCGACGGCGACGTCAACGGCGCGGCCGAACTCTTCGGCGCCGTGCTGCAGGCCGATCCGGAAAATGCCAAGGCGCTTGCCGGCATGGCGGAATGCATGATCGCCGCTGGCCAGAGCCAGCGCGCTCGCGAGGCGCTTGCCGATCTGCCGGAGACGCTCGCCAATGATGCCGGCATCCAGGCCGTGGTCAAGAAGCTCGACCAGATCGACGAGGCCCGCAAGCTCGGCGATCCCGTTGCGATCGAGCAGGAACTCACCGCCAATCCCGACAATCACGAGCAGCGCGTCAAGCTCGCCAAGATCCGCAATGTCGAAGGCAAGCGCGAGGAGGCGGCAGATCACCTTCTGACCATCATGCGGAGAGATCGCGGCTTCGACGATGACGGCGCGCGCCGCCAGCTCCTGGAATTCTTCGATGTGTGGGGTCCGAAGGATCCGGCCACGATCGCGGCTCGCCGCAAGCTGTCTTCGATCCTGTTTTCCTAATAGGCCTTTTTTGCTGACGGGCCTGTTTTCTCGATGGACATGACGATCGTGCGAAACCTTCCGCGCGATCGGTTGTTAGACAACGGCCGCGGATGGCCGGGAGCGTGAGGCATCGGCATTGGCCAAAATGCTCTTGTGTTTTCGGCGGATGAGCCCACATTGTCTGACGACGCGGCGCGGGATGGCGACCGCGAGTGTGTCGTTCCTGTGCGGCCCACTGCGGCCGGCAGCGCGGTGATCTAGCGGGATGGAAGAGATGCAAGTCGGTAATGCCAGATATCTGAAGCCGGGCGATCTGCCCGAATCGGTGGTTGTGTTTCCCCTGTCCGGCGCGCTGCTGCTGCCCGGCGCGCAACTCCCGCTCAATATCTTCGAGCCGCGCTATCTCGCCATGTTCGATGCCGCCATCGCCGGCAACAGGCTGATCGGCATCGTGCAGCCCGCTCTTTCCGAACCGGCCGAATCCTCCAATCTCTCGCATGTCGGTTGTCTCGGGCGCATCACGTCCATCGCCGAGACCGGCGACGGGCGTTACATCGCCGCGCTGACCGGCATATGCCGCTTCCGGCTGATGGATGAAATCACCGGACATCTGCCCTATCGCACATTCCGCATCACGCCCTTCATCTCGGATCTCAAATCCCACCACGAGGAAGACACGGTGGATCGCACGGCGCTGCTTTCGGCTTTCCGGGCCTATCTGGAGGCCAACAAGCTCGAGGCGGATTGGGAAAGCGTCGAGCGGGCCGATAACATGATGCTGGTCAATTCGCTGTCGATCATGGCGCCCTTCGATCCGGCCGAAAAGCAGGCTCTCCTCGAGGCACCGGACCTGAAAACCCGCGCCGAGACCTTCATCGCCATCGTCAAGATCGTGCTGGCCGGCGCCGGCGACACCGATTCCATGATGCAATAGGAGCTTTCTCATGGATGTCACGGTCAGCAAGGTGGATCCGAAACTGCTCGATCTGCTCGTCTGCCCGCTCACCAAGGGGCGGCTGAGCTACGATCGGGAAAAGAACGAGCTGATCTCGGAAAAGGGCCGCCTTGCCTACCCGATCCGCGACGGCATTCCGATCATGCTGATTTCGGAAGCACGCCGCATCGAGGATTGAGGCTGGTTTCTTCGGAATTCAGGAGTAAGTGTTACTGCATCCCACAGGTGAGTGAGGGAAAGTTTATGCCTGTGGTCACCAACAGATAATGATCACCGATAAGCGCCGTCTCGACCAAAAGTTGATTGATTTCCGAGGTAAATGCGTCCATAGATGGTACAATTTGAGTAGCGAGACATATTTGGGGCGAAAAATGTCTTTCTTTCCAATCTTAAGCGTGAACAACTATAGCGAAATGCTCACCAAGCTTGGCTGGTATACTTGGGGCGTTTCAATTTTCTGTATCGTCATGTTAAGGCAATTCGTGCGGCCGATGACAGAACTCAGCGACTACATCGATAGCGTGTTTCCCAAGGAAGCGGCAGATTTTCTGCATTTACCCATTTCACTTATCGGCGTGCTAGCCTTAGCGATTTTGTTCGCGCTTATCGCCCATGCGGTAAAGCTACATGATAGACTTTCGGATCTCCTCCGTATCCGCAGCGAGTTTGATGTGAATTATGTACTATACCCGCTCGCCATTGCGTCTGGATCTACTCTGTCGGTTGCGCAGTTCGACAAAGTAAGACTATCACGGAAAAGTCTGATGGGCGCGACCTTTTATGCTTACGTTTCTAGCACTAAGCCAGTAATCGATAGCCACACGATAACTCAAGCTCTTACGAATTGGTCTTGGTTTTGGATTTGCTTAGAAGCGATCACGCTTCTCTTCGCTACGGCGACCATCTTGGCGGTCTATGGCGCGTGGACCCCAGCTGCATTACTTCTGATCGCATGTATAGTGTTGCTGCTTCTCATGCGGTTTTTTCGGCTGCAAAGCGCGGCATATGCAGAGAGCCAAGTCGCTCAAGTCGTTCGAGACGAGACGCGACGTGCTGCCGTGGCAGCGGAATTCAATGCACTATAATCTACCAGGCGGCAGGGTTGTGAAATCTGAAAACGCCGCCAAGCCAGCAACTCAAAGCTCGAAATTTCTAACCACTCTGGTTGCCAACCTGTCACCGGTGAACCGTACGCTCGACTTTGGGTGTGGAAAGTTGAGGTACTATGAACCACTGCTACAAACCACTGAGCATCTATCCCTAGTGGATTCAGAGGTGCAAATTTCTCGGCAGCAGACCTTACAGGGAAACCGTACTTCGATACGAGACATTTTCCGGGGCTCAAATCGCATTTCTGTTTTTAGCACCATTGAGTTTGCTGAGTGTCCAGACCTCTACGAAAGAGCATTCTGCATCAACGTTCTGTCGGCCATTCCTGTGCCAAGTGAGAGGCAACGGCTTCTTGCCCAGATACTGTGTAAGCTGGAACCCAATGCTGGCTGCCTGTTTGTGGTGCAATATAGAAACTCTGATTTCACGCGCATGGCGAAGTTGCCGGCTGCAGAGCCTTGGTACGATGGCTTCCTTCTGAAATCTTTGCGTGGTTACTCGTTCTACGCGTTGATCACGCCACAAGCGCTTGCTGAAATGGTCGACCAAGCTGGCTTTCACATTGTGAGCCAGCAACTGCATGACGGCAGCGTTTATATTTGGGCTCACCGGGCAGATAATCAATCACAAGGAGTACCTTCGTACGACACGGCTGATTTAAGGTTGGCAACGGCTCTTGCGACAGCATGACCCGCCGCACCTTGTTAACTTAGATGGGGTCTCGCATAGATGATGTTGGCAGTGACTGCGCCGTCAATTTTGACCATTGATTCGGCTTAGGTAGGTTGTGGCGAAACCATGGGGCCGTTGGATAAAAGCCACAGCTGGTTGGGAATTGACCAGCGGCCCGCATACTATTCGGGAGCTGATTGCCAATTCAGGGCTTATTGCTGGCTCATGTGGCATTTGCCACCAAATTGATCTCACTTCGGTCCCGCCCCTTCAAATCGCCTCGCCGGCCAGCAGCCGAGGATTATCCTTAGCGGTGGTGCCGGCGGCCTGGCCGATGAAGAAGGATTTGAGGTTCGGCAGGCGGTCGACGATCCCTAGCCCGAAGTCGCGGGCGATGCGGAGCGGCGTGTTGTCGTTGGAGAAGAGCCGGTTCAGCACGTCGGTCGTCACCCCCATGCGGAAGGTGTCGAAGCGGCGCCAGGTCTGGTAGCGCTCGAGGATATTGATCGAGCCGATATCGAGGCCTAGGCGGTCGGCCTCGACGATGGTTTCGGCAAGGGCCGCCACATCCTTGAAGCCGAGATTGAGGCCCTGGCCGGAGATCGGGTGGATGCCGTGGGCGGCATCGCCGGCCAGCGCAAAGCGCGGCGCGACGAAGGCGCGGGCAAGCGTCAGGCCGAGCGGGAAGGCGCGGCGCTCGCCGACGGCGGCGAGCTTGCCGAGCTTATGGCCGAAGCGGCGCTCCAGTTCTTCCTCGAAGAGGAGATCGTCGGAGGCGACCAGCCGTTCGGCGTCGGAGGTGCGCTCCGTCCAGACGAGCGACGAGCGGTTGTTCTTCAGCGGCAGGATGGCGAAGGGGCCGGAGGGCAGGAAATGCTCCTCGGCGCAGCCGCCATGCGGCCGCTCGTGCTCGACGGTGACGACGATGCCGGACTGGCCGTAGTCCCAGTTGACCGTCTTGATGCCAGCCATGTCGCGCAACTTGGAGCGCACGCCGTCGCAGGCGACCAGGAGCCGCGTTTCCAACGTGCTGCCATCGGATAGGGTAAGGGTGGTCTTGGCATCGTCGGTGACGAATCCGGTAGCGCTGAGCCCATGCTTGATCGTGACGCCGAGACGCTCGCAGGCGCCGCGCAGCGCCCCGACCATGATCAGATTCGGCACCATATGGGCGAAGGGCTCACCTTCGGCCACTTCGCCGTCGAAGGTGAGGAAGACGGGGCGGACGGGATCGCTGGTGCGCGAATCGGTGACGATCATGCGGGTGATCGGTTCGGCTTCCGGCGCGATCTCGTCCCAGATGCCCAGGACATCCAGCATCTTCGAGGCAGCCGCGATGACCGCCGAAGCCCGCATGTCCTTCTTCCAGGCGGTTTCGGGGGACGCCTCGACGATCATGACGCCGAGGTGGGGGGCTGCCTGCTTGACTGCGACCGCTGCGGCAAGACCCACATATCCGCCACCCACTACCAGCATGTCCAACATAGTGCTCACCCCGTGTCTTACTGTCGCTTCCTGCTCTATATAGAGCATCCTATTCCTGGTTCCTACCATTGGAGTTCAAGCAAAATGTCGCGAGAGACCGAGAAGCTTACCCCGATGGAAACCGTGCTCGCGACGCTCGATCTGGAAACGATCGAGATGAACCTGTTTCGCGGCAACAGCCCGCAGGTCGGCTGGCAGCGCGTCTTCGGCGGTCAGGTCATCGGCCAGGCGCTGATGGCGGCGCAAAGAACTGTTGACGGCGATCGTTTCGCGCATTCGCTGCATGCCTATTTCATGCTGCCGGGCGATCCTTCCGTGCCTATCCTCTATCAGGTCGACCGCCTGCGTGACGGTTCCAGCTTCAATACGCGGCGCGTGCTCGCAGTCCAGCACGGCAAGGCGATCTTTGCATTGACGGCGTCCTTCCAGCTCGATGAGCCCGGCTTCGACCATCAGGGCGACATGCCCGATGTACCGATGCCGGAGGAGCTGATGGACGAGGAGCAGGTGAAGCAGCGTTATCTTGCCCACGCGCCCGAGAACGTGCGCCGTTACTGGGAGCGCAAGCGGGCGATCGAAATCAGGCCCGTTTCGATCGAGAGCTATTTTTCCCGCTCGCAGCCAAGCCAGCGGCAGAATATCTGGATCCGCCCGACCGGGCCGGTGCCGGACGACCGGCTCTACCAGAATGCCGTGCTTGCCTATCTCTCGGACATGACGCTGCTCGATGTTGCCCTCAATGCGCATGGCACATCGGTTCTCGATCCGAGCATCCAGGTGGCGAGCCTCGACCATGCCATGTGGTTCCATCGTCCGTTCAAGCTCGACGACTGGCTGCTTTACAGCCAGGAAAGCCCCAGCGCATCCGGCGCGCGCGGCTTTACCCGCGGCAGCCTGTTTACGCGATCCGGTGTCCTGATTGCGTCGGTGGCGCAGGAAGGCCTGATTCGTAAAAAGGCAAATGATTAAATAAAAGGCAAATTTATAAATTTGCACTTTATTTGTGCGGTTGGCGCGGCGCAAATTGCCGCTTTATTGGCTTTGCGCAATAAACTCCTTAGATTTCAACGCGTTATAAATACGTCACGAAACTGGCACGTCCTTTGAATGTGTATGCCCAGTCGCTGCAGAAACACTCGTCGGCGGCAAGGAGAGTCGGCTCCGTGCCGAGGGTAAACAAAGGATGGGAAACCAGATGAAAATTGTGATGGCCATTATCAAGCCGTTCAAGCTCGATGAGGTCCGTGAGGCCCTCACGGCTGTCGGCATCCAGGGCCTGACTGTGACCGAAGTGAAGGGCTACGGGCGCCAGAAGGGGCATACTGAAATCTATCGCGGCACCGAATATGCAGTCAGCTTCCTGCCGAAGCTGAAGATCGAGGTCGCAGTCGCATCCGAAATCGTCGACAAGGCCGTCGAGGCCATCGCGTCGGCCGCCAAGACCGGCCAGATCGGCGACGGCAAGATCTTTGTCTATTCCATTGACCATGCCGTGCGCATCCGTACGGGCGAAACCGATTCAGAAGCGCTGTAAGAACACGGCCGATCAGGGAGTTATTTGCATGTCATCTTCCAAGCTTTCCTCCACCTTCGCACGGGTGGGCGCGCTTTCTGCGGCGCTGCTCGCGCCGGCGATCGCCTTCGCGCAGGAGGCCGCTCCGGCTGCTGCTGCCGCGACCGCTGCCGCTCCGGTTCCGGACAAGGGCGACACCGCCTTCATGTTCATCTCCACCATTCTCGTGCTCTTCATGCTCGTGCCGGGTCTTGCGCTGTTCTACGGTGGCCTCGTCCGCGCCAAGAACATGCTGTCGGTTCTGATGCAGTGCACGATGATCGGCGCCGTCGTGATGATCATCTGGGTCCTTTACGGCTATTCCTTCGCCTTCGGCGGCGGCACCAGCCCTTATTGGGGCGGCACGGCCAAGATGTTCCTTTCGGGCGTCTCGACGTCGACCACGGCTGCGACCTTCTCCAAGGGCGTCGTCATTCCTGAATTCATCTTCATGCTGTTCCAGATGACCTTCGCCGCCATCACGCCGGCCCTGATCATCGGCGCCTTCGCCGAGCGCATCAAGTTCGGCGCCGCCGTGCTCTTCTGCGCGCTGTGGGCGACCTTCGTCTATTTCCCGATCGCTCACATGGTCTGGGATTCCAACGGCATGCTCTTCAAGATGGGCGCTCTCGACTTCGCAGGCGGCACCGTCGTTCACATCAATGCCGGTATCGCAGGCATCGTCGGCGCCATTCTGGTCGGCAAGCGCGTCGGCTTCGGCAAGGACATGATGGCTCCGCATTCCATGACGCTGACCATGGTCGGCGCATCCATGCTCTGGGTCGGCTGGTTCGGCTTCAACGCCGGCTCGAACCTCGAAGCGTCCGGCGGCGCAATGCTTGCGACCGTCAACACCTTCATCGCCACCGCGGCCGCCATCATCTCCTGGTCGCTGGTTGAAACCTTCACCCGCGGCAAGGCCTCCATGCTCGGCGGCGCTTCGGGCATGGTTGCCGGCCTCGTCGCCATCACGCCCGCCGCCGGCATCGCCGGCCCGATGGGCGCGATCGTCATGGGCCTCATCGTCTCGCCGCTGTGCTACTTCTTCGTCTCGGTCGTGAAGAACAAGTTCGGCTACGACGATACGGCCGACGTCTTCGGCGTGCACTGCATCGGCGGCATCTTCGGCGCCATTGCGACCGGCATCTTCGCCAGCGCCTCGCTCGGCGGTGTCGGCTATGCCGAAGGTGTCACCATGAGCAGCCAGGTCATGGTCCAGCTGACCGCCGTCGTTACCACCATCCTGTGGTGCGGCATCGGCTCCGCGATCCTCTACAAGGTCGTCGACGTCATCATCGGCCTGCGGGTTGCTCCGGAAGCCGAGCGCGAAGGTCTCGACCTCGCCTCGCACGGCGAAGCTGCATACCACAATTCCTGATCGGAGCTTGCGATGCCGGGGTAAGGCCCCCGGCATCGTCAAACGTCCCGTCGCGACCTGTTTCATTGCAAATAGGCCGCTCTTGGCCCGAACCCCGGTTCGGGCCCTTTTTGTTTATAGGGCTCAGCGGGCTGTAAAAATCGGCGATTCGTCGAGCTGGAGCGCATGGTTAACATGCCATTAACCCTCCTCTGATTAGGTAGGGCTAACCTGCCGGCGAGTGGGCATCGGCCGATTCGCTTGCGCTATCGACAAGGAACGGGGCTGGATATCATGGGCAGAAGCAATTCGGCGGCGTTGAGCGGTCGGCCAGACCGTTTATCGCTATCGAGTGTGGTTTGGCGTCAGGTCAAGGGCCTGACGGGCTTCGCACTGCTGTTCCTGCTGGCGCTCGCCGTTGCGGCGCTGGCGACCTGGAACGTCATGGATCCCAGCTATTCCCACGCAACTGCCAATGCGCCGACCAATCTTCTCGGGTTTCCCGGCGCTGCCTTTGCCGACATCATGATGCAGTCGTTTGGCCTTGCCTCGGTGCTAGCGCTGCTGCCGATCGTTGCCTGGGCTTTCGCGCTGATTTCCAACCGCAAGCTTCATCGGGTGCCCTCGCGGCTCGGCGCCTGGTTCGGCGGCTGCATTGTCGCGGCCGGCTCGATCGCCTGCTTTCCGGCACCGCCGACCTGGCCGATCCCGAACGGTATCGGCGGCGTGATCGGCGATCTTCTCCTGCGCTTTCCCGCCTTGTTCATCGGCACCTATCCGAGCGGCGTCGTGGCCACGATCGTCGGCTCGCTTCTCGCCGTTCCGGCCATCTGGCTCATGCTCTTCGCCTCCGGCGTGATCGGGGAAAGCCTGGTCGAGGATGAAGAGGGCGAGGAGGATTATGAGGAAACGCGCAGCCGCGCCCGCCGGGTGGGCGATGAAGACGAGGATGACGATCGCGGCGGCTTCCTTAGCAACTTCCTGGCCTTCGGTGCCGTCATGCATGCCTGGTACAATACGCAGGCCCGCCTTCGCCGCCTGTTCGGCATGGGTCCGCGCAAGCGCCGCGACCACGCCTTTGACGCGCCCTATGATTTCAACGATGACGAATTCGGGACACTGAACGAGCCCGTGCGCGCCAAGGCGCCGGTTGCTCGCGGCGATCGTCTCGATCCGTCCATGGATGGCCCCGCGGCGCGCCGCGTGGTTTCCGCGCCGTCGATCAGCCTCGGCGATGACGAGGATGAAGACGAGGATTCGATCTATGATCGTGATCCGCCGCGCCCGGCCGGTATCCTGCCCGACGACGAGGACGACGCCTGGCCGCTGACCACGGCCTCACCGAGGGGAGCCGACGGTCATCGCGTCACTCCGGCCGCACCGCGCCCGAAGCCCGGCGCACGGGCTGAACGCGAGGCGCAGACCTCCTTCATTCGCCCTTATGGCTTCCAGCTTCCGGCCGTTCACCTGCTGGCCGAGCCGAAGGCCGTCGCCCGCGATGCGACGCTCTCGGCCGATGCGCTGGAGCAGAATGCCCGCATGCTCGAAGGCGTGCTGGAGGATTTCGGCGTCAAGGGCGAGATCATCCATGTCCGTCCCGGTCCGGTCGTCACGCTTTATGAACTGGAGCCGGCGCCCGGCATCAAGTCCTCACGCGTCATCGGCCTTGCCGACGATATCGCCCGCTCGATGAGCGCCATCGCCGCGCGCGTCGCCGTCGTTCCCGGCCGCAATGCCATCGGCATCGAGCTGCCGAACTCGACGCGCGAAACGGTGTATCTGCGCGAGCTCATCGCCAGCCGCGATTTCGAGACCTCCAAGGCGAAGCTCGCGATGGCGCTCGGCAAGACGATCGGCGGGGAACCCGTCATTGCCGATCTCGCCAAGATGCCGCATCTGCTTGTCGCCGGAACCACCGGTTCGGGTAAATCCGTCGCCATCAATACCATGATCCTGTCGCTGCTCTATCGCATGACGCCGGAACAGTGCCGCCTGATCATGATCGATCCGAAGATGCTGGAGCTTTCCGTCTATGACGGCATTCCGCACCTCTTGTCGCCTGTCGTCACCGACCCGAAGAAGGCTGTCGTCGCGCTCAAATGGACCGTCCGCGAGATGGAAGAGCGCTACAAGAAGATGTCGAAGATTGGCGTGCGCAATATCGACGGCTTCAATTCCCGCGTCGAGCAGGCCGTTGCCAAGGGCGAGGCGATCAGCCGCACGGTGCAGACCGGCTTCGACCGCCAGACCGGCGAGGCGATCTACGAGACGGAAGAGTTCGACCTGAAGCCGATGCCCTATATCGTCGTCATCATCGACGAAATGGCCGATCTGATGATGGTCGCCGGCAAGGATATCGAAGGCGCGGTGCAGCGCCTGGCGCAGATGGCGCGCGCCGCCGGCATCCACGTCATCATGGCGACGCAGCGTCCCTCGGTCGACGTCATCACCGGCACGATCAAGGCGAACTTCCCGACCCGCATCTCCTTCCAGGTGACCTCGAAGATCGACAGCCGCACCATTCTCGGCGAGCAGGGGGCCGAACAACTGCTCGGCATGGGCGACATGCTGCATATGGCCGGCGGCGGGCGCATCCAGCGCGTACACGGCCCCTTCGTCGCGGATGGCGAAGTGGAAGATATCGTCGCTTATCTGAAGACGCAGGGCGCGCCGCAATATCTCGATGCGATCACCGCCGATGACGACGAGGACGATGACGGCCACGGCCCGGCGGGCACCTCCAATCTCGCCGATTCGGAGGATCCCTACGACCAGGCGGTCGCGATCGTTCTTAACGACGGCAAGGCCTCGACCTCCTATATCCAGCGCCGTCTCGGCATCGGCTATAACCGTGCGGCGTCGCTCATCGAGCGCATGGAGGAGGAAGGCGTGATCGGCCCGGCCAACCATGCCGGCAAGCGCGAGATTCTCGTTCCAACCAAGGCCGATATTCTGGATCGCTGAGGCCACAGGTTCTTTTCGCGTCGTATATCCCGGCTATGCTCAGGGAAATTTGATCGCGGCCCACAACCGGACATGGGCCGTTGCGCCATGAAGACGCCGATTTTGCGCGCCATGGACAAAGCATGAAGGAGAATTCGATGACCAAGTTTGATGCGCGGCCGTCCAGCCGACTTTCCCTGACCCGCCGGCATTTCCTCGGCGCCGTGGTCGCGGCCGGCGCGGCGGGCGCTCTGCCGGTTTCGGCCTTTGCGCAGGCCCAAGACCAGGCTCAGGCAGCCACAGCCACCCTCAATCCCGGTATTGCCCAGGCCATCGCCGATCACTTTTCGTCCATCAAATCGATGAAGGGCGGCTTCCTGCAGATCGGTCCGCGCGGCGATCAGATGAGCGGCACCTTCTTCATCCAGCGGCCCGGCAAGATGCGCTTCAACTACGACCCGCCGTCCCGCATGCGCGTCATCTGCGACGGCAGCAACGTGCAGGTCATCAACGACCAGACGCAGACCAGAAACATGTATCAGCTGTCGAAGACGCCGCTGAGCCTGCTGCTTGCCAACAAGATCGATCTTTCCGCCGACATGGTTCGCGATGTCGATTCCAAACCGGATCTCACCAAGATCACGCTCGGCAACCGTACCGTCTTCGGCGATTCCACCATCACGATGATCTTCGATTCGAAAACCTACGATCTGCGCCAGTGGACCGTGATCGATCCGCAGGGCAAGACGACCGACGTCATCATCAACAATGTGAAGGCCAATGTCGCCTTCGACGACAGCGTTTTCCGCATCGATTATACGCGCTGATCGACCTCTCCACATTCGGCCGCGGGGTGAGCACGGAATGGCGCTTTCCTTTCCGTCGCGGCCGGTCTAAAGCCTTAGCCTGACTGGGGCGGCCCCGCGTTTCACCGAATCGCCGGGCTGCTCCAGTTGTCTGTTTTGACGCAATTCCGGATGGAAAACCGCTGCGCATTTTTCCTGGAATTGTTCTTGGGGAAAGGCTTGGGCATGGGATTATCGATTGCGACCTGGAACATCAACTCGGTGCGGCTGCGCATGCCCATCGTCGAGCAGTTCGTCATGCAGGCCCGGCCCGACATTCTCTGCCTGCAGGAAACCAAGGTTCCGAACGACCTTTTCCCCCATGCTCCCTTACGCGCCCTCGGCTATGAGCACATCATCATCCATGGCCAAAAGGGCTATCACGGCGTCGCGATCGCCTCGCGCTTTCCGCTGACCGAGGATCATCGGCAGGATTATTGTAATGTCGGCGACAGCAGGCATATCTCGGCGATCTTCGAGCGCGGCGGCCGGCGCATCAGGCTGCATAATTTCTACGTTCCGGCCGGCGGCGACGAACCGGATCGCAGCATCAATCCGAAGTTCGGCCACAAGCTCGATTTCATCGAGGAAATGAAGCGGCTGCATGCCAATGCCGAACAGAACACGTCGGCGATCCTTGTCGGCGATCTCAATATCGCGCCGCTGGAGCATGACGTCTGGTCGCACAAGCAGCTCTTGAAGATCGTCAGCCATACACCGGTCGAGACCGACGGGCTGATCGAGGTGATGAAGCGCGGCGCCTGGCTCGACCTGATGCGGCAGCACGTGCCGGAAAACGAAAAGCTCTATACGTGGTGGAGCTACCGCGCCAAGGATTGGGAGGCTGCCGACCGCGGCCGCCGCCTCGACCATATCTGGTCGTCATCCGATCTTGGCCCTCATCTTCAGCGGATCGAGATTCTCAAGGCAGCGCGCGGCTGGGATCGTCCGTCCGACCATGTGCCTGTCACGGCGCATTTCAATCTCTAAAGGGGAGCGCGCTAGGAAAAACGGCCGAGAAGCGCTGCCGCCTGCCTGGCGAGGGCGGCAAAGTTTTCGCGGATGCGGTTCTGGATCAGCAGGCCGGCATCGGGATATTCTTCGATCAGCCGGTGGAAGAGAGCGCGCGTGATGCGGATCACGTCGGATTCCTCGGCGGCAACAGCCGTATATTTCCGCTCCACCAGCGTTACCAGCGCCAGTTCCGAAAGCATGGTGCCGGCCTGGACCATCGCTTCGACCTGCTTCTGCCCGCTCGCATCGACCGTGCTGAGTTCGAAGCTGCCGCGCGTGACGACATAGGCGCATTCGGCGGGTGATTTTTCCCTGAACAGGGTCTGGCCCAGGTTCACGTGACGGCGATCGGCGCCGAAGGCGATCAGCCGCAGCGGCTCATCGCCCATGCCGTGAAACAGCGGCAGTTGCGACAGCAGTCGGATATCGTCGTTCAGCGCCATGTTTGCGGCCTACGGAATGATCTTGTAGCCGCCGTTTTCCGTCACCAGAATCTCGGCATTGGAAGGGTCGCGCTCGATTTTCTGGCGGAGGCGGTAGACGTGGGTTTCGAGCGTATGGGTGGTAACGCCGGAATTGTAGCCCCAGACTTCTTCGAGAAGGATATCGCGGGTGACGACCTTCTGGTCGGCGCGATAGAGATAGCGGATGATGGCTGCTTCCTTTTCCGTGAGGCGGATCTTCTGTCCGTCCTCGGTCGTCAGAAGCTTCTGGCTCGGCTTGAAGAGATAGCGGCCGACGGTAAACGTCGCGTCCTCGCTCTGCTCGTGCTGGCGCAGCTGCGCGCGGATGCGCGCCAGCAGCACGGCGAAGCGGAACGGCTTGGTGACGTAATCATTCGCGCCGGCTTCCAGGCCGAGAATGGTGTCGGAATCCGTGTCGTGACCCGTCAGCATGATGATCGGTGCCTTGAAGCCGTTCTTGCGCAGCAGTTTCACGGCTTCGCGGCCGTCCATATCAGGCAGTCCGACATCCATGATGAGGAGATCGACAGGCACGGTACGCGCGGTCTGCACGCCTTTTCCGGCGGTCGCTTCCTGCAGGACGGTGAATTCCTCATAAAGCGATAGTTGCTCGACCAGCATCTCGCGCAGGTCGTTGTCATCGTCCACCAGAAGAATGGTGCGTGCGGTCATGCCGTTCGGATCCTCGTTCTAATCCCACCTAAGTCCTACGCCAAATTGCATTTTTAGCAAGCCGCGACGCGGCCCAGGCTTGGTCGTTTGATCGAAACTGCTATGATTTCAAATGAAATCACACGCAAAGCAAAAACATGTGAGAAAAATGGAAAAGACAAGGGCGGCGGCCAGGCGGACCGCTTCCACCATCATCGTGCGTCCTGCGCCGGGTAAGAAAATACGGGCGCTGGTGCAGGTGGGGCCGCTCATCGTGCCGGCGGCAATCGGCAGATCCGGGCGCAGCATCTTGAAGCGAGAAGGGGACGGCGCGACGCCGATTGCTTGCATGAAGCTGCTCTATGGCTTCACGCGCGGCGATCAGGTCCGCTTCCTGCGGACCTCCCTGCCGATGCGGCGCATTCGCAAGGACATGCTCTGGTGCGACCAGCCTGACAACGCCAACTACAACAGGCTGGTGAAGGCTCCCTTCAAGCCGAGCCACGAGGAAATGCGGCGGGGGGACAGTCTCTACGATATCTGCCTGGTGCTGGACTGGAATGTGCGTTCGCGCCGGCGTTATCGCGGTTCGGCGATCTTCTTCCACCTGATCAGGCCGGGTTACGAGCCGACGGCGGGATGCGTCGCAGTCAATCTTCGCGACATGCGGCGCATCCTTCCCCTGCTGCGCAAGGGAACGACTATCCGGGTTGTCTGAGCGGCGGCCCGGGGTTAAAATACCAACGTCCTCCACTATATGGGTTTTTACCGGCGCGCGCGCGCGGGCGCGGCCCGGATCCTTTCTTTCCGAATTTACATCACGCCTTCACTCCACCCGCTTCTCATCCCTTGGAGACTTATCGTGACCACGCAACCGACAATCACGTTCAACGACGGCAATTCCATTCCGCAGGTCGGCCTCGGCGTCTGGCAGACGCCGGAGAACGTCGCGCCGATGGCGGTCAGCACGGCATTGAAAGCCGGCTATCGCCATGTCGATACCGCAGCCATTTATGAAAACGAAGATGGTGTCGGCGAAGGCATGCGCCAGTCCGGCGTCGCCCGCAAGGACATCTTCCTGACCACCAAGCTCTGGAACGAGGCCCAGGGCTTCGATTCCACGCTGAGGGCCTTCGACGAAAGCCTGAAGCGCCTCGGCACCGACTATGTCGATCTCTATCTCATCCATTGGCCGTCGCCGCACCGCAACCGCTACCTCGATACCTGGAAGGCCTTCGTCCGCCTCAAGGAAGAAGGTCGTGCCCGTTCGATCGGCGTTTCCAACTTCGCCAACGAACATCTCGACCGCATCATCGGCGAAACCGGCGTGACGCCTGTGCTCAACCAGATCGAGCTGCACCCGACCTTCCAGCAGAAGGCGCTTCGCGAGGTGCACGACAAGCTCGGCATCAAGACCGAATCCTGGAGCCCGCTCGGCCAGGGCAAGCTTCTGACCAATGCCGTGATCGGCAAGGTTGCCGCCAAGCACGGCCGCACGCCGGCGCAGGTCATCATCCGCTGGCACATCGACAACGGCCTGATCGTCATCCCGAAATCGGTGACGCCGAGCCGCATCGAGGAAAACCTCAAGGTTTTCGATTTCAAGCTCGATGGCGACGATCTGGCCGAGATCGCCAAGCTCGATTCGGCCGGCGGCCGCATCGGTCCGGATCCGATGACGGCAAGCTTCTGATTGGCAGGAGCCGTCGATCATTCATGTGACAAGGCCCGGAACAAAAGTTCCCGGCCTTTTTCGTCTCGATTCTGTGTCGACCGCGGTCAGAGCTGAACCCAGACGGGCGCCACGGAAGGACCCTTGCCGAGGAAGAAGCCGAAGTGGATATTCATCTCGCCAATGGGCTCGATGAAGCGGGCATTGGAGAGGGGACCGGCATCGACCGCTTCAAAGCCGGCGGCGCTGGCGAGGTGGGAGACGGCGTCCTTGGCCTTTTCATCATCGCCGGCGATGAAGACCTGCAGCACCTTGCCGTTGCGGGCTTCGCGCGGCAGCAGCGGTGCGAAGATGGTGTTGAAGGCCTTTATCACCGTTGCCCCAGGCGCGAGCGCCTGGATCTCCTCGGCTGCTGAAGTCGAGTGTCCGACGACGAGACCACGGAAGTCCGCGGTAGTGGGGTTGCTGACATCGATCAGCACCTTTCCCTTGAGATTGCCCGCTTCCTTCAAGGCTTCCGCTATCGCGCCATAGGGCAGAGCCAGAATGGCGATATCCGCGAGCTTGATGGCGGCGGCAATGCCACCTGCTTCGACATTCCCGCCCAGCTCTGCGGCGAAAGATGCGGCCTTTGCCGGGTCGCGATGACCAATCACCATCTCGGAGCCCGTTCCAGCCAGAAGCCGGGCCAGACCTGCACCCATATTTCCAGTACCAATTACAGCGATTTTCATGTTCGTCAGCTCCTTGTTGTTGCTGACCAATCAATAGAATTATCGCTATATCGAGATAAATAAGCTATGTGAGTTTATACTTGAAACGGAATGTTTCTAATGGACCGCTTTTCCAGCATGAGCATCTTCGTCAAGGCGGTCGAGCTGGGCTCGTTCAGCGCCGCGGCGGATGCATTGAACATGTCGCCGCAGCTCGTCGGCAAGCATGTGCAGTTTCTTGAGCAGCATCTTGGCGTTCGGCTTCTGAACCGTACGACGCGTCGTCAGCATCTGACGGAGGTCGGCAGCCAGTTTTACGAGCGCTGCCGCAATATCCTCGCCGAGGTCGAGGCCGCGGAGGCGCTGGCGGCTGAAACGCGGGCCGTGCCGCGCGGAAAGCTGAGGGTCAACGCTCCGGTTACGTTCGGGATTCATGCTCTCGCGCCGAAACTTCCCAAATATCTGAGCGCGCACCCGGAGGTCTCGATCGATCTGTCGCTTACGAACCGCATGGTGGATCTGATCGACGAGGGCTATGATACGGTCTTTCGTATCGGGGATCTTGCCGACAGCGGATTGATTGCCCGCCGCCTCGACCCGTATCGATTGGTGGCATGCGCGGCGCCGAGCTACCTCCAATCCCATGGGGCTCCCTCCAGGCCGGATGATCTTCGAGACCATGAGTGCCTCATCTTCTCGCATACCATGTTGAGGACGCATTGGGACTTCGAAGGGCCGGAGGGGAGTGTGAGCATTCCGATCTCCGGCCGGCTGATGATCGACAATGGCGAGGCGCTGCTGAACGCTGCATTGGCGGGGCTGGGGATCGTCCTGCAGTCGTTCGAGCTCATTCAATCCAGCCTCGAGACCGGTGCGCTGGTGCCTATTCTGCCCGGATACGGCGTGCCGACGCGCCCGTTGCATATCCTCTACGCGCCGGATCGCCGCGTCACGCCGAAGCTCCGCAGCTTTCTCGACTTCGTCTCCGCCGAGTTCGGCAGCCACGGGTCGGCTTGATCGGATGGCGGATCTGTTGTCCGCCATCCCTTGCATTCCATCCTCACGAGGCTTCCCGCGAAAGGGTGCTGCGCTTTGCAAAAGCCAGGCCGGTGATGGCGATGACCAGCGTCACGGCGATCAGCAAGGCTCCAACCGAGAATGTGATCTGCATGCCCGTGGCGACCGCTTCGGGGCGGGCCGTGGTGACGTCTGTCGTTCCCGAGGCCAGCGTGAAGACTGCGCCCATGACGGAGGCGCCGGTGATCAGGCCGAGATTTCGCGAGAGGCTCAACATGCCGGAAATCACGCCACGTTGCTCCGAGCTTATGTCCTTCATGATCGCGGTGTTGTTGGCCGCCTGAAACAGCGCGTAGTTGGCGGTGACGATGACCAGTGGGCCGATATAGCCGGCGGCACCGAAGCGTCCCTGCAGCGCTGCCATCAGCGAGAGGCCCGTCATCATGCCGATCAGGCCAATCACGCTCATGCGACGGGCGCCGAAGCGGTCGACGATGCGGCCGGCCGGCACGCCTGTCAGGGCTGACACCAAAGGGCCGGCCGACATGATGGCGCCGACATCGGCGGCATCGAAGCCGAGGGCGCGGGAGAGATAGAAAGGCCCGACCACCAGTGTCGCCATGATGACCGTTGAAACTAGCGTGCTCATGGCAAGGCCCGCGCTCAGCGAGGTATCGCGGAACATGGAAAGGCGCAGCAACGGCGACTTCACTTTCGCCTCGGTGAAGACCAAGAGGGCGATGCCAAAGGCGGCCGCCAGCAGCAGGCCGAGATTCAACGCGCCGAAGCTGCCCTGTCCCATGGTCATGGCCAGCGCGTAAGCTGCCAGCGCCAGGGCCAGCAGAAAGGTGCCGATCGCATCCGGACGGTCTTGGCCGGTTTTCGTGCCTGGACGATCCGCCGGCAGGAAGCGGGCGGCGAGAAGGAAGTTTGCAATTCCGAGCGGCACGTTGACGAGGAAGATGGTTTCCCAGCCGAAGCCGGCGATCAGGATGCCGCCGAGCGATGGGCCGAGCGTGGTGCCGATCGCGGACATTGTGCCTAGCAGGCCCATGGCGCTGCCCGTCCTTTCCTTCGGCACGGTTTCGCCGACCATCGCCACTGTCAGCGCCATCATCATGGCGGCCCCGAGGCCCTGCAGGCCCCTGGCGGCGAGCAGGAGAGAGAGCGTCGGCGCTATGCCGCAGAAGAGCGAGGCGAGCGTGAAGAGGCTTATGCCGATCAGCAGCATGCGCCGCCGGCCGAAAATGTCTCCCAGCCGTCCGACGCTGACGATCAGCGTGGTGATGGCGAGCAGATAGGCAAGCACAATCCACTGGACCTGCTGGAAGGAGGCGCCGAATGCCTGGGCGAGCGTCGGCAGGCCGACATTGGCGATGCTGGTATCGAGCGACGGCATCAGCATGGAGAGCGAGAGGCTCGCAAGCGCCCAGCGGACCGAGGCAGCGGCTTTGATATGTCCGGACCCGGCCTTGTCCGGCGTTTCAATGATCGGTTTCAACATGAGCTCCATTTCTGACGAGGTAATAGAAAGTCCCGGCAGACAAGTAGCTCTCGATGTGATGTGGCGGAACGCGCATCATTTGCACTTAATTCGTGCGTTTGACGCTATATATCGGGAAAACCATGCTATGGTTGCGCCATGTCCACACCCGATCTCAACCTGCTCGTCACTCTCAACGTCCTGCTTGCCGAAGGCAGTGTCGCGCGCGCCGCCCGGCGATTGCGGCTGAGCCCATCCGCCATGAGCCGGGCGCTCGCCCGCTTGCGCGAGACGACAGGAGATCCGCTGCTGGTCAGGGCCGGGCGCGGGCTCGTTCCGACACCGCGGGCGCTGGAGTTGCGCGGGAGCCTCGGCCGGCTCGTGCAGGAGGCGGAAGCGGCCTTGCGGCCGGCCGAGAACTTGAATTTGAAGCAGCTCGCCCGGACCTTTACGATACGGACCCGCGAGGGTTTCGTGGAGAATTTCGGGCCGGAGCTGATCGCCAGCGTTGCCGAGCAGGCGCCCGGCGCGCGGCTCTATTTCACGCAGAAGCTGGATAAGGACAGCACGCCGCTACGGGATGGCACGGTCGATCTCGAGACCGGCGTGGTGGGCGACGATACCGGCCCGGAGCTGCGGACGCAGGCGCTGTTCCACGATCACTTCATCGGGGTGGTGCGAAACGGGCATCCGTTGAGCGAGGGGGTGATGACGCCTGCCCGCTATGCCGCCGGCCGGCATATCCTCGTCTCTCGGCGCGGATTGCAGAAAGGCCAGATCGACGAGGCGCTGGAGGGGCTGGGGCTGGAGCGGCAGATCGCAACCATCGTCGGCAGCTTTTCGGCGGCGCTGGCCTTGGCGCGCGCTTCCGACCTGATCGTCAGTGTTCCCGAACGGTATACGGGGAACCTGCGCGTCGGCATGCATAGTTTCGCGCTGCCGGTGCTGACGTCGCATGTGACGATCTCGCTGCTCTGGCATCCACGGATGGATGCGGATCCGGCGCATCGCTGGCTGCGCGGCTGTATTCGCGATATCTGCGCCGAGCGGCGCGCGGGCTTAGGTGCGGGGTTCGAAGTCGGCTAAGTAGTTGCGCAGCAGGCCGTCCAGCGCCATTCGCTCTTCTTCCGAAAGAGTTGAAACCAGCCGCGCCTGCGTTTCCACATGCGCCGTCACCGCCGCGTCGATGAGCTCGAAACCCTTCAGCGTCAGGGATATCAGGAAACTGCGGCCGTCATCCGGGTTCTGGCTGCGGGCGACGAGGCCGGCTTTTTCCAATTGATCGATGCGATTGGTCATCGTGCCCGATGTCACCATCATCGTATCCATGAGGTCGCCGGGGGAGAGGGCATAGGGCTCGCCCGAGCGGCGCAGGGTTGCCAGCATGTCGAAGTTCGCCGAATTCAGGTCGAAGCGTGTAAAGGTCTTCTCCATTTCGCGGGAGAGGTGGAGCGTGAGATTGCGCATGCGCCCGAAGAGACCCATGGCCGTGGTGTCGAGATCCGGCCGTTCGCGGCGCCATTGCTCAAGAATTTTGTCGATGCGATCCATGGCGAAACCTCGCCACGAATTTACCTTGACGTCAAGGTATTTCGTATTATCTTGAGGTCAAGATAAATATTGAGACCGAGGCCATGAACCGTAATTTCGACCTGTTGCTGACAGCCATCGCGCCGGCGATCTGGGGCAGCACCTATCTGGTGACGACACAATTGCTGCCGGCCGGCTATCCCCTCACGGTCGCCATGCTGCGTGCCCTGCCTGCCGGGCTGCTGCTGCTCGCCATCGTACGGCGGCTGCCGCACGGGGTCTGGTGGCTGAAGTCGCTGGTTCTCGGCGCGCTGAATTTCTCCGTCTTCTGGTGGCTGCTGTTCATTTCGGCCTACCGGCTGCCCGGTGGCGTGGCGGCGACCGTCGGCGCCGTTCAGCCGCTGATCGTCATCGTGCTGGCGCGGTTGCTGCTGGGATCGCCGATCCGCAGTCTTTCGATCGTTGCGGCGGTTGCCGGCATTGCCGGCGTCGCGCTCCTCATTCTGACGCCGGCAGCAGCGCTCGACCCCATCGGCATCATGGCCGGTATCGGCGGCGCCGTTTCCATGGCGGCCGGCGTCGTGCTCAGCCGCCGCTGGAGGCCAGACGTCTCGCCGCTGACCTTTACGGCATGGCAGTTGACGGCGGGCGGCTTGCTGCTGCTGCCCGCCGCTTTGACGCTTGAGCCGCCACTTCCCGCGTTGAGCAGCGCAAACCTTCTCGGCTTCACCTATCTCGGGCTGATTGGCGCGGCGCTCACCTCTATTCTCTGGTTCCGGGGCCTGTCGCGGCTGGAGCCCTCGGTGGTCTCGCCGCTCGGCTTTCTCAGCCCGATGACTGCCGTGATACTCGGTTGGGTGGTGCTCGGCCAGCAGCTGAGCCCGATGCAGATGTTCGGCATCGTCGTCGTGCTCGGTAGCGTCTGGCTCAGCCAGCGGGCGCAGCAGGCTCCGCGGCAAGGAAATGCCGCGCTCGGCAGCCAGCCCGTCGTATCGAAGCGATAGAGCGAGCGGTCACATTCATTTTCGACAAAAGAAAAGGGCGGCTTTCAAGCCGCCCCTTGTCATTCATGCCTTTGAGAGGATCAGTTCCACTCGCGGATATCGACGAAGTGACCGGCGATCGCGGCGGCGGCGGCCATGGCGGGCGAGACCAGATGCGTGCGGCCCTTGAAGCCCTGGCGGCCTTCAAAGTTGCGGTTCGAGGTCGAAGCGCAGCGCTCGCCCGGCTTCAGGCGGTCGTCGTTCATGGCGAGGCACATGGAACAGCCAGGCTCGCGCCAGTCGAAACCGGCAGCCTTGAAGATCTTGTCGAGGCCTTCGGCTTCCGCCTGTTCCTTCACTAGGCCGGAGCCCGGAACGATCATGGCATCAACCGTGGAGGCCACCGTTTTGCCTTCCACGACCTTGGCGACGGCGCGCAGGTCTTCGATACGGCCGTTGGTGCAGGAGCCGATGAAGACGCGATCGACGTTGATCTCGGTCATCGGCGTGCCCGGCTTCAGGCCCATATAGTCCAGCGCGCGCCACTTGGATGTACGCTTGGTCTCATCCTGGATTTCGTCCGGGTTGGGAACGATGCCCTGGATGGAGATGACGTCTTCCGGCGAGGAACCCCAGGAGACGATCGGCGGCAGAGCGGCGGCGTCGAGCGTGACGATGCGGTCGTAATGCGCGCCTTCGTCCGACGTCAGCGTCTTCCAGTAGGCGATCGCCTGCTCCAGCGCTTCGCCCTTCGGCGCGCGCGGCTTGCCCTTGATATATTCGAAGGTGATCTCATCCGGCGCGATCAGGCCGGCGCGGGCGCCGCCTTCGATCGACATGTTGCAGATGGTCATGCGGCCTTCCATCGACAGTGCGCGGATGGCTTCGCCGGCATATTCGATGACGTAGCCGGTGCCGCCTGCGGTGCCGATTTCGCCGATGATGGCAAGGATGATGTCCTTGGCGGTGACACCCGGCGGCAGCTGGCCGTCGACCTGCACCAGCATGTTCTTGGCCTTCTTCTGGATCAGCGTCTGCGTGGCGAGCACATGCTCGACCTCGGAGGTGCCGATGCCGTGGGCCAGCGAGCCGAAGGCGCCATGCGTCGAGGTATGGCTGTCACCGCAGACGATGGTCATGCCGGGCAGGGTGAAGCCCTGCTCGGGGCCGATGATGTGGACGATGCCCTGGCGCTTGTCGTTTTCGGAGTAATATTCCACGCCGAATTCGGCGGCATTCTTGGCGAGCTGCTCGACCTGGATGCGGCTTTCCTCGTTCTTGATGCCGAGATGGCGATCGGCCGAGGTCGGAACGTTGTGGTCGACGACAGCCAGCGTCTTCTGCGGGGCGTGAACCTTGCGGCCGGTCATGCGCAGGCCTTCGAAGGCCTGCGGCGACGTCACCTCATGAACGAGGTGGCGATCGATATAGAGAAGACAGGTGCCGTCGTCCTGGGCGTCGACCAGATGGTCATCCCAGATTTTGTCGTACAGTGTGCGTGGAGCGCTCATGGCTACAGATCCATATTGGCATTATCGAAAAGGGGAATGGACGGATCAGGACCGCCGGCCTCGGGTGTGATCAGCGAAGTCGGCTGTTGAGCGCGCCCGAAATCATCGCAAAGAAGCGTGCCGGCAGGCGCTTGTGGTCCTGCAGCACGAAAGCCGTGACGTATCGTCCGTCCTTGCTCATGATCTTATTCATGGCCATGCTCATATCAATTTTCCGAAGTCTCGGCAATGGCAACGATAGGGCATGTTGGGGGCTGGCGTCTGGCCGCAGTCGCTACACCTGCACGTCGGGCGGCTGGCCGGCGCCGAGACGGCGGAAGGCCGACCGGTCGGCACCGGAGCGGCGGCGCATCCAGGCTTCGAGTTGCCTGAGCAGCAGCGACAGGCCGATCGTCAGCAGCAGGTAGATGAAGGCGAGGATCGACAGCGTTTCGAAATAGCGGAAATTGGCCGAATAATAGAGCTTGGCAAGCTGGCTGATATCGGCAACCCCGAGGACGGAGACCAGCGAGCTGTCCTTTACCATGGCGATGAAGTCGTTGGAGAGCGGCGGCAGGATGACGCGGATCGCCTGCGGAAAGACGACGAGGCGGAAGCGCTGGAAGCGGCTGAGGCCGAGCGCCTTTGCCGCCTCGATCTGGCCCTGGTCGACCGCCTGGATGCCGGCGCGGAAGATCTCGGCGATGAAGGACGAATAGGCGATCGTCAGCGCGATGATCGTGCGCCAGATGAAGGGCACGTCGCGGGTGATGAGCGGGCTTGTCCAGCCGGCGGAAATCAGCGGGGAGATGACCCCGTTGTAGACGGCGACGAAGGCCGGCGTGCCGACGAAGGCGATGTAGGCGAGCAGCACCAGTATCGGGATGCCGCGCACGATCTCGATATAGAAGCGCGCGACCTGCCGCAGCACGAGAAAATCCGACAGGCCGAGCAGCGCAAGCCCAAGGCCGAGCAGCATGGCAAGCGTAAAAGCCACCAGCGTCACGAAGATCGTGACGCCGATGCCGTTGAGCAGAAGGGAGAAGATCTGGGCGTAAAGGCCGTTTGCCGCGATTGCGATCGAGGCGACGACGCCGAGTGTGGCAAGGGCGACCAACCACCAGGGAAAGTCATCCTTGCCGTGGTGCCCGCCCGGGCCTGCCATTGGTGCCATTAGAGCGGGCTTCCTGTATGTCGATCTGCAGGGTTCATTGACCCATCTTGTAGTCGAGGAACCACTTCTTGTTCAGCGCGTCGAGCGTGCCGTCCGCCTTGAGGCTGGCGATCGCGGCATTGATCGGGGCGACGAGATCGGAGCCCTTCTGGAAAATGAAGCCGAAATCCTCGGTGCCGAGCGGGCCGCCGGTGAGCTTCAGGCCGCCATTGGAGGCATCGACATAGCCCTTGCCGGCCGTGCCGTCGGTCAGCACCATGTCGACGTCGCCGGTCTTCAGCGCCTGAACGGTGGCGCCGAAGGTTTCGAAGGTCTTGATGCGCGGATTCTGTTCATTGCCGTCGAGGACCGAATAGACGGCGGTATAGAAGGGGGTCGTGCCCGGCTGCGCGCCGATGAGGCCGTCCTTGAAGGCGGCGAAGCTCTTGGCGTCCGTGAAGCGCTTCTCGTCGCCGCGCACCAGCATGAACTGTTCGGAGCGCATGTAGGGGTCGGAGAAATCGACCTTCTGCTTGCGGTCTTCCTTGATAGTGATGCCGGTCATGCCGATGTTGTACTGGCCTTCCGAGACGGCCTGGATCATCGCATCCCAGCTGGTGTTCTGGTATTCGACCTTGAAATTCAGGCGCTTGGCGATCTCGTTCATCGCGTCATATTCCCAGCCAATCGCCTTGTTCGTCTTTGGGTCGATGAACTGCAGCGGCGGATAGGCATTCTCGGTGACGACGACGACGGTCTTGCCGTTGAGGTTCGGAAGATCGGCGGCGAAGGAGGCGAAGGGTGCAAGCAGGAGGGCGCTGAGCCCCAGAAGAAACGAACGACGGAATGCCATGGAAATCTCCCCGATGAGCGCGGCGGAAAAGTGTCATATTTGCGAAGGGGATGGCAAGGCCATTGCCACGGTCGCGATCATAAAAATGGAAAAGCAACTCTAAAATGAGCAGCGAATTGAGAAATATTCTTTTCGCTCGATGCCTGCGGCAGGCAGCAAAAAGGCGACCCAAGGGCCGCCTTCAAGCTTTGCGATCCGTGTGGATCGAAAATTATTCTGCGGCCGGCTCGGCTGCTGCAGCAGCTTCTGCAGCTGCCTTTGCTTCTGCGGCTTCGGCTGCTGCCTTTTCGGCTGCGAGCGCCTGAGCGGCTGCAACCTTCTCGGCTTCGATGCGTGCCTTCTCTTCGGCGAGAGCCTGACGCTCTGCGTCGTTGAGCTTGCGGGCGCGGGTGCCGGTGTTCTCGACGATACGGGCAGCCTTGCCGCGCAGATCGCGCAGGTAGTAGAGCTTGGCGCGACGGACCTTACCGCGGCGAACGATTTCGACGCTTTCGATCATCGGCGAGTAGACCGGGAATACGCGCTCGACGCCTTCGCCGTAGGAGATCTTGCGGACCGTGAAGTTTTCCTGCAGGCCGCCGCCGGAGCGGGCGATGCAGACGCCTTCATAGGCCTGAACGCGGGTACGGTTGCCTTCCGTGACCTTCACGTTGACGCGGACCGTGTCGCCAGCGGAGAATTCCGGAAGAGTGCGCTTGGCTTCGATCTTGGCAGCCTGTTCGGCTTCCAACTGCTGAATGATGTTCATAGTATCAACCTCGTTGTTGCTTCAACAGCCAGAGCGCCCTGAACGATCTCTATCCCTGGTCGGACCTTCAAGGTCTCGCCTCGGATATATGCCTGTTACGGCGGGGGCGGATACGTCTGCTTTTCTTTGGTGGTTGATGGGAAATTTCCCATGCCGGGCGCGCACATACCCTATTGTCACGCCTTTGTCACCCCTTGCGGCCGAATTATGTGGCGTTTGTTGCGGCTCGGGCGGCGCCGAGAGGCGATTTTCGGCCTATCGGCACCGGCTTCCGCCGTTCAGCCGCTTTTCTTCTTTTTCCGGCTCGATGCATTCAGGGCAGATGCGGCGCGAACGAGCGTCTTCAGCGCTTCCTCATTTATCTCTTCATTCTCGCGAATGTCGATCGCGCGCCTCGTATTGCCCTCAAGGCTCGAATTGAAGAGGCCGGCTGGATCATCCAGCGAGGCGCCCTTTGCAAAAGTCAGCTTGACCACGCTCTTGTAGGTCTCGCCGGTACAGATGATGCCGGCATGCGACCATACGGGAACGCCGCGCCACTTCCATTCCTCGACGACTTCAGGCTCGGCCTGCTTGATGAGGGCGCGGACCCGGGCAAGCGTCTTGCCGCGCCAGTCGGCCAGTTCCTGAATTCTCTGATCGATCAGCTGGGAAGCGGGAACTGTCTGTTCCGCTTCCGTCGCGTTGTCTTTTGCCATCCTCCAGCGCCTCCTCGCTTTTCCATGTTCGTCGCTGTTTCCCTACCGCCTGATAGCACTGGGCGCTATAGCGCGCCTGCGGCGGAGAAATCCACTTAGTGACCTGATCTCTAAGCAAAACGCGTTGGCTTCTTCGAAGCCTGCCCAACGAGCTATTTCTCAGCCTTTTTTTCCAACAGATCCGGCCGGCGTTCCCGTGTCAGCTGTTCGGCCTGCTCCTTCTGCCATTTGGCGATTGCCGCGTGGTTGCCTGAGGTGAGCACGGCGGGGATCTCATGGCCTTCCCAGATCTGCGGGCGCGTATAATGCGGATGCTCCAGCAGGCCGCCTTCGAAGCTTTCATGCAGGCCGGAAAGATCGTTGCCCATGACGCCGGGCAGGATGCGGACGATGGCGTCGAGCAGGATCAGCGCCGCTGGCTCGCCGCCGGAGAGGATGTAGTCGCCGATCGAGACTTCCTCGAGGCCGCGGCCGTCGATGACACGCTGGTCGACGCCTTCGAAACGGCCGCAGACGATGATGACGCCGTCACCTGCCGCGAGCTCACGCACGCGCTGTTGCGTCAGCGGCTTGCCGCGCGGGCTCATCAGCAGGCGCGGGCGGCTGTCGTTTTCGCCGGCATGGTCGATGGCGCGGGCAAGCACGTCCGGCTTCAGCACCATGCCGGCGCCGCCGCCGGCGGGCGTGTCGTCGACGGTGCGGTGCCTATCCGTGGCGAAATCGCGAATCTGCACGGTGTCCAGCGCCCACTGACCACGCTCCATCGCCTTGCCGGCAAGCGACGTGCCGAGATGGCCGGGAAACATCTCGGGATAAAGCGTCAGGATGGTCGCCCGGAAACTCATGGCGCGGTCACTTCCCAATGAGGATTACTTCTTCGTCTTGCCTTCCGGCTTTTCCGGCTTCGGCGGCTTGCCGATGAGATCGTCGGGATTGTCGATCAGGCCTGCGGCCATTGGATCGATCAGAATCTTGCCGCCTTCGAGATCGATTTCGAGAACGGCCGTTTCTGAGAAGGGGATCAGGACCGGACGCTTGCCCGGACCCTTCAGCTCCAGGAGGTCGCCGGCGCCGAAATCATAGATGCCGCTGACCGTGCCGTAGCCGGTGCCCTTGTCGTCGACAGCTTCCAGCCCTTCGAGATCGGTGTAGAAGAATTCGTCGTTATCGAGTTCATCATCAGGCAGGTTGTCGCGCTCGATGTAGAGCTCCAGGCCATTCAGCGCTTCGGCGGCATCGCGGTCGTTGACGCCGCGCAAGCGCACCACCACCACGTTCTTGGCTTCGCGGATTTCCAGAACCTCGAAGCTGCGGCCGTCCATGCTGTGCAGGTGGCCGTAATCGCCAAGCGCTGTGGGGTCCGAAGTATAGGCACGGGCGCGTACCTCGCCTTTGAGGCCCTGTGCCGCGCCGATGGTCGCCATCAATACCGGGTTTTGCAGTTTCGTCATGGTCTCTTCGCCGATTACCGGGATTACTGCATAATTCCTCAAATCGGGATCGATTTAAGGAATTATGCAGCAGATCTAAAGTGCTACAGCGACCTTCGCGCGTCATATGTGACGGGCGGCGCTGTAGTTGCGTTCTCTCATAGGATGAACACCCGCCGATGGGAAATAAAAAACGGGCAGCATGTCGCCATGTCGCCCGTTTTCGACAGTCACAAGGACTGATTATTCAGAAGCAGCAGCGGCGGCGTCAGCAGCCTTCTGTGCCTTCTCGGCAGCGCGCTCCTGAGCCTTCTTGCCCGGCTTCGCCTTTTCCGGGTTGCTCTTGGCGTCGCGCGTTGTAACGCCGGCTTCGGCGAGGAAGCGCAGAACGCGGTCGGTCGGCTGGGCGCCGTTGTCGAGCCAATGCTTGATGCGGTCGGCGTCGAGTTCAACGCGCTTGGCATCGTCCTTGGCGAGCATCGGGTTCCAGGAACCAACCTTCTCCAGGAAGCGGCCGTCGCGCGGCGAGCGGGCGTCGGCGATAACAACGTGGTAGTACGGGCGCTTCTTGGAGCCACCGCGGGCGAGACGAATTTTCAGTGCCATGTTAATTCTCCTTAGGCTTTTCTTGACCGCTTCGTTGTGCGGTATGGTTACGTCGCGCTGCTTTTCTCTTGCTGCGTGATCCCTGGCGAAAACGTCCTGCGTCTTTCGGGATCATGCGGCCAGGGGTTACCCTTTGAAATCGGCAGCGATCTGTTCATGATGCCGGATGACTTCCTTGATGACGAAGTTCAGGAACTTCTCGGCGAAATCCGGGTCCAGATTTGCGTCCTTTGCCAGGCGGCGCAGGCGTTCGATCTGAAATTCCTCGCGCGCCGGATCGGCCGGCGGCAGGTCGTACTTGGCCTTCAGCACGCCGACCTCTTTGGTGCAGCGGAAGCGTTCGGCCAGCATGTGCACCAGTGCGGCATCGATATTGTCGATCGACTGGCGATAGTTGCCCAATTGGGCTTTGATGTCTGGATCAATCATGGGGGTCAACGATCCTTCTCACTTCTTCTTCGGCAAACCGGGAAGTCCCGGGAAACCACCGCCGAGGCCGGGCAGCTTGGCGCCGCCCAGGCCCGGCAATCCACCGCCGCCAAGGCCGGGCATGCCGCCGGGACGGCCGAGGCCTGCGGCTTCGGCCTGCTTCTGCAGGGCTTCGAGCTGCTTGGGGTCCATATTCGACAGGTCGGGCATGCCGCCCATACCGCCGCCGAGGCCCATCTTGCCGGCAAGGCCGCCCATCAGCTGCTTCATCATGCCGCCTTTGCCCTTGCCGCCCATCATCTTCATCATGTCCGCCATCTGGCGGTGCATCTTCAGAAGCTTGTTGATGTCGGAGGCGTCGGAGCCGGAGCCGGCGGCGATGCGCTTCTTGCGGGAATGTTTCAAGAGGTCCGGATTGGCGCGCTCTGCCTTGGTCATCGAGGAGATGATGGCGATCTGGCGGCCGAAAAGCTTGTCGTTCAGGCCAGCGGCGGCCATCTTGTCCTTCATGCCACCCATGCCGGGCATCATACCCATGATGCCGCCCATGCCGCCCATCTTCTGCATCTGGCCGAGCTGGTCGGCAAGGTCGTTCAGATCGAACTTGCCCTTGGCCATCTTGGCGGCCATGGCGGCCGCCTTTTCGGCGTCGATGTTCTCAGCCGCCTTTTCGACCAGCGAGACGATGTCGCCCATGCCGAGGATGCGGTCGGCGATACGGCGGGGATGGAATTCTTCCAGCTCGCCCATCTTTTCGCCGACACCGATCAGCTTGATCGGCTTGCCTGTGACGGCGCGCATCGAAAGGGCTGCACCGCCGCGGCCGTCGCCGTCCATGCGGGTCAGCACGAGGCCGGTGATCCCGACGCGCTCGTCGAAATTGCGGGCGAGGTTGACGGCGTCCTGACCGGTCAAGCTATCCGCGACCAGCAGGATTTCATGCGGGTTGGACTTCTTCTTGATATCCGCCATCTCGACCATAAGCGGCTCGTCGATATGCGTACGGCCGGCGGTGTCGAGGATGACGACGTCATGGCCGCCGAGCTTGGCGGCCTGCACGGCGCGCGCGGCGATATCGGTCGGGGACTGGCCTGATATGACCGGCAGCGTATCGACGCCCGTCTGCACGCCGAGCTGGCGCAATTGCTCCTGTGCTGCCGGGCGGCGCGTGTCGAGCGAGGCCATCAGGACCTTCTTGCGGTCGCGGCTGGTCAGGCGGCTGGCGATCTTGGCTGATGTGGTGGTCTTACCGGAGCCCTGCAGACCGACCATCATGACGACGACCGGGGCCGGCGCGTTGAGGTCTATGCCCACGCCTTCGCCGCCGAGCATTTCGATCAGCTCGTCATGGACGATCTTGACGACCATCTGGCCGGGCTTGATCGACTTCAGGATCCCTGCGCCGACAGCCTTTTCGCGGACGCGGTCGGTAAAGGAGCGAACGACATCCAGCGCCACGTCGGCTTCCAAAAGCGCGCGGCGAACCTCGCGAAGTGCTGCGGAAACATCGGCTTCCGAAAGCGCGCCGCGGCCTGTCAGTCCATTCAGAATGGAACCAAGACGGTCCTGGAGGTTCTCAAACATCGGTTCTTCCTTATCGATCGCTCGGGATTGGACTTGGCGCAACTGCGCGTTCCTCGCCCGAAAACGTCGTGCTTTTCCATGACGAAAACAAGACGCAAAGCCAAAAAGCACCCGAGGGCGCATCGCGCTGTCGGGTGTTGACCTCCGGGATCTCTTTATACCTTTATGGGTCCCGGTCGGTGGCTCGGAGGCTTGTGCTCGTCGCAGATTGCGGGCGATAAACAGGAAAAGGCCGGCGAAGTCAACCCAGGGCGGCGGAAATGCCGGATTTACGCTGGCCATATTGCCATATCAATGTCTTTTTGCCTGCACCATCGCCTTCCAAGTGTTGTATCGATCCTCGCCATCAAGTGATTCCCGAGACAGTTCCGAATGAATGATGCAGCCCTGACCGATCTTCTCGCCGCCTGCCGCGCTTACGCCGGCGGCCGTGTCGACGCGCAATTCAATGCGGCGGCACAAGCCTTCTACGCGAGCGCCATGACGCAGCCGAAGATCGTGGCGCGGGCGGCGCGCGAGCTTGGCCGCTTGCCACCGCCGGGAGCGGCAGTGCTTGCCAACATGCTTGGTACCATCCTCGAAAAGGGTGGGTCGGTGGACCGCAGCGGTGCCGCCGTGTGGGAACTCTACATGGCGTGGCTGCCGCAGATCCATCGCGGCTTTGCCGGCCGCAAGGAGCTGAGCCCGAAGCAAAGGCAGCTGCTCGATGCCTTCCAGCTGCTCGGGCAATCGGCGGTTTCGCATCTTGCCGCCATGCCGAAGGAGCGCCAGCTCGCAGCCGGCGACAAGGCGCTGATGGCGCAGCTTGCCGAGCTGCAGGATTATACGCCGGGTGCTGCCTGGGTCCGCCAGGTGCTCCTGAGCCGAAGCGACGCCCTGCTGGTGCTGCATCTGCCGAGCCGCCAGGGCTTTCGCCTGCGCTATGAGAATATCGTCAACGGCTTTCATCTGTTCACGCTGATCCAGGCGGCATTCGGCGAGACGCTCACCGGCGGCCGCGCGCCTAACAGGTTCATTATCGACATGGCGCGGTGCATGACTGTGGCCGAGGAAGGCAATGACGAACCTTGGTGGCGTTATGAGACCGTGCGGCCGGACCAACCGGGACTGACAGAGATTTCCGGCGAGGCCTCCGTCGAGACGATTGCCCGTATCGATGGCCGGCAGGTCATCCTGCTTTCGCCTCCGGCCGAAGATGCCGCGCTCTGGGATACGAGCTTCTTCACGCCGCAGCTTTTCGCCATGCCGGCGAACGTCGTGCTGGAAGAGACGCTGACGGCGCGTGAGGCCGAGGAGTGGCTCAGCAAGATCGGCCTGCCGGCCCGACAGGCGACGGGTGCTGAAGGAGCGGAAAAGCCATGACGAGCTCACCCGGCTCCAACAAGAAGCGCAATCCTTATTATCAGGGTCCGGTTTCCGATCATTTCGACGGTCAGCGCTTCTTCAATCCCGGCGGCGTCGAGCCGGGCAGTGCATTCGACCTTTTGCGCTGGCAGTTCGGCGGCGGCCGGGTGCGCTGGCCCAATCCTGTCATCAGCGCCTTTCCTCCGGCAAGGCCCGACCGGCATGTGTTCGGCGAGCAGATGCGGGTGACCATGGTCGGGCATGCGTCGATGCTGGTGCAGATTGCCGGGCTGAACATTCTGACGGATCCGGTCTGGTCGGAACGGGTCAGTCCGTTCAGATCCGTCGGGCCGAAGCGCGTGGTGCCGCCCGGCATCCGCTTCGAGGACCTGCCGCATATCGACCTCGTACTGGTAACGCATAATCACTACGACCACCTCGATCTGGTCACGCTTGCGCGCCTGCATCAGGCGCATCGGCCAAAGATCGTGACGCCGCTCGGCAACGACACGATCATCCGCCGCATCGTTCCCGACGCCGACATCACTGTGGTCGATTGGGGTGATCGCATCGCCGTCAAGGCTGATGTGACCATCGATGTCGAGCCTTGTCATCACTGGTCGGCGCGAGGGATGGGCGACCAGCGCATGGCGCTGTGGGCCGCATTCGTGCTGGCGACGCCGGCGGGCAAAATCTATCATATCGGCGACACCGGCTTTCACGATGGCATCAATTATGAGGCGGCCGCCCGCAAGCATGGCGGCTTCCGCCTCGCGATCCTGCCCTTCGGCGCCTACGAGCCGCGCTGGTTCATGAAGGGCCAGCACCAGAATCCGGAAGAAGCGGTCAAGGGCATGAAGCTCTGCAACGCCGCCTATGTCGCCGGGCATCACTTCGCGACGTTCCAGCTGACGGACGAGGGCATCGATGCGCCAGTCCAGGCGCTGGATGCAGCGCTGAAGGCCGAAGGCATGGAGCCGGATCGGTTTCGACCGCTCCGGGCAGGGGAAGTTTTTGACGTGCCGGTTGCTTGAGTATTGCGCCAAAAACTCCTTCTCCCCTCGGGGAGAAGGAGTGTCCGGAAGCCTTGTTGCGTGCCGAGCCTTACTGCGTAATCTCGGGTTCGACTAGCTTTGCCAGATTGATCAGCGATTCCTGCCAGCCGAGATAGCAAGCCTCTGGCGGGATGACATCCGGAATGCCTGCCTGGGTAATATTCACCTCGGTCCCGACCAGGACCTTCTTCAAGGTCACGGTCACTTCCATTTCGCCCGGCAGGTTCGGATCGTCGAACTTGTCGGTGTAGCGCACCAGTTCGCCCGGAATAAGCTCGCGGAAATCGCCGCCGAAGGCATGGCTGTCGCCCGTCGTGAAGTTGCGGAAGGACATTCTGAACGTACCGCCAACGCTCGGCTCCAAATGATGCACGGTGCAGGCAAAGCCGTTTGGCGGCAGCCACTTGGCAAGCGCATCCGCCTCGATGAATGCGCGATAGACCTTTTCCGGGCTGGTTGCCAGGACGCGGTGCAGGCGTATGGTATTCGGCATGGTCATAATCCCTATGGTTTGACGGAGTGGACGAGCCTAGGACGTGCGGGGGGCTGGCATTCCGACATGGGGCGCCAATTTTTCCAGAACTAGGTCGGCGTACGGCGATGCCCATAACACAGAGTGAAGCAATAGGCGGGCGGCACTCTCATATTGACGACTCCAATCAGCGCTGGGACGCCGCACAATAATCGATCGCTGTCTGTGCGTACATCTTGAACTGACAACCGATGGTATACGATATGATTCGTAGATCAGTTTCGGTGGTGGTTGTTTGATGGGCGCATTTGGGGAATGGAAAAGCGGTCATGTATTAGCGAGAGCCGTTAGGTTTGCGGCGTTGGGCTGGCTGCTTTTTTGTCTGCTGATTGTAATGCTCTTTATAGTTTGCACGGGGCTCGCAGGCTACCGCTTCCTTCCGTCGACTAAATGGATAGCATCAATCGGTTGGTTGGGTGTCGTAGTGGGCGCGGGAACCGCGCTGCTTGTGTTCTGTCTAGTGTTGGCTGGCGCCACCAGACAGTTGCAAAACGGAACTTATGAACAGGGGTTGAAGCCGGTTCTGGGCATTCTGTTTGCTCCAGTTCTCGGTTATTTTGGAGGCTATGTGGCGGGGGTCATGGCTTGGCCTATGATGCTGGCCTTGGTCGTTGGGCATCATGCAGAGCTTTCCTATACGGTCGGTCGCGCCGACAACCACTATGAAAAGCATTGCTATTCGCCCTTGCAGCTTCAGGGGCTCATGATCGGTTTCGACAAAGTGTGCGGTGTGTCAGACGAATTCAGGAAAGGCCTTGCGACCGGTACCCATATCATAGTTGCCGGCCACGGTACTCATTACGGTCTCTTTGCGACGGAGTTGCGTAGATCCGACTAACGCTCAGCCTGAGCATGATTCGCCGTACCACGTTGCAAGCCACGTCCCACTGGTAATTCCCCCGCAATTCCGCCATATACAGCTCGAAAACACTGACGGACATGGCATCATGAGCAATACGGTCGAATTCGCGAGGATGAACGGGCTTGGAAACAAGATCCTGGTCATCGATATGCGCGGCCGCAAGGACGTGGTGACGGCGGCGGCGGCGATTGCGCTCAATGCCGATCCGGCGACCCAGTTCGACCAGATCATGGCGATCCATGATCCGAAGCTTGAGGGTACCGATGCCTGGATCGATATCCTGAACTGCGACGGCACGAAGGCGCAGGCCTGCGGCAACGGCACGCGCTGCGTCGTGCAGGCGCTGGCGGCCGAAACCGGCAGGAAGGTCTTTACCTTCCAGACCGTCGCCGGCATCCTGAATGCCAGGGAGCATGAAGACGGCACGATCTCGGTCGATATGGGAACGCCGGTCTTTGCCTGGGACAAAATCCCGCTTGCCGAGGAATTTGCCGATACCAGCCGCATCGAGCTGCAGATCGGGCCGATCGACAATCCCGTCCTGCATTCGCCCTCTGTGATGTCGATGGGCAATCCGCATGCGATCTTCTGGGTGGACAAGGACCCGATGTCCTTCGATCTCGATCGCTTCGGCCCTTTGCTCGAAAACCATCCGATGTTTCCCGAGCGCGCCAACATCACGCTGGCGCAGGTGCTTTCGCCTTCGTCGCTGCGCACCCGCACCTGGGAACGCGGCGCCGGCCTGACGCTTGCCTGCGGTTCGGCTGCCTGTGCCGCCGCCGTCAGCGCCGCGCGCACCGGCCGCACCGGCCGCAAGGTGACGATCGACGTCGCCTCCGCGCCGGCTCCGGGCAAGCTCACCATCGAGTGGCTAGACAGTAACGATCATGTCGTCATGACCGGTCCCGCCGAATGGGAATGGTCCGGCACGGTCGACCCGGTCACCGGTCTTTGGGCGCGCGATGAAGAGCAGGGGGCTCAGGCGCGGTGAGCGGGGTCGAGGTCATTACCTTCGGTTGTCGTCTCAACACCTATGAATCCGAAGTGATGAGGGCCGAGGCAGAGAAAGCCGGGCTCAACAACGCCATTCTGGTCAATACCTGCGCCGTGACAAGCGAGGCCGTGCGCCAGGCGCGCCAGGCAATCCGCCGCGCGCGCCGGGACAATCCGCATGCGCGCATCATTGTCACCGGCTGCGCCGCACAGACGGAGAAGCAGACCTTTGCTGAGATGGCTGAGGTGGATGCCGTCCTCGGCAACGAGGAAAAGCTGAAAAGCGCTTCCTATCGCTCTTTGCCGGATTTCGGCGTTTCGGCGGAAGAGAAGCTGCGCGTCAACGACATCATGAGCGTGCGCGCGACGGCGCCGCAGATGATCCGCCATATCGATGGCCATGTGCGCGCCTTCATCCAGGTGCAGAACGGCTGCGACCATCGCTGCACCTTCTGCATCATTCCCTATGGCCGCGGCAATTCGCGCTCGGTACCGATGGGCGCCGTCGTCGATCAGGCCCGCAACCTGGTGGAAAGCGGCTATCGCGAGATCGTGCTCACCGGCGTCGATGCCACCAGCTATGGCGCCGATTTGGCCGGAACGCCGACGCTCGGCCTGCTTGCCAAGACGCTGCTGAAGCAGATCCCGGAGATCCGCCGGCTGCGGCTTTCCTCGATCGACAGCATCGAGGCCGACGGACATCTGATGGACCTCATCGCCGACGAGCCGCGCTTCATGCCGCATCTGCATCTCTCCCTGCAGCATGGCGACGACATGATCCTCAAGCGGATGAAGCGGCGGCACTCGCGCGCTGACGCTATCAGCTTCATCGAAGATGTGCGTCGGTTCCGCCCCGAGACGAGCTTCGGCGCCGATATGATCGCCGGCTTTCCCACGGAGACGGAAGAGATGTTCGCCAATGCCGTCGGCCTGGCGGAAGAGGCCGGCATCGCGCATCTGCATGTTTTCCCTTACAGTCTGCGCCCCGGCACGCCGGCCGCCCGCATGCCGCAGCTCGATCGCGGCCTGATCAAGGAACGCGCCGCCCGCCTGCGCGAGGCCGGACAAAGATTGCACCGGACCCATCTCGACAACATGGTCGGCACGCGGCAATGGCTGCTTGTCGAGAATAACGGGCTGGCGCATACGGAAAACTTCACGCTTGTCGCCGCCCCCGGCCTTCGCCCGCGCGACCTTGTGCAGGTCGCAATCACCGGCCACAATGGCAAGCACCTCGACATGCAACTTCTGGCCGCCGACGCGGCCTAATGCTTCAACGGACACTTCATGGCGCTCGGTTTCATCAAAAAAGTCTTCACCTTCGGCCGAGAAAAGCCGGCTGAGGAGCAGGCGCCTGCGGAGAGTTTGGCTAGGGTTGAGACACCTGTTGTAGATGTTTCGCCGGCTTCCGAGTTTGTCGAGCCTGCGTCACCCCCCTCTGTCCCTTCGGGACATCTCCCCCACAAGGGGGGAGATCGGTTGGAGGATGCCGTGCCGGCTGAGCAAGAGCAGGAGGCTGAAGTGCAATCAGATGCTCTTGGCGCGAAAGAGCCCGAGACCGTCGAGGCAGATAACGACGATGAAGTTGCAGGTGCTCCGGAACAGGCCGCAAACGCCGAAATTGATTTAACGCCGGAAGAGCACCCCATCGAACCGATCTCCCCCCTTGTGGGGGAGATGTCCGACAGGACAGAGGGGGGTGACGAAACTCCCGCAAGCTCGGAATCTTCGTCGAAAAGCACGGAAATCCCAGCCGCCGCCCCCAACCTCCCCAAGGGCTTCTCCACCTCCGCGCCAGCACCCGTTCCCGAAGCCCCGAAGCAGAAACTCTCCTGGTTCCAGCGCCTGCGCGCTGGCCTTGCGCGCACCTCGTCGCAGCTCACCGGCCAGATCTCGGCGCTCTTCACCAAGCGCAAACTTGACGATCAGACGCTGCAGGATCTGGAGGATCTGCTGATCCAGGCCGATCTCGGCGTCGAGACGGCGATGCGGGTGACCGATACACTGGCCTCGGAGCGATACGGCAAGGACGTGACGAGCGAGGACGTCGGCCGCATCATGGCGCAGGAAATCGCCAAGGTGCTGAAGCCCGTCGCGAAGCCCTTGCAGCTCGACCTCAGCCACAAGCCGCATGTCATCCTCGTCGTCGGCGTCAACGGCACCGGCAAGACGACGACGATCGGCAAGCTGGCGGCCAAGCTTTCGGGCGCCGGGCTGAAGGTCATGATCGCCGCCGGCGATACGTTCCGCGCCGCGGCCATCGAGCAATTGAAGATCTGGGCCGATCGCACGAAATCGGAATTCATCGGCACCAAGCTCGGTGCGGATGCCGCCGGCCTTGCCTTCGATGCCTTCCAGCAGGCCAAGGCCAATAAGAGCGACGTGCTGATCATCGATACCGCCGGCCGCCTGCAGAACAAGGCGGAGCTGATGGCCGAGCTTGAGAAGATCGTGCGCGTGCTCGGCAAGCTCGATCCGGATGCGCCGCATACTGTGCTGCAGACGCTAGATGCGACCACGGGCCAGAACGCGCTGAACCAGGTGGAGATCTTCCGCAACGTCGCCGGCGTCAACGGGTTGATCATGACCAAGCTCGACGGTACGGCGCGGGGCGGCATTCTCGTCGCCATCTCGGCCAAGCACAAGCTGCCGGTCTATTTCATCGGCGTCGGCGAGGGTGTAGATGATCTCGAGCCGTTCGAGGCCGAGGATTTTGCCCATGCCATTGCCGGTACGGGGGCTGTAAACAGCCAATGAACGACAAGAACGAATTCGATGACAGGAAAAGTGCCGCAATGACGACCAGCGACAGTGATCTTACCCCAAGTGCCGCCGACAAGCATCACCCGATGCTGAAGCTGGTGCTGGAACTCGGGCCCTTGCTGGTGTTCTTCTTTGGCAACCTGCGCGGCGAATGGCTGGTGCAGCATTTTCCGCAATTGGCGACGCTCGGTGGTCCGCTCTTCGTGGCCACCGGCCTGTTCATGGCGGCGACGGTGATCTCGCTCGTCGTCTCGAAAGTCATGCTCGGCCATCTGCCACTAATGCCCTTCGTCTCCGGCATCGTGGTGCTGATCTTCGGCGCGCTCGGCATCTATCTGCAGAACGAAACCTTCATCAAGATGAAGCCGACCATCGTCAACGCCCTGTTCGGCGTGGCGCTGCTCGGCGGCCTTGCCTTCGGCAAGTCGCTGCTCGGCTATGTCTTCAATGCTGCCTTCCAGCTGGATGCCGAGGGCTGGCGCAAGCTGACGCTGCGCTGGGGCGTCTTCTTTTTCATTCTGGCCGTGCTCAACGAAGTCGTCTGGCGCGGTTCGAACTGGTATTACCTGCCCGACGCCAAGGCGGCGGACAATCTGTGGGTGAACTTCAAGGTCTGGGCGACGATGCCGATCACCATTCTCTTCACCCTGTCGCAGATGCCGCTGATCATGAAGCACACGATCGAGCCACCTACGGAAAACGGGAAATGAGCGAAGCCATCGACGCCCAAAGCCGCTACCGGCAGCAGAGCTTCTGGTTCATCGCCTGTGCCGTCGTTCTGCTCGTGCAAATCGTGGCGGAATATATGATGGGCCGCGTGCCGATCTGTACCTGCGGCTATGTGAAGCTCTTCGAGCCGGTGGTGAAATCCAGCGGCAATTCGCAGCATATCGCCGATTGGTACACGCCGTCGCACATCATCCACGGCTTCCTGTTCTTCGGCCTCACGCATCTGATCATGCGCGGCAAGCCGTTGTCGATGCGGCTCTTCGTTGCCATGCTGATCGAATCTGGCTGGGAGCTCTTGGAAAACTCCCCCATCATCATCAACCGCTACCGTTCAGCGACGATCTCGCTCGATTACGTCGGTGACAGCATCCTCAACTCGTCGATGGATGCGGTGTTCATGGTGGTCGGCTTCCTGTTCGCCTGGCGCGCGCCGGTGCTGGTGACGGTCGCCATCGCCATCTTCTTCGAACTGCTCACTGGCTGGCTCATCCGCGATAACCTCACCCTCAATGTGCTGATGCTGGTTTGGCCGGTCGAGGCGATCAAGACGTGGCAGGGTGGGATTTAGCGACTGCCGGATTTGGCGGCGTCTTCAAGGTGAGCTGGCCTCTTGGCCACCTCGTGGTTCGAGGCCTTGTTTCCTACGCTATCGCTTCGGCAACAAGGCACCTCACCATGAGGTGGAGCGGCTTTAGAGTGTTTCATGTTTTGTTTGAAGCATAGCCAGCGTTGGCAAGATAGTTGGCACACTCGTCTGGGCCGATTGTCTGGACGAGTGAGCCAAGATATCGCCAGGTGTCGTCGATGGTTCTCATCTGTGCTTTTCGCATCCAATGCTTGATCTTGGCGAAGGCCTGTTCGATCGGATTGAGGTCTGGTGAATAGGGCGGCAGAAACCAGAGCCTTGCACCGGCGGCCTTGATCAACTGGCGTATCTGCCCGGATTTGTGGCTGCCCAGATTGTCCATGATGACGATGTCGCCTGGCTGCAGCGTCGGGACGAGTTGTTGTTCGACATAGGCCCTGAAGCACTGGCCATTGATCGGGCCGTCGAAGACGCAGGGTGCGGTGAGACAATCGGCCCGGAGCGCGCCGACGAAGGTCAATGTCCGCCAATGGCCGTGCGGGGCAAAGCCTCGCAGTCGCTTGCCCTTAACACCCCAGCCGTAAAGGGGAGCCATGTTGGTCTTGATCCAGGTTTCGTCGATGAACACGAGCCTTTGAGGGTCGAGCCGCGTCTGCCATGACTGCCAGCGCTTGCGTCGACGGGCGATATCAGTGCGCGCCTGCTCGAGGGCAAACATCGTTTTTTTTGAAGCGCAGCCCCTCGCGGCGCAGAAAACGCCAAACGGCGTCATGCGAGACGATGATGCCTCTCACCGCCAGTTCGTCCTTGAGGCCGTGCAGGCTGATCTGCGGCGTCTGAGCAATCCGCTCGGCTATAAAAGCACGATGCGGTTCCAAAAGGCGCTTGCGATGCCCTCCCATCTGACCGGGCGCAACCGAACCGCTGCGGCGATACCGCTGCGACCACTTCACGACAGACGACACCGAGACGCCGAACCGCGCGGCCACCGAGCGACAGCTCTCTCCCGCCGTGACAGCAGCCACGACACGTTCACGCAGATCATTCGAAAGAGGTGCGACCATCGATGCTGACCTCCTCTCAGCCAGCATCTTGAATCACATTCGAACCCAAAAGGGAATCTGGAGGGTTATTTGAGGGCGCATCAGGCGGTCCGGCGAATTCGGGCGACCTCATGTAAGCCGGATTGAACTAAGGCGCGGGTAGTTTGACGCTGCTATGGGGAATTTTAGAGCACGCCCGCCGGAGCGGTACCGGGAACAATTTAGCCACGGCCGGTCCATCGGGAAGATAGGTCGAATGTACGCTTTCAGGAGCGGTTTGCCGTACGTTTCGGGGATCTATTTGCGAAATGGGTCGGTACCGGCGGTCTTTTGACCTGGCTAAGGTCAAGCGATATCGCACGCTGGAGATGCGCTGGGTCTGTGGTCGTATAACGTGGCGCGGATTGTCGGGCGTCATGATGTATCGCACCGGAAGGATGAAGGTCGGAGGGGCGCAACTGGTGCAACGTTGACGCCTGTCCTACGCATGGGGCGCCGGCAGTCGGGGCATTCGTAGGAGTGCGTTTGCTGCGATTTGGCTGAATGGGGTTGCCCGCCTGTTGGTGATGGCTGGCCGAGGAGGCTTCTGCAGAGACTGATACGATCCCGCCGATGACAATTGGCGAGAAAGCCGAAGTGGCGCATGCGGTGGAAACCATCCGGAATTACATGAAGGAGAAAGCGCCGAATGAACTCGTAGGGACGAAGGCGCATGATCTTGTCACGGTCGCGACCATTGCCACGATAATCCTTCCATCGGAAGGCGACGTGGTCGCCATCGGCATGAACGATACGGCTGTTTGCGATAGCGACACGATGGGTGTAGCGGCCGAGATAGGCAAGCACCTGGTCCGGCCCACCGAAGGGCGGCTTGGCATAGACGACCCATTCGATGCTGCGAGCGCGCGAGAGATGGCAGGTGAATGTGTTGTCGTCGTTGAGATGAGCGAGTTCGTTGACGAAGTGCAGCTCACCTTGGGCGAAAGCTTCAGCGAGGGCGGTCAGAAAGAGTCGCCGAAACAGGCGTGACAACACCCGAACGGGTAGAAAGAAGCCCGGTCGGCACGCGACCCACCTTGATCTGTCTGGTGAAAGACCGCCGCCCGGCACGAGACAATGGGCATGGGGATGGTGGGTCATCGCCTGGCCCCAAGTGTGAAGGACGGCGGTGACGCCGATCTCGGCGCCCAGCCATTTGGGGTTGGCCGCGATGGTCTGCAGCGTCTCGGCTGAGATCCGCATCAGCAATGCATAGACGACCGCCTTGTTCTGGAAGGCGATCTCGGCGACGCCACGCGGTAGCGTGAAGACCACATGGAAGTATGGGACTGGCAAGAGATCGGCGACGCGTGCGTCGACCCACTCCTTGCGAGCCGCGCCCTGACACTTCGGGCAGTGGCGGTTACGGCAGGAATTGTAAGAGATGCGGGTCTTGCCGCACTCGTCGCAGGCATCGACGTGACCCCCGAGCCTGGGTGTCCGGCAAGCTTCTATCGCGCCCATGACGCGTCGTTCGCCGCGGCCAAGATGACCGACGTTCTCCCACCTATAAGAGTCCCCATGTCGCCGGAAGATGTCGGCGACTTCGAAGGTCGGGCGCAACCGATTTACGATCCCGGCGGCGTCACCTCCAGCTGCAACAGATCAAGTGGGCTGGCTGTTGATCGGATCGTGTCGGTGGAAACCTGCGTATAGTGTGCCGTGCTCGACAGATGGGCATGGCCGAGCAGGACCTGGATGATCCGGATGTCAGTGCCATTCTCCAGTAGGTGAGTGGCAAAGGAATGCCGCAACGTATGAACGGTGACGCGTTTTGAAAGACCCGTTGCGGCAACCGCCGATCGGCAAGCGGCATTCAAGACTGTCGGTTCGATCGGTTTGTCGGCATCACGCCCTGGAAAAAGGAATGCCGTGGGGCGCGATAGACGCCAATAGCTGCGCAGGATGCCGAGCAGTTCTGTCGACAGCATAACGTATCGGGCTTTGGCGCCTTTACCATGGCGAACATGCATCACCATGCGGGAGCTGTCGACATCCTCGACCTTCAGTCCGCAGACCTCACCGACCCTGAGGCCAGCAGCATAAGCCGTAGTCAGCGCCACGCGCGCCTTCAGACTGGAGACGGCCTCAAGAAATTGCACCACTTCGTCCGCCGACAGAATAACAGGAAGTTTCCGTGGCTCGCGCGCGTACGGGATCCGCTCGGGGACATCGTCCTGACCCAGAGTGATCCCATAGAAAAACCGAAGAGCGCATACAATCTGGTTCAACGATGCCCAGGATATCCCGGTTGAGACGAGGTAAACCTGGAAGCTACGAATATCGTCAAGATCGAGCCGATCAGGCGATCGGGCGAAATAGCGGCTGAACTTCCGGACTGCACTGATGTAGGATCGTTGGGTCGCCGGGGACAAATTGCGGACCGTCATGTCCTCAATCATCCGGCGGCGAAGAGGGCTCATCTCAGCCATCGGGGCCTCCTGTCTGAAGGGTGGGTTGCAACACAACCATCCTCTCAGTCAGGGCGCTCTCGTCAAAGCCTGCCTCAAATCGCCGCGATCAGCGGCTTAGTTCAATCCACGATTCTAACAAAGTCAGAAACGCTCTAGCGGTTGATGGACAGAGATTAGCCCTCATGGTGAGGTGCGGAAGCCCGCAGGGCTGAAGCCTCGAACCACGAGGGCGGGTTGTTGTTGCTGCCGCCTTCTCCGAGGAGAGAAGGTGTCTAAGTTGCCGGCTTCTCCCGCGCCTTCGCTATCGCCGGATAAAGCCCTTCCTTCAGGCTGGTCGGCGTGAAGGGGCCGACTTGTTTGTAGAGGATCGTGCCGTCGGGGGAGACGAGGTAGGATTCCGGAATGCCGTAGACGCCCCAGTCGATGGCGGCGGAGCCGTTCGCGTCGATGCCGATGGCGTTATAGGGATTGCCGAGTTCGCCGAGGAAGCGGAGCGCGTTCTCGCTCGTGTCCTTGTAGTTGATCGCCACGATGTTGAGCTGACCGATCTTGGCAAGCTCCTTCAGCACCGGATGCTCGTCGCGGCAGGGGATGCACCAGGAGGCGAAGACATTGACGAGCGTCAGCTTGCCCTTGATGGCGTCATCGGTCAGCGCCGGCAGGTTGGAACCCTCAAGCGGCGCGAGCGCAAGCTTGGGCGCCTTGGTGCCGATCAGGGCCGAGGGGATGGCCGAGATATCGGTGCCGTGCACTTCCTGGTCATACATGACCTTGCCGACGGCAAAGGCGATGCAGGCAAAGACGATGAGCGGGATCAGCGCCAGCAGATAGCGCGCGGTGCCGCTCGATTTTACGCCATTCTTGTTGTCGGCATCGGCCGTCATTTCGTCTCGCCCTCGGGCGTGCGCTGCGAGCGGCGACGGATCCCCGATGCCTCCAGTGCTGCCAGCTCGCGGCGGCGCAGGCGCCCGTCTACCCAGGTCCAGGCGATGACGGCGAGGATCATGATCGCGGCAAAGCCATAGGAGCCGTAAACGTAGAAGGGATGCGTCATGCTATTCCTCCCGGCCCGCCATGCGCGCGGCGATGCGGCGCTGTGCGGCGATGCGGCGGCGCCAGATCTCGTTGCGGATCGCCATCAGGTGCAGCGTGAAGAACAGCAGCGTGAAGGCGAGCGCCATGACGAAGAGCGGCCGGAGGAATTCCGCGTCGATGGCGGGGCCGTCCAGGCGCATGATGCTTTCCGACTGATGCAGCGTGTTCCACCAATCCACGGAGAACTTGATGATCGGAATATTGATGAAGCCGACCAGCGTCAGGATCGAGGCGACGCGCGCGGCCTTGGACGGATCGTCCATGGCGCGGTTCAGCGCGATCAGGCCGAGATACATCAGGAACAGGATGAAGACCGAGGTCAGGCGCGCATCCCAGACCCAATAGGTGCCCCACATCGGCTTGCCCCAGAGCGAGCCGGTGACCAGCGCGATCAGCGTGAAGGCGGCGCCGAGCGGGGCGGCCGTCTTGCCGGCGACATCGGCCAGCGGATGGCGCCAGACCAGCGTGCCGATCGCCGACATGCTCATGATCGTGTAGCACATCATCGAAAGCCAGGCGGCCGGAACGTGAATATACATGATGCGGACGGTATCGCCCTGCTGGTAATCGCCGGCGGTCGTAAAGGACAAATAGAGGCCGATCGCGAGAAGCACGGCCGAGATGACCGCCAGCCAGGGAATGAGACGCGCCGAAAAGGCCAGAAACCGCGTGGGGTTGGCGAGGTCGGAAAATCGGCTGATCGCAGGGCTGATATCGCTCATGCGGCTTGTTTAACCCGATATGGCTTTTGCGGCAATCGACAGCATTGTCTCAGATCGACGAAACAGTATCTCCGTTAGAGCCTTTCCGCTTTTCCTCGAAACGCGAAAACGCTCTATCCTTTTATTGTCTCGCAATTCCGGACGGAAAACCGCTTCGCACTTTTCCTGGAATTGCTCTGATCAATCAGTCGTGTTCCGCAAGGCAAGGGCGGCGGCGGCTGGGCCGATGACGGCGAAGAACAAAGTCAGCGCGATCAGGATCAGGAAGGGCGGCAGGAAGGGTTGCGGTCCCTCGACGGCGGCATAGGTGGCGCTGACGCCGAAAATCAGCACGGGAATGGTGAGCGGCAGCACCAGAATGGAGACCAGCAGCCCGCCGCGCGGCAGCGCCACGGCGACGGCGGCACCGACCGCGCCGATGAAGGTGATCGCCGGCGAGCCGACGAGCAGGGTCAGCGCCGTGGCGGCAATCGCCGTCTCGTTCATATTCATAAAGAGACCGAGCAGCGGCGAGGCGATGACGAGGGGCAGGCCGGTCGCCACCCAATGCGCCGCACATTTGATGAAGACCGTGAGGACCAGCGGCGTTTCCTGCATGACGAGCAGGTCGAGCGAACCGTCGTCGCGTTCGGCCTGGAACAGCCGGTCGAGGCCGAGAAGGCTCGCCAGCAGCGCGCCGATCCAGACGATGGCCGGGCCGATGCGCGAGAGAAGCTTGAGGTCGGGGCCGACGCCGAAGGGAATGACGGCGACGACGGTCAGAAAGAAGAGGATGCCGATCAACGCCCCGCCACCGGCGCGCACCGAAAGTTTGAGGTCGCGGAGGAAGAGGGCGGTCATGGACGGTGACTTTCAAAGTGGCCGGAGGGAGCGCCTTTCGCCTGGCTCAAGGCGCGAGAAGCGTTTGCTTCTCGCCACCCCCCTCTGCCACTTTGGGGCATCTCCCCCACAAGGGGGGAGATCGGAAGCTCGCTGCGCGCTCGAAGCCACGCAACGGCTTCCGGTACTCGCAGACAATATCGAAGTTGCTTATGGCACGTAGCTGCCGCCCACGATCTCCCCCCTTGTGGGGGAGATGTCACGATAGTGACAGAGGGGGGTAACTCATCGCGCAGCGATGAGCCTCTCCTGAAGGAGATGTCATGAAGATGCGCAGCACGAGGGGGGTGACGAAGGCTCGGCAAATTCGGTATTGTCGATTTCATCCCCACACCCCCTCGCTCACCCCGGCAAACCCCGTCATCCGCATCTCCTGCATATTCTCCAACCCCAGCGGTTGATGCGTCGCCGCAAGAACGATGCCGCCATTCTTCTGGTGGGCCGTGATCAGCTGCGCGAAGAGCTGGTCGGACGAACTGTCCAGCGCCGCCGTCGGCTCGTCGAGTATCCAGATCGGGCGATGGGCGACGAGGAGCTTTGCGAAAGCGATTCGCCGCTGTTGGCCGGCGGAGAGGTAGCCGAAGGGCAGATGGGTGATGTTCGCAAGCCCGACGGCGTCGGCCGCTTCATCGACATTAAGGCCGAAGCCGCCCGGCATATCGCCGAGAAAGGTTTTCCAGAAGGTCAGGTTTTCGGCGACGGTCAGCTCGGATTTCATCGCATTGCGGTGGCCGAGATAGTGGCTGGCTTCGCCGGCCGGCCTGTCGGATTCGTCGTCCTTGCCCCTCCATGTGACACGGCCTTTTTCCTGCCTGAGAAGGCCAGCCACCACGCGCAGAAGCGTCGACTTTCCAGAGCCGTTGCGCCCGGTCAGAACGAGGGCGTCGCCACCTTCCAAGTCAAAGGAAACATTGGAGAAAATCAGGTCTTCACCCCGCCTTGCCGCCAGATTTTCAGCGCATAGATGCATTCGCCCAGGCTCTCCTCGTTCTCGTTGCCGCAGCGCGCAAAAAATTGTCCAAATTTGCGCTTTGCCACTCTGGCAAGTCTTTACGAAATTATCTATAAGACCTGCAACCACGCCAGCGGTCGGCGTGAATTCCATCCTTGCGCCGAACTTAAGGTTTTCCCTTACGTGCGGACAGCGGAAATGGCCGCACCCGCATCCTGATGTGCATAAAGTGCATAGGCGTTCGCACGACTGTGTTGGCTATCAGAAACGGGGTATCTCGTGTCTAAATCTCTTGACAGTTTCAATTGTCGTTCCACGCTGACTGTGGGCGGGAAAGACTATGTCTATTTCAGCCTTCCCAAGGCTGAGGCCAATGGTCTGCCCGGCGTTTCCAAGCTGCCTTATTCCATGAAGGTGCTTTTGGAAAACCTGCTGCGTTTTGAAGACGGGCAGTCGGTCACCAAGGAACATATCGCCCAGGTCGCCGAATGGCTGACCAACAAGGGCACCGTCGAGAACGAAATCGCCTATCGCCCGGCGCGCGTGCTGATGCAGGACTTCACCGGCGTCCCGGCCGTGGTCGACCTTGCTGCCATGCGCGACGCGATGGTCTCCCTCGGCGGCGATCCGGAAAAGATCAATCCGCTCGTTCCCGTCGACCTCGTCATCGACCACTCCGTCATCGTCGACGAATTCGGCACGCCGCAGGCTTTTGCCCGCAACGTCGAGCTGGAATACCAGCGCAACGGCGAGCGCTACCGCTTCCTGAAGTGGGGCCAGCAGGCATTCCAGAACTTCCGCGTCGTTCCCCCCGGCACCGGCATCTGTCATCAGGTGAATCTCGAATATCTCGGCCAGACCGTCTGGACGAAGGAAGAGGACGGCGAAACGATCGCCTATCCCGACACCTGCGTCGGCACCGACAGCCACACGACCATGATCAACGGCCTCGGCGTTCTCGGCTGGGGCGTGGGTGGTATCGAAGCTGAAGCTGCGATGCTTGGCCAGCCGGTCTCCATGCTGCTGCCTGAGGTCATCGGCTTCAAACTGACCGGCAAGCTCAAGGAAGGCGTCACCGCGACCGACCTCGTTCTGACCGTCGTGCAGATGCTGCGCAAGAAGGGCGTCGTTTCCAAGTTCGTCGAATTCTTCGGCCCCGGCCTCGACAATATGCCGCTCGCCGACCGCGCCACCATCGGCAACATGGGTCCGGAATACGGCGCGACCTGCGGCTTCTTCCCGGTCGACAAGGAAACGCTGCACTACCTCAACATGTCCGGCCGCGCCAAGGACCGCATCGCTCTCGTCGAAGCCTATTCCAAGGCTCAGGGCATGTGGCGCGACAATGACGGCTCCGACCTCGTCTTCACCGACACGCTGGAACTCGACCTCAACGATGTCGTGCCGTCGATGGCCGGCCCGAAGCGTCCGGAAGGCCGTATCGCGCTCGAAAACATCGCTTCCGGCTTCGCCACCTCGCTGGACACCGAATACAAGAAGCCCGGCCAGCTTTCGAACCGCTATGCCGTCGAAGGCACGGATTTCGATCTCGGCCATGGTGACGTTGCCATCGCCGCCATCACCTCCTGCACCAACACGTCTAACCCGTCTGTGCTGATCGCCGCCGGCCTTCTCGCCCGCAACGCCGTTGCCAAGGGCTTGAAGACCAAGCCGTGGGTCAAGACCTCGCTCGCACCGGGATCCCAGGTCGTCGGCGAATATCTCGCCAAGTCCGGCCTGCAGGCCGATCTCGACAAGCTCGGCTTCAATCTGGTCGGCTTCGGCTGCACCACCTGCATCGGCAATTCCGGCCCGCTGCCGGCGCCGATCTCGAAGACGATCAATGACAAGGGCCTGATCGTATCGGGCGTGCTCTCCGGTAACCGTAACTTCGAAGGCCGTATTTCGCCTGACGTCCAGGCCAACTACCTGGCCTCGCCGCCGCTCGTCGTCGCCTATGCGCTCGCCGGCTCGGTGCAGATCGACCTGACGGAGGAGCCGATCGGCGAAGACCAGAACGGCAAGCCCGTTTACCTGAAGGACATCTGGCCGACCTCGCACGAGGTTCAGGAGTTCATCCAGAAATACGTCACCCGCGAGCTCTACGAGAGCAAATATGCCGACGTCTTCAAGGGCGACGCCAACTGGCAGGCCGTGCAGGTTCCTCCGGGCCAGACCTATACCTGGGACGACAACTCGACCTATGTGCAGAACCCGCCCTACTTCGTGGGCATGGGCAAGACCGGCGCCGGCGTTTCCGACATCAAGGGCGCTCGCGTCCTCGGCCTCTTCGGCGACAAGATCACCACCGACCATATTTCGCCTGCCGGTTCGATCAAGGCTGCCTCGCCGGCCGGTTCCTACCTCATCGACCATGGCGTCGGCGTTGCCGACTTCAACCAGTACGGCACGCGCCGCGGCAATCATGAGGTCATGATGCGCGGCACCTTCGCCAACATCCGCATCCGCAACCACATGCTCGGCCCGAACGGCAAGGAGGGTGGCTACACCATCCACTATCCGTCCAAGGAAGAGACGTCGATCTACGATGCGGCCATGCAGTACAAGGCCGAGGGCGTTCCGCTCGTCATCTTCGCCGGCGTCGAATACGGTAACGGCTCGTCGCGCGACTGGGCTGCCAAGGGTACGAACCTGCTCGGCGTGCGCGCCGTCGTCGCCCAGTCCTTCGAGCGCATCCATCGCTCGAACCTGGTTGGCATGGGCGTCATCCCCTTCGTCTTCGAGGACGGCACCACCTGGGCCAGCCTTGAGCTGAAGGGCGACGAACTCGTCACCATCGAAGGCCTGGCTGATATCAAGCCGCGCGAGCGCAAGATCGCCAAGATCACCTATGGCGACGGCACGGTTCGCGATATCCCGATCATCTGCCGCATCGATACGCTCGATGAGGTCGTCTACGTCAACAATGGCGGCATCCTGCAGACCGTTCTGCGCGATCTCGCCGCCTGATAGGCGTCTGAACCACTCTTGCACGCCGCCGGGAAAAGTCTCCCGGCGGCGTCTTGTTTTTCACGGGGATGTGTACGGCGCTCTTGCTATGCGGCCTTTGTCTCACCCCATCGTGACTTTGCGTCATCGCGCTAAACTATTATCTCTTGTTTCAGGTTTTTCGGGCTTGATGTGAGCATGATCGCTCGACGAGCATGAGTGTTTCGGAGCCCATGCGGGCAGAAGGCTCTTGAGATTGGATGCAGAGGTAAAATAGAAATGCGCCTTCGATTTTCGGCTCCACTTCTGGCAGGCATCGCGCTGGCAAGTTCGCTGCACGCGCAGGAGGCGTCGAAGATCGTGGGCGTCGTCGAGCTCTTCACCTCGCAGGGCTGCGCTTCCTGCCCCCCCGCCGATGCGGCGTTCCGCAAGCTGATTCGCCAGGGCAATGTCGTCGCGCTCGCCTATCATGTCGACTATTGGAACTATCTCGGCTGGAACGACACCATGGCGTCCAAGGACAATACGGCGCGCCAATATGCCTATGCCCGCACGATGGGGCGCAGCGGGGTCTATACGCCGCAAGCGATCGTCAATGGCAGGGACCATATGAACGGCGCCGATCTCAATGCCATCAATGTCAAGCTCGACGACTTCCAGCGCAACGGCGAAGGGCTGACGGTTCCGGTGAATGCCGCCGCGAAGGGCGACGAGTTCGAGATCAAGATCGGCGCCGGTGAGGGCAGGGCCAATGTGGTCGTCGTCTATTTCGACAAGGAGCAGATGGTGGCGCCGAAAGGCGGTGAAAACACCGGCCAGCAGATCGCCTACATGCATGCCGTATCGGATGTCGAGACCGTGGGCATGTGGGATGGCAAGGCCATGAGCCTGGTACTGCCCTCCACCGTGCTTGATAAGGCCGGCCGAAGAGGTCTTGCTGTCCTTCTGCAATCGTCGACGCCTTCGGGCGATCCGGCTGCTATTCTTGGAGCAACGGTTCTGACGATCGGCTCTGACGGCTGAGCGGCATTTCTGAATTTCGAATCTGAATTTCGAAAAGTTCTCTATTTCGGCCGACGCCAAAAGATTCCCTATTTTGGCTCGCGCCAAAAAGTCTCTATTTCGGCTGACGCCGAAAAGAGGGGGTGCCCGGCGAGGACGCAGCGGGGCTGGGGTTTAATCGATGCGCCCCGGCCGGGCCGTTTGACGCGGCGGCGTCAAACTGGCCCTATACTTCCTGTAAATTGGGCGTCGTTTTGTCTGAAATGCGGCACTGCCGAGATGCTTTCGGGCGTGGGAAAGAAATTGTGAGCTGTCAGCCGACTTGCAATTTGGTGTGGCTGAGGCAAACTGTCATTCTCCTGTCATGAGATAGCCCCTGGGGGATTGATGACTGATCAGCCGGATTTGCGACACGGCGAACACCGTTCCGCCGATACTAACTCCTCCGTCGTCGTCGATATCAGGGAATACAAACAAAGCAAGGATCCGCTACCGGTGACCTTCCATCGCCGGGAGCTGGACGCGATTTTATGGATCTACGGCCGCATGGTCGGCGAAGGCGAATGGCGCGACTACGCCATCGACCACCTGAAGGAGAAGGCGGTTTTCTCCGTCTTCAAGCGCTCCGGCGAAATGCCGCTCTTCCGCATCGAAAAGAATCCGAAGCTCGCGGCCAAGCAGGGCGCCTTTTCCGTCATCAACACCAACGGCATGATCCTGAAGCGCGGCCACGAGGTACAGCAGGTTCTGAAGGTTTTCGACAAGCAGCTGAAGCTGGTGGATAAGTAGTTTCTCTTCATCGGCTGTGTATCACGCGGAAAGTGCGGCACCCCCCTCTATCACTGTCGTGACATCTCCCCCACAAGGGGGGAGATCGGTAACTCGTTGCGTGCTCTTGCCCCAAGCGAATGTCGAATCTGCAGAAACTGCAGTTTGTTGATTTGGAAGGAACGAGCGTCAAACTCCCCACAATCTCCCCCCCTTGTGGGGGAGATGTCCCGACAGGGACAGAGGGGGGTATCAGAGGTGCGGCATATATGAGACCTGCTTTAGCCTCCAAACAACGTCCCAGGATAGACCGACGGATCCGGATCGGTGCCGTTGCCTTCGCCCAACGCCTTCTGCATCAGCATGGTATCGAGCCATCGGCCGTGCTTGTAGCCGGTGCCCTTCAAGAGGCCGATTTCGGTGAAGCCTGCGGCGCGGTGCACGGCGACGGAGGCGGGATGCGCGCCGCCGATGACGGCGATCATCTGGCGGAAGCCGAGTGTCTCGCAGCGTTCGACGAGCGCATCGAGCAGCAGCCTGCCGACGCCGCGCCCGCGGGCCTCGGCCGCCAGATAGATCGAATCCTCCACCATCCAGCGATAGGCCGGCCGCGTGCGGAACGATGAGGCATAGGCATAGCCGAGGAACACGCCGGCCTCGTCCTCGGCGACGATATAGGGGTAGTTCTTTTCACGGATTGCCTGGAAACGGCCTGCCATCTCCTCTTCGGTCGGGGGCGTGAGCTCATAGCTCGCCGTGCCGTTCAACACGGAATCCCGGTAGATGGCGGTGATGTGGGGGAGGTCGTCTGGAGTTGCGCTGCGAAGGCTGACGGACATTGCTTCTATTGCCTGATCTGCTTGATATGACCGTCGGTATCAAATCGTACGGCCGGCAGCCAGGCAAATAAAAAAGGCGGCCGAAGCCGCCTTTCCGTTGCTTATTCATGCCGTGCGATTAGCGGCGATTGCCCATAAACTGCAGCAGGAACATGAACAGGTTGATGAAGTCCAGGTAGAGCGACAGGGCGCCCATGATGGCCTTGCGGCCGGCTACGGTCGCATCATCGGCCGTATAGTACATTTCCTTGATCCGCTGCGTATCGTAGGCGGTGAGGCCCGCGAAGATCAGGACGCCGATCACGGAGATGGCGAACTGCATGGCGGACGAAGCCAGGAAGATGTTGACCAGCGACGCGATGATCAGGCCGAAGAGGCCCATCATCAGGAACGAGCCCATCGCGGAGAGATCACGCTTGGTCGTGTAGCCGTAGAGCGACAGCGCGCCGAAGGAGGCGGCGGTCACGAAGAAGGTCTGCACGACGCTCTGGCCGGTGTAGATGATGAAGATCGACGACAGCGACAGGCCCACCAGCGCGGCGTAGACCCAGAAGGTCGTCGTCGCGGCAGCCACGCTCATGCGGTTAATCCTGAAGCTCAGGAAGAAGACCATTGCCAGCGGGGCCAGGATGACCACCCACTTCAGCGGGCTCAGATAGATCGCCTGGCCGAAGGCCGTGATCTGTCCGTTTGCAAAGGCGAGCGAGAAGGAGAGATAGGCGGCAACACCGGTGATCGCCAGACCCAGCGCCATCAGGTTATAGACCTTGAGCATGTAGGCTCGAAGGCCCTCGTCTATCATCGCACCGGATTGCGCACCGCTCTGCGTCCGGTTTTGGTAATTGCGGAAGTCAGCCATGTTTTCCTCTTTCAAGCTCCGATTTGGGAACGGTGTCGGGCCTTTCAAGCCCAGGCGCCGCTGCGGAGCTTCAGCATGCCTGCACAGAATATGAGGCTTTCGTGCCTCATACACAAGGGTCAAGCGATCTGGCGCATGTTAAATCGATGTAATATCGAGCCGTTTTGCCGGCTTCTGGTTCATCGTTCGTAATGAATCAGAGCTCGCGCAGAACGGGCGCCGCCTTCTGGCCGAGAATCCGCCAGGTACCGATGAGGCCGATGCCGACGGTCAGCACCAGGGCGATGATCAGCGTCGAGAAGGCGACGTCTGGCAGGAAGGCCGACGGCAGGTGCATGACGCGGCTGACGATGTACCAGGCCGATGCGGAGCCTGCGATCAGCGCGAAGATGGCGGTTGCCGCGCCGAGGATCAGATATTCGTAGCTGAAAGCGCGGATCAGCGTCGCTCGTGTCGCGCCGAGCGTCTTGAGGATGACCGCGTCGTGGGTGCGGGCGCGATTGCCGGCCGCGAGCGCACCCGCCAGCACCAGCACGGATGAGATGAGGGCGACCGAGGCGGCGGAGCGGATGGCGGTGGCGAGCTGTCCCACAAGCGTGTTGACGACATCGAGCGCATCCTTGACGCGGACGCTGGTGATGGTCGGGTAGGCATTGGTGACCTTCCGGAGGATCGCAGCTTCCTGAGCGGAGGTGGCCGAAGTGTCGGTCAGCGTTGCCAGCCAGGCATGCGGGGCGCCCTTGAAGGTATTGGGCGAGAAGATCATCACGAAATTGATCGACAGCGATTGCCATTGCACCTTGCGGAAGCTGGCGATCTTGGCGGTGACGTTGCGGCCGAGCACGTTGACGGTGACCTTGTCGCCGAGCTTCAGGCCGAGCGCCTTGCCCTCTTCATCGGAAAAGGAGACCAGCGGTTCGCCGCCATAATCCTTGTCCCACCATTTGCCTTCCGTGATCGAGGTGTTTTCCGGCACGGTTTCGGCATAGGTGATGCCGCGATCGCCGCGCAGCACCCATTGCCCGGCGGCCGGCACCTTCATCTTGGTGACATCCTCGCCGTTGAAGGCGACGATGCGGCCGCGCAGCATCGGCGCCTCGACGAGCTTGCCCTTAGGATCTTCGGCGAGCACGATCTTGCGGAAACCTTCCAGTTCCGGCCCCTGAATATCGACGAAGAAGAAATTCGGCGCCTGTTCGCTCATGCGGCCGGTCAATTCCTGGCGCATGTTGCCGTCGATCAGTGTCAGCGTCACCAGAAGCGCCAGGCCGAGGCCGAGCGACAGCACGACGGACGAGGTGAGTGCGCCCGGCCGATGAATATTGCCGATCGCCAGGCGTAGCGCGGGCGAGCGTACGCGCGGGCTGCGGCGGGCAAGCCAGGAGAGCGCGGCGGCGACGACGCGCAGGATGACGAAGGCGACGGCGATCGACACGACGAAGACGACCGCGATGAAGCGGTCATAGGCGGTGACGATCGCGAGCGCTGCAAGTGCCGCCACCAGCAGGCCGGCGGCAAGCAGATAGGGCCAGCCGGGCAGGCGGCGCGCTTCGAAGCCCTGCTCACGGAACAATGCGGTCGCCGGCACCTCGCGGGCATGGCCGAGCGGCGGAATAGCGAAGGCAAGCGTCGTCAGCAGGCCGAAGACGGCGGCAAGCGTCAGCGCGCCGGGGTAAAGCCTCGGCGCCGTCGATATCGGCAGGAATTCAGCCATGAACTGCGACGCGATCATCGGTGCGATGGCGCCGAGAACAAGGCCGACGGTGATGCCGGCCAGCGCAATGACGGCGATCTGGATGAGATAGATCAGCACCACGACGAAGGCCGGCGCGCCCAGGCACTTGAAGGTGGCGATGGTCGTGCGTTTGGAATCGAGGAAGGCGCGGACGGCATTGGCGACGCCGACGCCGCCGACGATGAGAGCCGCCAGGCCGACGAGCGTCAGGAATTGCGAGAAGCGGGTGACATTGTCGGCGAGCTGAGGCGCTGCGCGGTCGCTGCTGCGGATGGACCAGCCGGCTTGCGGGAAGGCGGCATTGGCACGGTCGCCGATATTGCGGATGCCCGTTGCGGGATTGTCCATGCGGATCCGGTAGGCCTGCTCGACGAGGCTGCCTGTCGTGATCAGGCCGGAGGCAATCAGCGCGTCGCGGCTCGTCACCAGGCGCGGCGCAAAGCCGAAGCCTTCGGAGACGGCGTCCGGCTCGCGCTCAACGGTGCCGGTGATGCGCAGCTTGGTGTTTCCGAGCAGCAGGGCGTCGCCGATCTTGAGGTTCAGGCGTTCGAGCAGCAAGGGGGCAACGACGGCGCCATAGGTGCCATCCCTGGCGGCGAGCAGCGTTGCGAGCGGCTGGTTCGGCTCGGCCTTGAAGGTGCCGTAGAGCGGATAGGCATCGTCAACCGCCTTGACCTCGACCAGCGCCTGATCGGAGCCGTCGGGCAGGCGCGCCATGGAGCGCAGTCCGGTGGAGCGGGAGACTTTGCCTAAGCTTTGGAGATAGGCAAATTCCTCCGGCGTCGCCTCGCGGTTGCGCAGCTCGAACCGGGCATCGCCTGATAGCAGTGACTGCCCCTGCGTCGAGATCGCATCGGTAATCGAACGGGAAACGGAATTGACGGCGGCAATCGCTCCCGTGCCGAGCGCGATGCAGGCGAGGAAGATGTAGAAGCCGCCGAGGCCGCCGCGCAGCTCGCGCAGGGCAAGGCGGAAGGCGAGCGTCAGGCGAAATCCCGCCGCGCTCATGCAATCACTGCCTGGCTGGTGCGTGTGCGCGCACTGTCATTCTCGATTTCGCCGGAGCGGACACGGATCTGACGCGAGCAGCGGGCGGCAAGCGCCGGATCGTGGGTGACGAGCAGCATGGTCGTGCCGCGCTCGGCCTGCTGGGCGAAGAGCAGGTCGGCGATCTGCCGTCCGGTATCGGTGTCGAGATTGCCTGTCGGTTCGTCGGCGATCAGGACGGCGGGCGAAGGCGCCAGCGCGCGGGCGATGGCGACGCGCTGCTGCTCGCCGCCGGAGAGCTGGCCTGGGTAGTGATTGAGCCGCTCGCCCAGGCCTACGGCTTCCAGCTCTCGCCGGGCGATAGCGAAGGCATCGCGGACATTGGCAAGCTCCAGCGGCACGGCGACGTTTTCCAGCGCCGTCATGTTGGCGATCAAATGGAAGGACTGGAATACGATGCCGATATTGCGGCCGCGGAAATCCGCGATGCGGTCCTCGCTCAGGCTGTGCAGGGGCGTATCGCGGATCAGAAGTTCGCCGCTGTCGAGCTTTTCGAGGCCGGCCAGCACCATCAGCAGGGTCGATTTGCCGGAGCCGGAGGGGCCGACGATACCGATAGCTTCGCCTTCCATGACCGTGAGATCAATCCCCTTCAGCACATGGACTGACGCGGCGGCATTGCCGAGCGTCAAATCCGCCTTCTTCAGCTCGATGATGGTTTTTGCCAATGCGAACGACCTATATATCAGAGAACATCAGAGACATGGCGGGCGCGACGAGCCCGAGCAGCGAATTTAGGGAATGGATCATGGGTTTTAAAGTTGTCGCGCTTCACTTCGCTGTCATCACTTTCGGTCTTTTGTTTGGCGCGATGGGCGCTGCGAACGCGCGGACCATCCAGCTCGTCGGCTTCGGCGATAGCTTGATGGCGGGTTATCAGTTGCCGCCTGGCGATGGCTTTCCCACCAAGCTGGAGGCGGCGCTGAAGGCGAAGGGGCTGGATCTCGCCGTCGCCGATGCCGGCGTCTCGGGCGATACGACCTCGGGCGGGCTCGCGCGCATAGATTGGTCGGTGCCCGACGGCACCGACGGCGTCATCCTCGAGCTCGGCGCCAACGACGCGCTGCGCGGCATTCCGCCGGAGCAGACGGAAAAGAACCTCGAAACGATGATCGAGCGGTTGAAGGGCAGAAAAATCCCGATCTTTCTCGTTGGCATGCTGGCTCCGCCGAACATGGGACCTGACTACGCCGACAAGTTCAACCCGATCTACAAGCGTCTTGCCGATAAATACCAGCTTGTCCTCTATCCGTTCTTCCTCGACGGTGTCGCCACGCATGCGGATCTGCAGCTCGCCGATGGCATGCATCCGAACCCCAAGGGCGTGGATGTGATGGTCGAGCATATGTTGCCGACTGTTATTAGTTTTGTAGGGACGATTGACGCAGGTGCGAAATAGGTGCTTGCACCGACTGCAAATGCGTGATTCCCTACTTGTACCTGCAAGAGATTCGGGGAGTGCTCGTCATGCCGAGACTTTTTACCGCCCTCGAAATTCCGCGCAACGCGGCCATGAGCCTTTCGTTGTTGCGCGGTGGTCTTCCCGGAGCCAGGTGGATCGACGTTGAAAATTATCACATCACCCTTCGGTTCATCGGCGATGTCGATGGCCGCACGGCTGATGAGATCGTCGACCGGCTGGACCGGATAGATCGCCCAGAGTTCCAGCTTCGGCTGGAGGGCATTGGCTCCTTCGGCTCCAAGAAACCGCATTCGGTCTGGGCCGGTGTCTCGCAGACGCCGGACATGCACGCGCTGCAAGGCGAGATCGAGCGCATCTGCCAGCGCATCGGCCTGCAGCCCGATCCCCGCAAGTTCACGCCGCATGTTACGCTCGCAAGGCTGAAGTCCTCGCGGGTCGACGATGTCGTGCACTATCTCTCCGGTCGCGGCAACTTCTATACTCAGCCGTTCACGGTGGGGCGCTTCGTGCTTCTGTCGTCACGCGAATCGGTTGGCGGCGGCCCCTATCTCACGGAAGAGATATTCCCGCTTCACGAGCCGCGCAGCACCTTCCCTGCCTTGGGCAACAGCTCGCTGCAGCCCGCCAAGAGCATGGTGTAAACCGTCTCGAAATCCTCGCGATCGCCATAGTAGGGGTCCGGAATATCCCTGCTGTTGCCGAGCGCGAGGGCATTGAAGAGATGCAGTTTGCCGAGCGCATCGGCGGGTGCCGTCTTGCGCAAGTTCTTCAAATTGTCTTGATCCATTGCCAGGATCAGATCGAACCTGCCGAAATCGGCAGGTTCGATACGCCGGGCGCGCTGGCGTGAAATATCGATTCGGTGACCTGCCGCGACGGCGATCGAGCGGCGATCCGGCCGCTCGCCTTGATGCCAGCCGCCGGTGCCGGCGGAATCGATTTCGAATTCGTCCGAGCGGCCGGCCTCGCCCGCCAGATGCCTGAATATGCCTTCGGCAAGGGGTGACCGGCAGATATTGCCGGCGCAGACGAAAAGAATCCTGTGACGATCCATGCTATCGTTTCACCGCTAGAGGAGTAGTTTGCCATGAAATACGAGAAGCTGGACCGGACGGCAATCGATGAAAATCTTGCGGAACTTTCAGGCTGGGCGCTTGCGGACGACGGCCTTTCGATTTCGAAGACCTTCAAATTCCGCAATTTCGTCGAGGCCTTCGGCTTCATGACGGAAGCCGCGCTTGCCGCGGAAAAATTCAACCACCATCCGGAATGGTTCAACGTCTATTCCCGGGTCGAGGTGAAGCTGACGACGCACGACGTCGGCGGCCTGACCGACCATGACGTCAAGCTGGCCAAGGCAATGGAAAAGGCGGTGGCGCGCCGGCTCGATTGAATCGCGGCAAGCGATCACCATATGTTTACCCGGCCCGGGCGACGGGCCTCGCTAGAGGTGAAATGGAATGGATGACATCAAGTATGGGGAAATCCTGATGCCTGGTGACGAAGAGACCCAAAAAGAGCAGGAGAAATCGGTGCGCAGCAAATTCTGGCCGACCTTGCGAAAGGCAGCTCGCCATATTCCCTTTTCCCGCGACGTCGTGGCCGCCTTCTATTGTGCCTTCGACCCGCAGACGCCGACGCGTGTGCGCGGCATCCTGCTGGCGGCACTCGGCTATTTCGTCATGCCGATCGATATTATCCCCGATTTCTTTGCCGTCATCGGCTTTTCCGATGATGTCGCGGTGCTGACGCTCGCTTTCAGCATGATCAGGGGCCATATCCGCCAGGAACATTACGACGCCGCCGACCGCGCGCTGGAGAGCGAGCCCGAGGCCGTCAAGACGGCCTGATGCTCGTTTTGCGGGGCCGATCTGAATTCTTTCGGGTTTCCAGAGATTTATGAGGCCTCCCTGATTTTAGCGAGGTCAAATTCTTGCCCGAATCTTTCTGTCTTAAATCGAACCTGCAGGGTGGTACTTCACCATCCGGGTTTTCCAATTCCTTCTGATGCGTTTCAAGCTTTGCGCGATAACTGGATTGAAATGGCACGGAGCCGGTGGCGGCAGCGCTCCGTTGACGGTTTGGTAACCTGAATAAAGTCAAAATAAGGCAGCTCACGAGCACAGGCGTGCGTCAATCGAATCGCCATGAGCTCTGGATCGCAAGAAATCGGCAGGAAACCATGTTTGTAAAAAGCTTCGCAATCGCCCTCTCGCTCGTTCTGGCCGGAACCGGCATCGCGTCCGCGCAGACCAAGAAGCAGAAGCAGACGCAGCAGGCACCGGCGGCGACAGCGGCCGCGCCAGCAGCTCCCACGCGCATTCAGCAGTTCGAAGCCTGGGGCGCTTATTCCTATCAGTCCGCCGGCGGAAAGGTGTGCTACGTTCTCTCGGTGCCCACAGCGAAGGCGCCGACGACGGGCATCGACCATGGCGACAATTTCTTCATCGTGTCACAGCGCCCGGGCCAGAATATTTCCTATGAGCCGCAGGCGATGATGGGCTATCCGCTCAAGGATAGTTCCAAGGTCAACGTCATCATCGACAACAAGACCTTCGTGATGTTCACCAAGGACAAAGCCGCCTGGGTCGAAAACGCCGCGCAGGAGCCGGCTCTGGTCGCCGCGCTGAAATCAGGCCATTCGCTGAAGGTTTCGGCGACCTCGAAGAAGGGTACGGCGACCTCCTACACCTATTCGCTGAAGGGCGTCAGCGCTGCGCTCAAGCAGATTGAAAACTGCAAGTAAGATCGAAGGCATAGGGATCACGAAAACGTGATCCCTATGCCGCGGCGACCGCAATGACGAGGCCGGCCATATCGACCGGCCTTTTGCTTTTTAGAGCTAAACTCGCTTTTTAGGGAAAGGGATGACGCGAGCGGAAATTAATGCTAAAGGCCGCGCCAACAGCAGGTGTCCGGCAGACAGCTTGTCCCGCCACCGCATGAATCTTCAGATTTCCGTGCCTTGCCCGCATCCGCAGCTATCGTCGGCTTTTGCGGCATCGCCGATGTGAACCGTTGGAACGATCCTATGTCCGCCACCGATGTCATGACCCCCTCCAGGCTCAAGCCGATGCCCATGTCGCAGCCGGTCGAGCTCTCGCCGAAGCCGTCGCTGATCGGCCTGACGCGCGAGGAAATGGGTGCTGCCCTCAAGGAAAAGGGCGTCGCCGACAAGCAGATCAAGATGCGCGTCAGCCAGCTCTGGAACTGGATCTATGTGCGCGGCGTCTCCGATTTCGATGCCATGGCGAATGTCTCGAAGGACATGCGCGAAATGCTGAAGACGCATTTCACCATCGCCCGTCCCGAGATCGTCGAGGAGCAGGTTTCCAATGACGGCACCCGCAAATGGCTGTTGCGCTTTCCGCCGCGCGGCGCCGGCCGGCCCGTCGAGATCGAGGCCGTCTACATCCCGGAAGAAGGTCGCGGCACGCTTTGCATTTCCAGCCAGGTCGGCTGTTCGCTCACCTGTTCCTTCTGTCATACCGGCACGCAGCGCCTGGTGCGCAACTTGACGGCGGAGGAAATCCTGTCGCAGCTGCTTCTGGCGCGCGACCGTCTCGGCGATTTCCCGGACCGCGAAGCGCCGCAAGGCACGATCATGCCGGCTGAGGGACGCAAGGTCAGCAACATCGTCATGATGGGCATGGGCGAGCCGCTCTACAATTTCGACAGCGTCAAGACGGCGCTGCTGATCGCATCCGACGGCGACGGCCTGTCGCTTTCAAAGCGGCGCATCACCCTTTCGACCTCGGGCGTCGTGCCGGAAATCTATCGCACCGGCGACGAGATCGGCGTCATGCTGGCGATTTCGCTGCACGCCGTGCGCGACGATCTGCGCGACATGCTGGTGCCGATCAACAAGAAATATCCGCTGAAGGAGCTGATGGACGCCTGCCGCGCCTATCCCGGCCTCTCGAATGCCCGGCGCATCACCTTCGAATATGTGATGCTGAAGGGCGTCAACGACAGCCTCGAGGATGCCAAGGGGCTGATCCAGCTTCTGAAGGGCATTCCGGCCAAGATCAATCTGATCCCCTTCAATCCCTGGCCGGGCACGAACTACCAGTGTTCCGACTGGGAGCAGATCGAGAAGTTTGCCGATTTCATCAATTCGGCCGGCTATGCCTCGCCGATCCGCACGCCGCGCGGGCGCGACATTCTCGCCGCCTGCGGTCAGCTGAAGTCGGAGTCGGAGCGCATGCGCAAGACGGAGCGGTTGGCTTTCGAAGCCATGATGATCGCCAATCACGGCGAGGATTGAGATCGATGCTTCTCGGACTGCGCAAGCCGATACGGCTCTTATGGGGCTATCTCGCCGCTTGCGTTCTGATGGGCTTCGTACTCGCCTGTGCTGCCGCATGGACAGTGCCGGAGACCGCGGCACCCGAGCTTTTCGTTCTGACCGTCGCGTTGACGAAGGTCGCGCTGATCGTCAGCATCCTGCCGTCCCTTGTCGTCATCCCCATTCTCGAATGGCGGCGGGTTCGCCGCTGGTACGGCTACGCGATCTATGGGGCCATTCTGTCGGCCGTGGCTTCCATCCTGATATCCGGCGGCGTGGAACGACCGCAGACCCTCAATCTGATCACCATTGCGGTCTGCTTCGCCTTTCTGGGCACAGCCAGCGCCACCGTCTATTGGTGGATTGCCGGCCGGTTTGCCGGTCGCTGTTCCATGCTCAACGAGCCTGAGTGAAGAAGATCTTCATCGCGAAAATCGAGAAGACGCCGGCAAAGGTGTAGTCGAGGCCGCGCATCACGCCGCGGTTCCTCTGCAGCCACGACGACAGGCCGTCGGCGGCAAGAACGACGAGCATGTTCACCGGCATGCCGATGACGATGAAGAAGAAGCCGAGGAAGAGCAGCTTGTGCGTGACGGCCGGATCGCCCGCCGTGACGAACTGCGGCAGGAAGGTCATGAAGAAGATGATGACCTTCGGGTTCAGCAGATTGACCCAGAAGCCGGTTGAAATATTGGCAAGCGGCGTGCCCTTGATGGCATCGACCTTTTTGACCGACAGGCTGGAGCCGAAGCGGATCGCCTGGATCGCCAGCCAGAGCAGATAGGCAGCACCCCCGGTCTTGAGCATGGTGAAGGCAAGCGGAGAGGCTGTTATCAGCGCCGAAATGCCGAAGGCCACCAGGCAGGTGTGGACGACGACGCCGAGGCTGGTGCCGAGCACGACAAAGAGCGCCGGCTTCTTGCCCTGTGCGAGCGCGCGGCTGATCGACAACGTCATGTCGGGGCCGGGCGTCATGGCCAGCAACAGGCTCGCTGCCGCAAAGGCGAAGAGGGTCGGCAGGCTGGGTATGAAATCCATGAAAGTCGCTCCGAAAGCCGGATGATGATGCTCAGCGTTTTCTTATCCGGCTTTCAGGGGATTGCAAATCAATCCTTCTTTTCGAGGAAGGTCTTGAATTGATCGGCATAGTCGGGGTGCCAGCGCGACAGCGGCGGGCGGTTCTCGACGATATCGCCGGCGGCCCAAAGCATGCGGCGCTCGTCGACAGGCCGGGCGACATCGTTGTCGGGGCAAAGGATATAGAAATCGCCACGCTCCAGGCTTTCGACCATGAACTCGATCGTCTGCTCCGGCGTCCAGGCACCGGCGGGCTTTTCCCGGCGCTCGCCCTTGGTCAGACCGGTGAAGACGAAGCCGGGAATGAGGAGATGGGCCGATATCTTCGCGCCGTCCGTATTGCGCAATTCGTGCTGCAGCGCTTCGGTGAAGACCTTCACGCCGGCCTTCGAGACATTGTAGGCGGGATTGCCTGGGGGTGTGGTGATGCCCTGCTTCGAGCCGGTGTTGATGATGACACCCGGTTCGCCATGCGCCAGCATGCCGGGTCCGAAGGCGCGCGTGCCATTGATGACGCCGAGGAGGTTGACGCCGAGGATGGCATCCCAACCGGCCTGGGCGCTGAAGACCGAGGTCTCCGGACCGATGCCGGCATTGTTCATCAGCACATGCACTCGGCCGAAGCGCTGCAGGACGGCGCGCTGCAACGCTTCCAGCGCATCCTTGCTGGCGACATCGGTCTCCACGGCCATGACATGCTCTTCGCCGGTGATCGCCTTGAGTTCGGCGGCCGCTTGCGCCAGCCGGTCGCCGCCGAGATCGGCGATGACGACGCTCATGCCGAGCGAGGCGAAATATTTCGCCGCTGCAAAGCCGATGCCCGATGCGCCTCCGGTGATGACGGCAACATTGGATTTCTTGAAAATCTCTTTAATATCGGTCACGGGCAGGTCCTCCCCAGGCATTGTTCGGTCGCCGCCGAATATGGTACTTTCGGGAACCAAGTCAAACCAGTTGGAGGCCGGCGGGTGACAAAGCATGTGTCCATAGACATCGACGAGCAGATGGCGGCATTCATCGGCGAGCAGATCAGCCACGGCAACTACGCTTCGCCGAGCGAGGTCATTGACGCGGCACTGAAACTATTGCGCAGCCGGGCGGAAATAGAAGCGATTGCGATCGCCATTGCCGAGGGCGAGGCCTCGGGAGAGCCGGAGGAGTTTGACGGTGAGGCGTTTCTGACGGAGCTGCACCGCAAATATGTCCGCTAAAAGCCGATCCTATAAGCTCTTGCCGAAAGCGCGACAGGATTTGGATGCTATTTGGCGATACACATTTGAGACTTGGTCTCTTCAGCAGGCAAATACTTACTACAACGAGCTGATTGGTTGTTTTCCGGAATTGGCAGCTGGAACCGCCCGGGGTCGCAAAGTTAGCGGTATCAAACCTGATTATCTTGCTCTGGCCTCCGGCTCACATTTCATCATCTACAAAGATGGCGCTCAAACGGTCACAATCATCCGCATCCTGCATCGGCGAATGAATATCGGTGCTCATCTCTGACGCTGTCCTGCGAAACATCCAGCTCGCGCTTCCCCTTGCGCCTTGCGATAATCTCGCTAAAAGTTCCGCGATACAGGTTTGCGGGCCTTTCCTCTGGCCCGCCTCGAAACGGAACTCATCATGGCATCACATAAAGACGTGAAGAAAGTCGTTCTCGCCTATTCCGGCGGCCTCGACACCTCGATTATCCTGAAGTGGCTGCAGACGGAACTGGGTGCCGAAGTCGTCACCTTCACCGCCGATCTCGGCCAGGGCGAAGAGCTGGAGCCGGCGCGCAAGAAGGCCGAGCTGCTTGGCATCAAGGAAATCTATATCGAGGATGTGCGCGAGGAATTCGTGCGCGATTTCGTCTTCCCGATGTTCCGCGCCAACGCCGTTTATGAAGGCGTCTATCTGCTCGGCACGTCTATCGCCCGGCCGCTGATCTCCAAGCATCTGATCGAGATCGCCAAGAAGACCGGCGCCGATGCCATCGCGCATGGCGCGACCGGCAAGGGCAACGACCAGGTTCGCTTCGAACTGTCGGCCTATGCGCTGAACCCGGACATCAAGATCATCGCCCCCTGGCGTGACTGGTCGTTCAAAAGCCGCACCGACCTGCTCGAATTTGCCGAGAAGCACCAGATCCCGGTTGCCAAGGATAAGAAGGGCGAGGCGCCGTTCTCCGTCGACGCGAACCTGCTGCACTCTTCTTCCGAAGGCAAGGTTCTGGAAGATCCGGCCCAGGAAGCCCCGGAATATGTGCATATGCGCACGATTTCTCCCGAAGCCGCTCCCGACAAGGCTACGATCATCAAGGTCGGCTTCGAAAAGGGTGATGCCGTTTCGATCAACGGCAAGCGCCTGAGCCCGGCAACGCTGCTCGCCACCCTCAACGACTACGGCCGCGACAACGGCATCGGCCGCCTCGACCTCGTCGAGAACCGCTATGTCGGCATGAAGTCGCGCGGCGTCTACGAGACCCCCGGCGGCACGATCCTGCTGGCAGCCCATCGCGCCATCGAATCCATCACGCTCGATCGCGGTGCCGCGCACCTCAAGGACGAGCTGATGCCGCGTTATGCCGAGCTGATTTATTACGGCTTCTGGTTCTCGCCGGAGCGCGAGATGCTGCAGGCCCTCATCGACAAGAGCCAGGAGCATGTCGAAGGCGAAGTGACGCTGAAGCTCTACAAGGGCAATGTCATGACCATCGGCCGCGAAAGCCCGAAGTCACTCTATTCCGACAAGCTCGTCACTTTCGAGGACGACCAGGGCGCCTACGACCAGAAGGATGCGGCCGGCTTCATCAAGTTGAATGCGTTGCGCCTGCGCACGCTCGCCAAGCGCAATCTGTCGAAGTAATCGATGTTTCCATATACTGAAAAGCCCGCTTCCGGTCACCGGAGGCGGGCTTTCTTATGGAATCGACGGCCGGAATTAATCGACCGGCCGTAATTCGCGCTCGACTTCGACAGGCGCTTCGGCCTTCTGCAGATTGCTGCGGAAGGCGCAGAGTGCGTCATGCAACTGAAGTTGAAGATCCTTATCGAAGCCTTGCGTCGCATTGCGTTCGACTTCGCAGATTTCTCTGTCGATCTGCTTCAGCTTGGCGTCGGCAGATTCCGAAAGTACGATCCGCTTGGCGCGGCGATCGAGCGGATCGGGCTGGCGTTCGATCAAGCCGCGTGCCTGCAGCTTGTCCAGAAAGGCGCTGACCGTCATCGGCTCCAGCCCCATCCGGGAGGCGATGTCGAGCTGGCGGCTGCCGTTGATGGCGGCGACCTGCATCAGCGTCCGTGCTTCGCCCGCCGTCAGTCCGAGCCCTGCGACGAGAATACGTCTCTCGAAGGCCGTCCTGATCAATCGGGCGCAATCGCTCACAAGAAAGGCGAGCGAATCCGTATTAATCCTGCTGGTCATAAGCGCTTCCCTACCTACGCTCTTTAATTTTTAGGCCCCACTACGTTCTTATTGATTTCGTCCCATGAACACAACGACTTCTTCTGTCCGAAAACGCGCTGCCGCTTGACCGGGTTCCACAGATTGCTACTCTCGCGCGACTGCCAGCGGGAACGCCCATCATGACGCAATCACTTGTTGTAGGCGCTTTTCTGGCCGCGCTCTTCTATGTCCTTATTCCCGGCCCTGCTTTTCTGGCGCTGCTGGGCATCGGCGCGGGGCAGGGGCGCAAGGCGGGCGCATTCTTCGTCAGCGGCCATCTGCTAGGCGATCTCGTCTGGTCCACGCTTGCATTGGTCGCCATCGTCGGCGCAAAGACCATCGGCACCTTCGTCTTCGATCTGCTCGGATTGCTATGCGGTTTCTATCTTGCCTGGATCGGCTGGAGCGCCGTGACCGCCAAGCCGAAGGGCGAAGGCAAATCGCTCGTCAATGTCGAGCGGCCCTTCCGTCGTGGCCTGATTTTCGGCGTTACCAATCCGAAGGGCTATCCCGTCGCTCTGGCGACCTTCACGGCCCTTGTCGCAGGCTCCGCCGGCGCGCTGACCTTCAGCGCGCTGCCGCTGCTGCTTGTCGTTTCCTTCGTCGGCTTCATAACGGCCGATCTCATCCTGATCAGCATCATCGGCGCCGGCTCCGTTCGGCGTTTCTATCGCGCCCACGAGCGGCTGATCGTGCTTTGCTCTGGTGTGCTCTTCATGGGTTTCGCGGCGCAGGCGCTATGGCATGCTACGCCGGGCTTGCTTGGCTGGCGCAAGGCCTGATCGTCCTCATTCAATTTGTTCGTTCAATTTGTTCGGCCCGGCGCCATACCAATTCGGCGGGAGTAGCCTTATATCGTGCTTCGATCAGATGTCTGTCGAAAGGACGCCTCGCATGTCTTCCCTTACCGCCGTCAATCCTGCGCTCACCGAATGGACCGGACATCAGGGGCTGCCGCGTTTCGATGCGGTAAAGGATACGGATTTTGCCGCTGCCTTCGACGCGGCGATCACGTCGCACGAGTCGGAGATCGATGCGATCGCAGCGGACAGCGAGGCGCCGACCTTCGGCAATACCGTGACGGCGCTCGAAATCGCCGGCGACGCGCTGTCGCGCATCTCGGCGCTTTTCTGGAACAAGGCGGGCGCCCATACGAACGAGACCATCCAGGCGCTGGAGCGCGAGATAGCGCCGAAGATGGCGCGGCACTATTCGAAGATCGGCACGAATGCGGCGCTCTTTTCCCGCCTCGATGCGCTCTGGGAGGGTCGCGACGCCCTTGGACTGACGCTGGAGGAAACCCGCGTGCTGGAGCGGCATTGGAAGGGTTTCGTCAAGTCGGGCGCCAAGCTGCCGAAGGCCGAGCAGGAGCGGCTCTCGGCAATCAACGAGAAGCTCGCCGGCCTTGGCGCGCAGTTCGGCCAGAACGTGCTCGCGGATGAAAAGGACTGGGCGCTGCTTTTGTCGGAAGAGGCCGATCTTGCAGGCCTTCCCGACTATCTGCGGGATGCGATGGCGGCGGCTGCCCGCGAACGCGGCGACGAAGGCAAATATGCCGTCACGCTGTCGCGCTCGATCATCGAGCCGTTCTTGACGTCCTCCGAACGGCGCGACCTGCGCGAGCAGGCCTTCAACGCCTGGGTGGCGCGCGGCGCCAATGGCGGCAAGACCGACAACCGCGAAATCATCCGGGAGACGCTGGCGCTGCGGGCGGAGAAGGCGAAGCTGCTCGGTTATGCCAACTTTGCCGAACTCAAGCTCGACAACACCATGGCGAAGACGCCGGCAGCGGTGAACGATCTTCTGATGACCGTGTGGACGAAGGCGACCGCACGCGCGGGAGAAGAGGAAAGGGATATTGCCGGGCTCATCGCCGAGGAAGGCCGCAATCACGAGGTCATGCCCTGGGACTGGCGGCACTATGCCGAGAAGATCCGGACGCGGAAGTTTGATTTCTCCGAAACCGAACTGAAGCCCTATCTGCAGCTCGAAAAGATCATCGCTGCCTGCTTCGATGTTGCCGGCCGCCTCTTCGGCATCAAGGCCGTCGAGCAGAAGGGCATTCCCGCCTATCATCCGGACGTGCGCGTCTTCGAGATCCGCGACCGCTCCGACAAGCTCGTCGCCCTGTTCCTCGGCGATTACTTCGCCCGCAGCTCCAAGCGTTCCGGCGCCTGGATGAGTTCGTTCCAGTCGCAGCATAAGCTGCCGCTGAAGAACGGCCAGGTCGGCGAGCTGCCGATCATCTATAATGTCTGCAATTTCGCCAAGCCGGCGGAGGGCAAGCCGGCACTGTTGTCGCTCGACGACGCGCGCACGCTGTTCCACGAATTCGGGCATGCGCTGCACGGAATGCTCTCCAATGTCACCTATCCCTCGGTATCGGGCACCGGCGTTTCCCGCGATTTCGTCGAACTGCCGTCGCAGCTCTACGAGCACTGGCTGACGGTGCCTGCCATCCTCAAGGAATACGCCGTCCACTACGAGACCGGCGCGCCGATCCCACAAGCGCTGCTCGACAAGGTGCTGGCGGCCCGCACCTTCAATGCCGGCTTCAACACCGTCGAGTTCACCTCCTCGGCTCTGGTCGACATGGCCTTCCATACCCGCGGCGTGGTCGAGAATCCGATGACGGTGCAGGGGGAAGTGCTTGCCGAGATCGGCATGCCGAAATCGATCGTCATGCGCCATGCGACGCCGCACTTCCAACATGTGTTTTCCGGCGACGGCTATTCGGCGGGCTATTATTCCTACATGTGGTCGGAAGTGCTCGATGCCGATGCCTTCGCTGCTTTCGAGGAAACCGGCGATGCCTTCAATCCGGATATGGCTGCAAAACTGAAGGGCAACATCTATTCCGTCGGTGGCTCGATCGACCCGGAAGATGCCTATAAGGCCTTTCGCGGCAAGCTGCCTAGTGCGGATGCGATGCTGAAGAAGAAGGGGCTGGCGGCCTGATTCTCCACCTTCGGCCTGTCGCAAGGTCAGTCGCGGAAGGTCAACTTTCGCGACCGATTTGTGTGACCGTGCTTGGTTTGGAGCGATTTTGCATTGCGGATCAGGATTTGCGCGAAAGCGCAGCTAACAGCTCGGCCAGTTGACCGGCTTGGGCGTCGTCCAGCTTATCGCCGAGGTGGCGTTGGAGCGCCGAGGCATAAACGGTCCATATGCCGTTCCGCATCGCACTCCCCGCCTCGGTGATAACCACCCACCGGCCTCGTCCGTCCTCGGAAAATACCTCGCGGTGAACAAAGCCAGCCTTTTCCATCCGGTCGAGAAGGCGGGACAGGTTATGCTGGGCAAGCAGCGTGCGCTCCTCGATCTCATAGGGCCGCAATCTACCGTCCGTGGCCCGCGCCAGCTCCAGCAGCACGTCATACCAGCCAAGCGGCGGCAGGTCGGCCGCCTTCAAATCCTGCTCGATTGCCGCGAGAGTGATTTGCTGGGCACGCATGAGGTGCACCCATGCTCGCGTGATGGCAGGGGAGGGCTTTACGGGGGTGGCATCTGAATAATCGGACATTGATGCAATTACATCTATATTGACGACCGTGGCAAGTCCGGATATAGATGCAATTACATCTACATGAAATGTAGTCTAGGAGATTTGACCATGTCCGACGCAAAGCTGATCCTCGTCAGCCATTACCTTTGCCCCTACGTCCAGCGGGCGGCCATCACACTTGCCGAAAAGTCCGTGCCATTTGAGATCTGCTATGTCGATCTGTCGGCAAAGCCCGACTGGTTTCTTGCCATTTCTCCGCTCGGCAAGGTGCCCCTTCTGATCGTGCGGCAGGGCGACGGGTCAGAAACGGTATTGTTCGAAAGCGCAGTGATCTGCGAATATCTCGAGGAAACCCAGTCTGGCGCTCGGCTCCACCCAGCCGATCCGCTGGCACGTGCCCGCCATCGCGGCTGGATCGAGTTCGGCTCCTCGATCCTTTCGGACTTGTGGGGGTTCGAGACCGCGAAGGACGAGGGAGCCTATGAGGCCAAGCGCAAGGCGCTCATCGAGAAGTTCGGTCGCGTCGATGCCGAGCTGAGCGACGGGCCGTTTTTCGCCGGTAAGGCGTTCAGCCTGGTCGATGCGGTCTTCGCCGCCATCTTTCGTTATTTCGAAGTGTTCGATGCCATCACACCGACGGGAATATTCGATGCGCTGCCGCGTGTTATGGCATGGCGCGCGGAACTGGCTTTGCGGCAAAGCGTGCGGGATGCGGTGACGCAGGACTACCCCGATCGCCTCAAGGCCTTCCTGGTGAATCACGATGCATGGCTGCTGAAACGGGCTGCCTGACGGAGTCGCAAAAATCCCGGCTAAGGCGCTGCGTGCAGCTTATCTTGGCGGCATGGCGGAGCGGAGGCTTTGCTGTCGGCCAGCACGAGATTGATGTATTCCTGGGGCGCAAGGGCAAGCTTTCAGCCCCTTTCGCGCCTCCCCCCTTTCGCAATCGCGAAAAAAAGGCTATGAGCGCGCCAAATGCAATTGGCGTGTTTAGTAGACACTGCGCCCCAGCCTCAGAGATTAAGACATATGGCACTTCGCAACATCGCGATCATCGCGCACGTTGACCATGGGAAAACCACCCTCGTTGACGAGCTTCTGAAGCAGTCCGGTTCCTTCCGCGAGAACCAGCGCACCGTTGAGCGCATGATGGATTCGAACGATCTGGAAAAAGAGCGCGGCATCACCATCCTCGCCAAGGCGACTTCGGTCGTCTGGAAGGGCACGCGCATCAACATCGTCGACACGCCCGGCCACGCCGACTTCGGCGGTGAAGTCGAGCGTATCCTTTCGATGGTCGATGGCGCCATCGTGCTGGTCGATTCCTCGGAAGGCCCGATGCCGCAGACCAAGTTCGTCGTCGGCAAGGCGCTGAAGGTCGGCCTTCGCCCGATCGTCGCGATCAACAAGATCGACCGTCCGGACGCTCGCCACGAAGAAGTCATCAACGAAGTCTTCGATCTGTTCGCAGCGCTCGACGCCACCGACGAGCAGCTCGATTTTCCGATCCTTTACGGCTCGGGCCGCGCCGGCTGGATGAACTATTCACCGGAAGGCCCAGTTGAAGATGGCCTTGGCCCGCTTCTCGATCTCGTGCTGAAGCATGTGCCGGAGCCGAGTGTCGGCGAAGAAGACGGCGCATTCCGCATGATCGGCACGCTTCTCGAAGCCAACCCGTTCCTCGGCCGCCTCATTACTGGCCGCATTCATTCCGGTTCGATCAAGCCGAACCAGGCCGTCAAGGTTCTGGGCCAGGACGGCAAGCAGATCGAAACCGGCCGCATTTCCAAGATCCTCGCCTTCCGCGGCATCGAGCGCACGCCCATCGAGGAAGCCCATGCAGGCGATATCGTCGCCATCGCCGGCCTGTCCAAGGGCACGGTCGCCGACACGTTCTGCGATCCGTCCGTCACCGGTGCGCTGCACGCCCAGCCGATCGATCCGCCGACCGTCACCATGTCCTTTATCGTTAACGACAGCCCGCTGGCCGGCACCGAAGGCGACAAGGTTACCTCGCGCGTCATCCGCGACCGCCTGTTCAAGGAAGCCGAAGGCAACGTCGCGCTGAAGATCGAAGAAGCCGAAGGCAAGGACTCGTTCTACGTCTCCGGCCGTGGCGAATTGCAGCTCGCAGTCCTGATCGAAACCATGCGCCGCGAAGGCTTCGAGCTTGCCGTATCGCGTCCGCGCGTCGTCATGCACAAGGACGAAGCCACCGGCCAGATGCTGGAGCCGATCGAAGAAGTCGTCATCGACGTCGATGAAGAACATTCCGGTGTCGTCGTGCAGAAGATGTCCGAGCGCAAGGCCGAAATGGTCGAGCTTCGTCCGTCCGGCGGCAATCGCCTGCGCCTGAAATTCTTTGCGCCGACCCGCGGTCTCATCGGCTATCAGTCGGAACTGCTGACTGATACGCGCGGCACCGCCATCATGAACCGTCTGTTCCATGATTATCAGCCCTTCAAGGGCGCGATCGGCGGCCGCACCAACGGCGTCCTGCTCTCCAACGCCTCCGGCGAAGCCGTCGCCTACGCGATGTTCAACCTGGAAGACCGCGGTCCGATGATCATCGAACCGGGTGAAAAGGTCTATGCCGGCATGATCATCGGCATTCATTCCCGCGACAACGACCTCGAAGTCAACGTGCTCAAGGGCAAGCAGCTGACCAACATCCGCGCCGCCGGCAAGGATGAAGCCGTGAAGCTGACGCCGCCGATCCGCATGACGCTCGACCGCGCGCTTTCCTGGATCCAGGACGACGAGCTGATGGAAGTCACGCCGAAGTCTATTCGCCTGCGCAAGATGTACCTCGACCCGAACGAGCGTAAGCGCTTCGAAAAGGCACGTACCGCATAACGGCAAAGCCTGAACTTCTTCGAACCATCAGACCCCGGCCATTGTGCCGGGGTTTTATTTTGTGTGTTCGATTCCGGGCTCTTGCTGTATAGGTTAAAAAGTCGTTAATTTTTATTGATGATCCACGGATAAAGCCTGTGGGCAAGTCTGCCGTCTTTATGAATGAGGATGGTTAATTCGGGCTCGCAAGACCAGAGTAGACGTTATGAAGACGTTGTCGATTGATGTTCGGCGGGCAGAACCCCATGATGCCCGAGCCATTTCGGAGGTGCACCGCCAGTCGTGGCAGTACACCTATGCCGGCATCATTCCGCATCGCGCCCTCGGCCAGATGATCGAGCGCCGCGGCGAAAACTGGTGGCGCAAGGCGACCAGCGGTCCGGCAACGCTCTTGGTTCTGGACGTTGCCGGCGAGATCGCGGGCTATGCCACGCTCGGCCTCAACCGTGCCCGCGCGCTGCCGCAGGAGGGCGAAATCTACGAACTCTACCTGCGCCCGCAATATCAGGGGCTGGGCCTGGGGCGCATGCTGTTCGGCGAGGCGCGCCGGCTGTTGAAGTCTCTTGGCTGCAAGGGGTTGGTCGTCTGGTGCCTCGAGGAAAATGAAAATGCCTACCGCTTCTATCGCGGGCAGGGCGGCGCGGATTTCTGCGAGGGCATCGAAACCTTCGATCACAGGCAGCTGCGAAAGATCGGCTTCGTCTGGCCCTGAGCGGCACCTACAACGCCGTGCGTCATATATGACGCGCAAAAGGTCGCTGCAGAGCTTTAAATTTTCTGCATAATTTTATCGTTAGATCGATTCCGATTTAAGGAATTATGCAGTAAATCCGCCTGTTTCCCGATGCGTTGTTGCGTTGCGGGATGAATCCTATTATTTGGCTGGCGGCAACCATCCTTATTAGGGGACAAGTATGCGTATCGACGCGATTTCCATTGGCAAGAACCCGCCCGAAGACGTCAACGTCATCGTTGAAGTGCCGGTCGGCGGTCATCCGATCAAGTATGAAATGGACAAGGAGGCCGGCACGCTGGTCGTCGACCGTTTCCTCTACACGCCGATGACCTATCCGGGCAATTACGGCTTCGTTCCGCACACGCTCTCCGACGACGGCGACCCGATCGACGTTCTGATCGCCAACACCCGCCCGCTGGTGCCGGGCTGCGTCATCAATGTCCGCCCGATCGGCGTGCTGATGATGGAAGACAATTCCGGCAAGGACGAGAAGATCATCGCCGTTCCCTCGCCGAAGCTGACGATGCGCTATGACAAGGTCAAGGAATATACCGACCTGCCCGAGATCACGGTGAAGCAGATCGAGCATTTCTTCGAGCACTACAAGGATCTCGAGCCCGGCAAGTGGGTCAAGATCTTCGGCTGGAAGGGCTCGAAGGAAGCCGGCGAGCTCATTCTCGAAGCGATCGAACGCGCCAAGAACACCAAGGCCTGATCAGCGGCCTTCGGTTACGGCGCAAAGCCTTTCTATCAAATCCTCCGGTTCGCCCTCGATCCGGAGGATTTTTTTACGTGCGGTGTCGCCGCTGATCAGACTGAGCGATGATTTGGGGATGCCTAGCCTCTTGGCCAGCAGCGCGATGAGCGCCTTGTTGGCCTTGCCCTTTTCCGGCACGGCGGAGACGCGCGCCTTCAGATAGCTTTCGCCGTCGCTGCCGGTCTCCACCCCGTCGATCGCATCACGCCCACCGTTGGGCGTGAGCCGGATTGACAGTCGCAGGTGATCCGAAGACGCCTGCCAGGGCTCGTTCACCGCAGGAACAGCGGAACGATCGAATTCCACATCAGCGAGCGGATGAAGAAGATGAGGAGAAGCAGGATCACTGGCGAGATATCGATGCCGCCGAGATCGGGCAGGATGCGGCGGATCGGGCGCAATGCCGGCTCGGTGACCGCATAAAGGAAGCTACCGACGGAATTGACGAACTGATTGCTCGAATTGATAACGTTAAAAGCATGGAGCCAGGAAAAGATGGCGCTGGCGATCAGTACCCAGGTATAAAGATTCAAAGCCAGATCAATGGTTTGAAATAAGGCGAGCATGTTTGTCTCCATTTCGCGGTTGACAGACATGTAGACATTGGCGACTAAACGGGCAAGTCCCATGCTCCGAAGCATGTTGAATCATGTTTAAAAGGCCGGTGCGGGCGTTTGCGCTGGCCTTCGCGTCGGAAAGTCTCGTCCCATGTCGTTTGCCGCCAGCGGAGACCGGTTTGCCGCCTTCAGGCACATCGCCTATACCTATTTCTTCTTCGCGCGGTTTCTGACGGCCTTCGCCACCCAGATAGTCAGTGTTTCGGTCGGCTGGCAGATGTACGACCACACCGGCAACCCGATTTATCTCGGCCTGATCGGCCTTGTGCAGTTCCTTCCCTCCCTGCTCCTGATCCTTGTCACCGGCACTGTGGCTGACCGCTACAACAGGCGCAGGGTCGCCGCGATCTGCATCTTCGCCGGCATGCTTTGCACGGTAGCGCTGCTCTTCCTGACCGTCACCGGCACCTTTGCACCTCTGCCCGTCTTCATGATCCTCGCCGTCTTCGGCGTCGAGCGCGCCTTCATGACGCCGGCAATGCAGTCGCTCGCTCCCAATCTCATTCCGCCGCAGGATCTGTCGAATGCGGTGACATGGAATTCGATGTCCTGGGATGCGGCGGCCATTCTCGGTCCCGTCGCTGGCGGCCTGCTCTATGGCTTCAGCGCCGGCGCATCCTATACGGTCGCCGTGATCTTCCTGGCCGCCGGCTCGATCTTGACCTACCTCATCCCGAAGCCGCAGCAGCGTGCGGCGCATCAGTCGAAAAGCATGAACGAGATCCTTGCCGGGTTCCGCTTCATCTGGTCGGAAAAAGTGGTGCTTGGCGCAGTCTCGCTCGATCTCTTCGCAGTGCTGCTCGGCGGCGCCGTGGCGCTGATGCCGATCTATGCGCGTGATATCCTGACGCTCGGACCCTGGGGGCTCGGCCTCTTGCGCGCGGCGCCGAGCTTCGGCGCGATCGCCATGGGCCTGTTTCTGGCGACCTATCCCATCCGGCATCGCGCCGGCCTCTATATGTTTGCCGGCGTCGCCATGTTCGGTGTGGGCACGCTGGTCTTCGGCATCTCGCATACGCCATGGCTGTCGATAACAGCTCTTGCCGTCATGGGCGCGTCCGATCTGATCTCCGTCTATGTGCGCGAAACGCTGATCACGCTCTGGACGCCCGATCATGTCCGTGGCCGCGTCAATGCCGTCAACATGGTCTTCGTGGGCGCATCGAACGAGCTCGGCGAATTCCGCGCCGGCACCATGGCGCACTATTTCGGCGCGATCCCCGCCGTCGTCATCGGCGGCATCGGCACGCTTGCGGTTGCCGTCCTCTGGGCTACAGGCTTCCCGCAGCTTCGCCAGATCGATAGTCTCAATGCCCCCGACCGCGAGCGCGAGCCGCAGCCGGTTTGAGGAGCGCTATGACAAGGCAGCCGGATCGATATGGTTCGTTTTCGGCGCTTTGCGAGCATGAGACTGAGGGCATCGACTATCGCATCCGCATCGAGGATCGATCGTCGAATGTCGCTATCATCACTCCGCATGGCGGCTTCATAGAGCCCGCCACGTCGGACGTCGCGCTGGCGATCGCGCGCGATCGCTTTTCCCTCTATTGTTTCGAAGGGCTCGACCCGGCGAGGCTCCATCACGAGCTGCACATCACCTCCGACAACTTCGACGAGCCGGTGGCCAACAGCCTGGTGGCCAAATCATCGGTCGTCGTCGCCATTCATGGCCGGACGGATCGGGACGATCCGGAGACGAGCTGGATCGGCGGCCTCGGCCTCTCGTTGCGCGACCGGATTGTGGAGGCCTTATGCCGGAATGGTTTTGCGGCGGCCGTAAGAGCAAGAGGGGAGGCACTCGCCGGAACGTCCGTCGGCAATATCTGCAATCGCGGCAAGCGTCATGCCGGCGTGCAGATCGAGATCCCGAGAGGCGTGAGGGACGCTCTCATGGCGGATACGGAAAAGCTGGAACGGTATGCAAGGGCGGTTCGCCACGCGATCGATCAATTCGATCATACACCTGATTGAGGCGTCGAGCGTGTCAGGCGGCCATCGCCTGTTTGCCCTCGAAGACGAGGTCAAGGAATTCCGATAGCCAGGCCTTGAGCGCGGCATCGAAGATCATGCGGCCTTCCAGATGCTCGCGGCCCTGCTGGGCGTTCGGCATGCAGAAGCGATGTTCGCCATGCACGACCCAGCGCTGCATCATGGCGCGGGTAAGCTCGGCATGGAATTGCAGGCCCCAGGCATTGGCGCCGTAGCGATAGGCTTGGTTGGGATAGGTCTCCGCCGTTGCCAGCAGGTCGGCGCCGTGCGGCAGCTCGAAGCCTTCGCGATGGAAATGATAGACCATCTGCGGCCAGCGCATCAGCAGCCGGCCCTTTTCGGTCGGCTGCAATGCATACCAGCCGATCTCCGTCTTGCCGTCGTCGCGGCCCTTCACCTTGGCGCCGAGATGGCGGGCGAGCAGCTGCGCCCCGAGGCAGATGCCGAGATAGGGGCGGTTTTCCTTGAGGGGGATCTTCAGCCAGTCGGTCTCGGTCTTGATGAACTCGTCCGGGTCGTTGGCGCTCATCGGGCCACCGAAGACCACGGCGCCGGCGTGGGCCGCGAGCGTCGAAGGCAGGGGATCGCCAAGGACCGGGCGGCGGATATCGAGATCATAGCCTTTTTGCAGCAGCATCTGGCCCACGCGGCCGGGGCTGGAGCGCTCCTGATGCAGGACGATCAGTATCGGGCGGCCCGCGCTCTTCGGCGCTTCAATCATCATTGCCTGTCTCTACCCTGGAACCGGGTGCGCGTGAGGCTGCTTCCTGTCGCTTCATGATGCGTTCGCGGTCGGAAATGCCCATCAGGTCGGCGATGCGCCAGATCGCATGGTCTTCCATCTCGCTGCGCTCGCCATCGGCATAGACGATATCCCAGAGTATGCCGAGCAGTTCCAGCCGTTGGGCGCCGTCGAGATGGCGCTTCAGGTCCGAGGTAAAGCGATAATAATCGACGGCCTCGCTTTCGGCTTCCTGGCCGGCGGCGATCAGCGCTTCGAGCTGGCGGCCGTCGAGACCATATTGGTCCTTCAGGAGCTTGCGCAGCCTTTTCTTCTCGCTGTTCTCGATCTTGCCGTCCGCCTCCATGACCTGGATGCACAGCGCCGCCACCGCAACGCGCGGGTCGTCGGGTGCAAAGCCGGATCTGGGGTTGTCCTGGGTCAGGTTATGAAGGAATTCCTGAAAGCGTTCGAACATGCGTTTCCGTTCTCAAAACAAGCCGAGCAAGGTGCTTGGGTCACCATGCTCCATCTTTTTGTCTTCACGCAATTCCGGACGCAAAACCGCTGCGCACTTTTGCTGGAATTGCTCCTAAAATAACTTGAGCCGTGTCTTGGGTTCCGGTTCAAGTTTGTGATCCTTGACGCCCGGATCGTCCGGCGCGCCGCCGAAGAAAGGCCGGGGTTCCGCATCCTGCTGCGTCGGCTGCGGTTCTGCTCCGGGTGCGCTCGATGCGGGCTTCGCCACGGCGGGCTCCAATTCCATGACATAAGTATCGTGCGCCGGCGATGCAACTTTCGGTGAACTTGGCTTCTCCGCCACGGTTGCGGAGGCGGCCTCGCGTACCGGCGGGAGCGACTTCAGTGCCGCATCGACCGAAACGGTTGAGCCCTCTTCCACCGGGCCTTCGATCTGGCCGAAGGGCGCCTTCCACTCGAAAGCATCGAGACGGCCCGTGACCGGCGACAATGGCAGCCACTTTTCCGATACGAAACCGTCGGCAACCCAGGCCGGATCGCGCGGCGCGCGCAACGCCTGCGCCATCCAGTGCCGGATACGGCCCTGATCGCCGGTTTCGGCTTCCTCGATGTCGGCGAGGAGCAGGAAGGCGCCTTCGCGCGTATCGATCCGCGCGGCGGCTTCGGCCTTGGCGCGGGCCTTGCCGAAATCGCCAGCGTCCATCGCCGCCTTCGCCGTCAACAGCAGCGCTTCGACATTGTTCGGGCGAATGGCTTCCAGCCGTTCGGCGCGCTTCAGGCGGTCGAGGACGGAATCGCCGCTGCGGGCACGCACATAGGCCCTGCCGATCTCGGGATGCGGATGCGCCTTCCAGACCTGCTCGAGGGTGGAGGCGGCCTTGCGCACCTTGTCTTCGCGGAAGAGCGCCTTGGCCGCGATCAGTGCCGCGGGCACGAAATCGTCCACGAGCTTCAGCGCCGCCAGCGCATCGTCGCGAGCGCCGGCGGGATCACTCTCCAGCCTGTCGTTGGCGCGTGCCGTCAGGAGCACGGCGCGTTGCCGGTTGGCCGTGGCCTTGTCGACGACATGGGCAGCCTTCTGCTGGTCCAGCAGCTTGACGGCATCGTCCCAGCGGCCGGCCTGGCTGCGATATTCCAGCGTCGCCTGCGCCGCCCAAGGCAGGTAGGGCGCCTGGTCGGCCGCCTTCTCGGCATATTGCCGCGCCGCCTCATGCGCGCCGAGGCGCTTGGCTTCGAGATAAAGACCGCGCAATCCGAGCTCGCGCGTTTCGGGGTCATTGGCCATCAGCTCGAATTTCTGGCGGGCTTCGTCATGCTTGCCTTCGATCAAGGCCGCCTGCGCTTCAAGCAGGTTGATGAGCGGCTCCTGATCGGCACGAATGAGGCCGCGGGTGCGCGCCGCCATCTTGCGGGCCAGCAGCGAATTGCCGGCGCCGGCGGCGATCAGGCCGGTGGACAATGCCTGATAGCCGCGATCCCGCTTGCGGGCGCGGAAATAGCGGGTGACCGAGTGAGGCGAGGTCCAGATCAGCCGCACGAACCACCAAAGGATCATGACGGCCGCGACGAGCGCAATCAGGATTGCGGCGGCGACGATCAGTTTGGTCTGGTAAAGCTGGCCTCCCCACACCAGCGACAGATCGCCGGGACGATCCGCCAGCCAGGAAAAACCATAGCCGAGAGCCAGGACGAGAATGGCGAAGATAAGCAGTCTGATCATTGCCGCGCTCCGTCCTTAGTTCTGTTTCCCGGTATTGGCGATCGCCTTCGACAAGGCGTCGCTCACCAGATCCTCGACGCGGATGCGGGCCTCCAGCGATTGCTTGAAGGCGGCCGAAGCCGATTTGGCCGCATCGGGCAGGCCGTTCCACTCGGTGACAGCTCCCGGCAGATCGCCATTCCTGACCTTGTCCTCGAAGCGGGCGGCGATGGCATCGATGCTGTCGCCGGGGACGTTGCCGACAGGACGGACCTGGACCAGCGATTTGGCGCCCGACATCAGGCGGCTGCTCCAGCTCTGGTTGGGATCGTCCGTCTGCGCCGTCGCGACGATTGCGGTTGCAACATCGGAAACCTGGCGGATCAAGTCGGCGCGGGAGGGAACGCCTGTCTGGGCGAAGTTCTTGAGATCGGCAACGGCTGGATCGTCCGGCGCGACGTTGGCGAAAGTGTCGAGCTCGGGCTGGAAGGGGCCGCCGCGGTCGATCGCCGCCTTCAAGGCAGCCGCGGCAATGGCGCGGGCAACGGCGCTTTCCTGGCTCGGTCCGCTCAGCTTCTTTTCGGCGTCGTCGAGACGCTTGCTGACTTCAGCATCGGAAGTGGCCTGGCTCTGGGTCGCCTTGCCGAGGTCCGCCTTCAGCTGCTCGACTTCACCGGTCAGCGAGGCGATCTTCTGATCCGACGCCGCGCTTGCGGCTCCGCCGGATCCGCCCGTCGAAGTGCCGTTGGCGGCGCTCGTCTCAAGCGCTGCGACGCGGGCCGTAAGCGCCTCGTCGGGCTTGGCCGCCGGCACGGCCGCGAGATTGGCGATGCTCTGCTTGAGGCCGTCGATCTCCGCATTCAGTGCGGCTACATCGGCGGAACTATCCTTCGCGGCGCGTCCGCCCGGCAAAAGACCGGCATATTGCAACGCGCCGGCACAGATGAGGGCAATCAAGCCGCCGACGATGCCGGCCGCGATGAGGCCCGAGGTCGAGCCTTCGCGGGGCTGCTGCTGTGGCCGCTCGGCATGGGGAGGCTCAGGGTCTGCCTGCTGTGTCGTCGTTTGCCGTTCTTCGGGGGCAGACGCGAAGATAGACTCCTGAAACTCCTCGCGCAGCGGCTCCTTGTCCGTTTCGAGCGGCATTTCCACTTCATTGGCGGAGGAGGAGCCGAATTCGTCGTGACTGCGCTCCGTCACGTCTTCTGGAGCTGCGTCCTGCGCTGTTTTTTCGGCTTCCAGGTCGATCGTGACCGGTTCGTCGTTGGGCTTCGAATGGTTAGGCGGTTTTCGCGATACCATGAGGTCCTCTTTATCATGCGCTGCAACGAAGTTAGACAGACAAGACGATTATGGAAAGACCTTAGATCAAAATTGCGGCGTTACTCATGGATCAGAAGCGCCAGAAGTCGGTCTTCGTTCGGCATGTCGGCGATATCGGTGCGAGAATGCATCCGCGCCGGAATCGCCTCGGCGATGGCCTCGCTCAGGCAGAGGAACCGCGTTTCGGTAAAGGCTTCCGGATTTTCCTGGATGAAGGGCAGGCTGAAAAAGCGCTGCGCTGTTTGATAGGAGTAAAGCAGCACGGCATCGGCGCGGGCGTCTGTAAAAAGTCGGCGAAGAACGGCATTGTCCGGAGCAATGTCTCGCATCCGATAGCATTCCACGATGAAGAACGGCACTTGCAGCTCCATCAGCCCCGCTTCGAAACCGGGCGCCCGAGGGGAGCCGGCCAGATAGAGAAGGGGGTTCCCGCCAAGGCTGGCCGGATGGCCTGATATCAAGGCGGCAAGCTCGGCGCCGCCACCTTCCGACATGGCGATATTGCCGAAGCCGAGATCGGCCGCCTCTTTGGCTGTCGCCTTTCCCACAGCAAAGAGGGTACGACCAAGATGCGGCGCCAGATCGGAGCCCAATGATGCAAGCGCCCGGATTGCCTCGGCGCTGGTGACGGCGATGGCGCCTTGGGTGCTCAGCAGCGCCGGCCCTGCTTCCTCGATGTAATGGACAGGTTCGGCGAGCGGCAGCAGGAAAGCCTCGTGGCCCATCCGCGCCAGTCGCCGCATGGTGCGTTCACCCGAATGCTGAGGGCGGGTGACGACCACGCGCATCTTTCGTCAGGTCCAGTCTTCGAAGAAAGTGCTGCCGGCCTCGGCGCGAATCGCCTGGCCGGCGTTGACGCCGAGTGCCTCGGCATCGCGCCGGTGGCCTTCGATGGTGGTCGTGTGTACCTGCTCGCCATCCGGGGTGAGGATCATGCCGAAGAAGCGCAGATGATCGCCTTCGCAAATTGCGTAGCCGGCTATTGGTGTGCGGCAGGAGCCGTCAAGCGCTGCGAGGAAGGCGCGCTCGCAGGATACCGCGTCGAAGGTCGCCGCGTCATTCACGGCGGCGAGCAGGTCGTTCATCCTGCTGTCGTCGATCCGGCTCTCGATGCCGATCGCGCCTTGCGCGGGTGCCGGCGGAAATTCATCGGGGTCGAGAATATCCGTAATGACCTCGACCATGCCGAGCCGCTTCAGGCCGGCGAGCGCCAGCAAGGTCGCGTCGGCCTGCCCTTCTTCCAGCTTGCGGAGCCGGGTCTGGACCGAGCCGCGAAAGGTAATGACGTTGATATCCGGGCGCAGGCGGCGGATCAGCGCCTGGCGGCGCAGCGACGCCGAGCCGACGATTGCGCCATGTGGCAGCTCGATCAGTTTCGGCGCGGTGCGGCCGATGACGGAATCGCGAATGTCCTCGCGCGGCAGGTAGGCCGTCAGTGCCAGTCCCTGCGGCAGCTTCGTCGCCATGTCCTTGGCGGAGTGCACGGCGAAATCGAGCTCGCCCGAGATCAGCTTTTCTTCCAGTTCTTCCGTGAACAGGCCCTTGCCGCCGATTGCGGCTAGCGAGCGGTCGGTGATGCGATCGCCCTTGGTGCTGAGAACGACGATTTCGAACATCTCCTCCGGAAGGCTATGGGCCGCCATCAGGCGGTCGCGCGCTTCTCGCGCCTGGGCAAGCGCCAGCGGGCTGCCGCGCGTGCCGATCCGGAAAGGTTTTGTTTGCATCCGCTTTGATCCGTTGTTACCGACAGTTCCCGTAACCATATTTCCGCTTTATCGCAATCGACCTGTAGGCAACGAACAATCTCCATGGCGCCCGTTCTTCGCATTCTCGGCATCGAAACAAGCTGCGACGAAACCGCCGCGGCCATTGTCGAGCGCCGGGATGACGGCACGCCCACGGTCTGTTCCGATGTCGTCCTCAGCCAGTTGGACGAGCATAGCGCCTATGGCGGCGTCGTGCCGGAAATCGCCGCGCGGGCGCATGTCGAGGCGCTCGATACGCTGATCGACGAAGCATTGAAACGCGCCAATGTGTCGCTCTCAGACGTCGATGCCATTGCCGCCACCTCCGGCCCCGGCCTCATCGGCGGGCTGCTTGTCGGGTTGATGACCGGCAAGGCGATCTCGCGGGCGACAGGCAAGCCATTATACGCCATCAACCACCTGGAAGGCCATGCCCTGACGGCGCGGCTGACCGACGGGCTCGCTTTTCCTTATCTCATGCTGCTCGTTTCCGGCGGGCATACCCAGCTGATCCTGGTGCGCGGCGTCGGCGACTACGAACGCTGGGGCACGACGATCGACGATGCGCTCGGCGAAGCCTTCGACAAGACGGCCAAGCTATTGGGATTGCCCTATCCCGGCGGTCCGGCGGTGGAGGCAGCCGCCAGGAACGGCAATCCGGATCGCTTCGATCTTCCGCGCCCGCTTGTCGGCGAAGCGCGCCTCGATTTTTCCTTTTCCGGCCTGAAAACGGCCGTGCGGCAGGCGGCGACGGCGATCGCGCCGGTCACGGAGCAAGATATCGCCGATGTCTGCGCCTCCTTCCAAAAGGCGATTTCGCGCACGCTGAAGGACCGGATCGGCCGCGGCCTGCAGCGCTTCAAGACGGAATTTCCGAAGACGGCGGAAAAGCCGTCGCTTGTCGTGGCAGGCGGCGTTGCCGCCAATCTCGAGCTGCGCCGCACCCTGCAGGAGCTTTGCGATGCCAACGGTTTCCGCTTCATCGCGCCGCCATTGAGATTGTGTACGGACAATGCGGTCATGATCGCCTGGGCGGGATTGGAACGCATGGCGACGGGGGCGGCCCCTGACGATCTCGATGTGCAGCCGCGTTCGCGCTGGCCGCTGGATCAGAAGGCGGCAACTCTGCTTGGACATGGCAAACGAGGAGCAAAGGCATGAGCGGCAACGAGCAGATCGCAGTCATCGGCGCGGGCGCTTTCGGCACCGCGCTCGCAACCGTCATCGCGCTGACCGGCCGCAGCGACGTGACGCTCGTCGGGCGGAAAGCCGGGCTGATGGCGGATCTTGCCGCCGATCGCATGCATGATGCCGTCCTGCCCGGGATCGAGCTTCCGGATTCGCTGCGGTTCTCGGCCGAGGCGGATGCCGTTTCCAGCGCCGGCATCGTTCTTTTCGCGATGCCCTCGCAGGCGCAGGCCGATGCCGCCCGCCAGTATGGCCCCTATCTCGCCAAGGATGCCGTCGTCGTCACCTGCGCCAAGGGCATCGACAAGATCTCCGGCGATCTCCTGACCGACATGCTGGAGCGGGAATTGCCGCAGCATGCCATCGCCGTTCTCTCCGGGCCTGGCTTTGCCTCCGACATCGCCAAGGGCCTGCCGACGGCCATGGCGATTGCCGCTGCCGACATCGCCGTGGCCGAAAGGCTCGCCCAGACGATTTCCGGACCGACCTTCCGTCTTTATGCATCGGATGATCGCATCGGCGTACAGCTCGGCGGCGCGCTGAAAAATGTTCTCGCCATCGCCTGCGGCATCGTCGAGGGACGGGGCATCGGCGATTCCGCGCGCGCGGCGCTCATCAGCCGCGGCCTCGCCGAGATGTCGCGCTTTGTCGCGGCCAAGGGCGGCAAGGCTGAGACGGTGCGCGGGCTTTCGGGCCTTGGCGACCTCGTGCTGACGGCCACCAGCCATCAATCCCGCAACCTGCGATTCGGCATCGCGCTTGGCGAGGGCGAAGCAGCCGATCCGACACATGGCACCTTGGTCGAAGGCGCCTATGCGGCCTCCATCGCCGCGCGGCTTGCCCACGAACTCGGCGTCGACATGCCGATCACAGACGCGGTTTCCGCCATCATCGACGGCAAGCTCGACATAGCCACAGCCATCGGGCAATTGATGACACGGCCGATCACCACGGAATAATTTCTGGATATCTAAAGGAGCCAAACAATGCTGTTTGCCTTTGTCTGCAAGGACAAGCCCGGCCATCTGAATGTTCGCATGGAGACGCGTCCGGCGCATCTGGAGCATCTGAACAAGCTCAATGCCGAGGGGACGCTGAAGATGGCGGGGCCTTTCCTGGATGCCGAAGGCAAGCCGAACGGCAGTCTCGTGGTCGTCAATGCCGAGAGCATCGAGGCGGCGAAGGTGATTGCCGATGCCGATCCCTATACGAAGGCCGGCCTGTTCGAGAGCGTCGAGATCAAGCCGTTCAACTGGGTCTTCAACAATCCGGAGGCATGAGAGATGGCGCACTGGCTTTATAAATCCGAGCCGTCCTCCTGGTCCTGGCAGCAGCAGAAGGACGCGGGGGCGAAGGGAACCGAATGGACCGGCGTGCGCAACTATCTCGCCCGCAACAACATGCGGGCCATGCAGATCGGCGACAAGGGCTTCTTCTATCACTCCAATGATGGGCTGGAGGTCGTCGGCATCGTCGAGGTTTGCGCGCTGGCGCATCCGGATTCGACCGCCAAGGACGATCCGCGCTGGGAATGCGTTGATATCCGCGCCGTCCGAGACATGCCGAAATTTGTCTCCTTGAAGGATATCAAGGCCAATCCGAAGCTTTCGCAGATGGCGCTCGTCACCTCCATGCGGCTCTCCGTACAGCCGGTGACCGATGAGGAATGGCTCGAAGTCTGCCGCATGGGCGGTTTGGACAACCCGCCGGTCTGAGTAGGCGCGAGGAACCCGTTGAAAACCGATCCGGAAAGCTTCATCCGCGCCAATACCAGCCTGATGGCGCCGCCGCATGTGCCGGAAATCCGGCTGCATCTTGCAAGCGAGGCGCATGCGCTCTGGCTGAAGACGGAGGAGGAGCTGGAAGAGATCGGCCTGCCGCCGCCCTTCTGGGCCTTTGCCTGGGCGGGCGGCCAGGGTCTGGCGCGTTATATCCTCGATCATCCGGAGACCATGACTGGCAAAACCGTGCTGGATTTTGCCAGCGGTTCCGGGCTTGTCGCCATTGCGGCGAAGCGCGCGGGTGCCGCCCATGTGCTTGCCGTCGATATCGATCCCTGGGCGGGCACGGCGATCCGGCTAAATGCCGCTGAAAATGGCGTGGATCTCGATTTCGCCGGTGACGATATCATCGGCCGAGCCGTGGATGCGGACGTCATTCTTGCCGGCGATGTCTTCTACGATCGCGATTTTGCCGCGAGCCTCATTCCCTGGGTACGGCAGCTGGCCGGTGAGGGGAGGCTGGTTCTCGTCGGCGATCCCGGCAGAGCCTATCTTCCCAAGGACCACCTCGAGGCGCAGGCGACCTACCAGGTACCGGTGACGCGGGCGCTAGAGGATAGCGAGATCAAGAAAACGACGGTCTGGCGATTTCTCGCCAGTTGAAAATCGTCAGTGCCTGATGACGCAGACGCCGGCTTCGTAGGAGCAGGGATTGCCGGCATAGCGGATATCAATGACCTTCGCCTTCGGCCTCAGCTGCGGCGCGGTGGGCCGCGCGTAGGGATCGTAGCCGCCGTAGCCGATAACGTAGGTGCCGCCATCGGCCCGATAGACATCGGCCGTGCCGGCATAGCTGCCAGCGTTTGCCGCGTCGCGACGTTCCATGATTACGATCCTTGCCGGCTGCTGCCCGAGACCCTGCGGCTGAGAAATCTGGTGCAGGCGCACAATGCCGGAGCTATCGTGATGATGCCAGTGGCGGTAGTCGCCCGCCGATGCCGGCGCGAAGGAGAGGGTGGCTGCTGCCGCCAAAACGAGCGCTGCCGCCTTGAAAAGATGCGGTGTCATGATTCGCCCCGCTCCGGTTCGTTAATGAAATCTTAACGGCAGATTGCCCCAAGACCGCGGCGAAGTCCACGCCAGGGTTGCCGAAATGGTAAATGGCGCGGATTGGGCGGCTGGTCTCTGCATGCTCGCTAAAGTGCAGAGCGATCCGAATCGATTAAATTCAATGCTGGCATCAATTGTGCTTGTCGATAGGCGTCTGGGTGATTAATGGTCGCAATGATGCAACGCACACCGCATGTCTCTGCGCGCGCGTTGCCCCGGATAACCGGGTTCTAAGCGTATCGTAACGCCGCGAGGTTCTGATGGCGAACGTCACACAAAACCGGCCTCTGTCGCCGCATCTGCAAATCTACAAACCCATCCCCACCATGGTCATGTCGATCGTCCACCGCATCACCGGCGCCGCGCTCTATTTCGGCACGGTGCTGGTTGCGTGGTGGCTGATCGCCGCCGCGACGGGCCAGGCCTATTTCGAGCTGGTCAACTGGATCATGGGTACGATCATCGGCCGCATCATCCTGCTCGGCTACACCTGGGCGCTGCTGCACCATATGGTCGGTGGTCTGCGCCATTTCGTCTGGGACCTCGGGTATGGTTTCGATCCTGCCGTCTCGACGAAGATGGCCAAGTTCACGCTCGTCGCTTCGATCTGTCTGACCGCGCTGGTCTGGATCATCGGCACCGTCATCCGGCTGGGTTGATTGGCATGATCATTCCCGGAAGCGCTCGGATGCCTTTCGGGATCATGCTTTAAAGGATAATTCTCATGGATATGCGCACTCCTCTGGGCAAAGTCCGCGGTCTCGGTTCCGCCAAGGAAGGAACCGATCATTTCTGGCGTCAGCGCCTGACCGCCGTTGCCAACGTTCCGCTCTTTCTCTTCTTCGTCATCTTCCTGATGATCTATGCCGGCGCGCCCTACGCTGAAGTCGTGCATGCGATCTCGAACCCGATCGTCGCCGTCATCTTCGGCCTGATGGTGATCTCCGCCATCATTCACATGAAGATCGGCATGCAGGTCATCATCGAGGACTATGTCCACGGCGAATTCGGCAAGATCGTCCTTCTCATGCTCAACACGTTCTTTGCGGTCGTGGTGGCGGGGCTCTGTCTTTTCGCCATTCTGAAGATCGCGTTCGTAGGATAATTGTATCATGGCACCGAACTCTTCTGCTCAGAATGGGCCCGCTCAGAACGGGAAAGCCTACAAGTATGTCGACCACTCCTATGACGTGATCGTCGTCGGCGCCGGTGGCGCCGGCCTGCGCGCCACGCTCGGCATGGCCGAGCAGGGCTTCCGCACCGCCTGCATTACCAAGGTTTTCCCCACCCGTTCGCACACCGTCGCAGCCCAGGGCGGCATTGCCGCCTCGCTGCAGAACATGACGCCGGACAGCTGGCAGTGGCATCTCTACGATACCGTCAAGGGCTCCGACTGGCTCGGCGACGTCGATGCCATGCAGTACATGGTCATGGAAGCCCCGAAGGCGGTCTACGAGCTCGAGCACTACGGCGTGCCCTTCTCGCGCAACGAAGAGGGCAAGATCTATCAGCGCCCGTTCGGCGGCCATATGCAGAATTTCGGCGACGGACCGCCGGTGCAGCGCACCTGTGCTGCCGCCGACCGTACCGGCCACGCCATCCTGCACACGCTCTATGGCCAGTCGCTGCGCAACAATGCGGAATTCTTCATCGAGTATTTCGCGCTCGACCTCATCATGTCCGACGATGGCAGCCGCTGCACCGGCGTCGTTGCCTGGTGTCTCGATGACGGCACGATCCATCGCTTCGCCGCCAAGATGGTGGTGCTGGCGACCGGCGGCTACGGCCGCGCCTATTTCTCGGCAACCTCGGCCCATACCTGCACCGGCGACGGCGGCGGCATGGTGGCCCGCGCCGGCCTGCCGCTGCAGGACATGGAATTCGTGCAGTTCCATCCGACCGGCATCTACGGTTCGGGCTGCCTGATCACCGAAGGCGCGCGCGGCGAAGGCGGCTATCTCGTCAATTCCGAGGGCGAGCGCTTCATGGAGCGCTATGCTCCCTCCGCGAAGGACCTTGCCTCGCGCGACGTCGTTTCGCGCTGCATGACACTGGAAATTCGCGAGGGTCGTGGCGTCGGCAAGAACAAGGACCATATCTTCCTGCATCTCGACCATCTCGATCCGGCCGTGCTGCATGAGCGCCTGCCCGGCATTTCCGAGAGCGCCCGCATCTTCGCCGGCGTCGACGTGACCCGCGAGCCGATCCCGGTCCTGCCGACGGTTCACTACAACATGGGCGGCATCCCCACCAACTACTGGGGCGAAGTGCTGAATGCCGACAGCAATAATCCCGAGCGGGTGCTGCCCGGCCTGATGGCCGTCGGCGAAGCCGGTTGCGCCTCGGTGCACGGCGCCAACCGTCTTGGCTCCAACTCGCTGATCGACCTTGTGGTCTTCGGCCGCGCCGCCGCCATCCGCGCCGGCCAGGTCGTCGATCGCGTCGGTCCGGTCCCGCCTGTGAACGTCGCGGCCTGCGACAAGATCATGGAGCGCTTCGATCGTCTGCGCCACGCCAGCGGCTCGACGCCGACGGCAGCACTGCGCGAAAAGATGCAGCGCGCCATGCAGGAAGACGCCGCCGTGTTCCGCACCCAGGAATCGCTGGAATCCGGCTGCCGCCGCCTTTCGGAGATCTGGACGGAAATGTCCGATATCAAGGTTACCGACCGCTCGCTGATCTGGAATTCCGACCTCGTCGAAACGCTGGAACTGCACAATCTGATGGCCAACGCCATCACGACGATCTACGGCGCCGAGGCCCGCAAGGAAAGCCGTGGCTCGCATGCCCGCGAGGACTACACCGAGGGCAAGTTCGCCGGCCGAAACGACGAAGACTGGCGCAAGCATACGCTTGCCTGGGTCAATGATGCAGGCGACGTGAAGCTCGACTATCGTCCCGTTCACACCGACCTGATCGCCGAAGGCATCGATCCGCACAAGATCGAGCCGAAGGCACGCGTGTATTGATCTGAGAGGAACTGACCATGGTTGAACTCGCTCTCCCCAAGAACTCTCAGATGCGCGAAGGCAAGGTCTGGCCGAAGCCGGTCGGAGCCAAGAATACGCGCAAATTCCGCGTCTATCGCTGGAGCCCGGATGACGGCCTGAACCCGAGCATCGATACTTATTACATCGATATCGACGATTGCGGCCCGATGGTGCTCGACGGTCTGCTCTACATCAAGAACAAGATCGATCCGACGCTGACGCTGCGCCGCTCCTGTCGTGAAGGCATTTGCGGCTCCTGCGCGATGAACATCGATGGAACCAATACGCTCGCCTGCACAAAGGGTCTGGACGAAGTCAAGGGCACGGTAAAGATCTACCCGCTGCCGCATCTGCCTGTCGTCAAAGATCTCGTACCGGATCTGACGAATTTCTACGCGCAGCATCGCTCGATCGAGCCCTGGCTGAAGACGGTATCGCCGCCGCCTGCCAAGGAATGGAAGCAGAGCCATGAAGACCGCCTGAAGCTCGACGGCCTTTACGAGTGCATCCTGTGCGCCTGCTGCTCGACCTCCTGTCCGAGCTATTGGTGGAACGGCGACCGCTATCTCGGCCCGGCCGTGCTGCTGCAGGCCTACCGCTGGCTGATCGACTCCAGAGACGAAGCCACGGGCGAGCGCCTCGACAATCTCGAGGATCCATTCCGCCTCTATCGCTGCCACACGATCATGAACTGCGCCCAGACCTGCCCGAAGGGTCTGAACCCGGCCAAGGCAATTGCCGAAATCAAGAAGATGATGGTCGAGCGGCGGGTTTAACCCGCCGTTCCGGCTGTTTTCGACATGTCTGCGGCGTTTACCGCGAAGGACGAAAGAAATGCTTCGGCAGATTTGCCGAAGCGCCGGAGTGGTCCTCCAGATGACACGAGATAGGATCCGAGAGGATGCCGAAATTCGCCGCTTGCATCCATTTTGGGCGAGGTCTGGCGGATAGCCTTGAAACCACCCGATTCTTGTCCAGCTATCGCCTACGGCAATTTGTAGCGGTACCGACTTGATTAACCAAAGTGAAATACGATAATTCCGACATCATTAAACATTACTTCGCAGATGTCAGCGGTGGACAATCAATTAGGAGTGTGATGATGCAGTTCAGATATGCAGTGACGGCTGCGGCGATTGGTCTGTCGCTTGCCGGTTGCCAGCGCACGGCATACAATAACGACAGTTATTCTGCCCCGCCACTGCAGGCCCAGCCTGTTCCTTCCGTACAATCCAGCCAGCTTCCGCCTGCCGGCGCCGGCAACGGTTCGCAATTTCCGGCCGCTCCGGCGAGCCTGCCGAACGCCGCCAATCCGCAGCAACAGCAGGCGATGGCGGCCTCGGCCATGGATGTCACGAAAGAATCGATGGTCGGCAGCTGGAAGGTCAGCAATGGCGGATCGAGCTGCGACATGTTCCTGACGCTGACGAACCTCGGCAGCGGTTCGCGCGGCGGCACGCGCGGTTGTGCGGGCGAACTGACATCGATGGGCTCGTGGGAAGTTTCCGGCAAGCAGGTTCTCCTGAAGAATCGTGACGGCTCGACGGTCGGCACGGTCTACAAGACAGCCGATTCGCGCTTCGACGGCTCGACCGCCTCCGGCCAACCGCTCAGCCTCAGCCGATAAGCTTATTTGAAAGGGGCGGCATCCCTAGGATGCGCCCCATTTGCACAGGCGGATAGTTCCCCATGCAGCCCATGCCAGATTACTCGATCAGCGTCTGCGAACAGCTAAAGGCGCTGACGGCATCCGGATCCCTCCAGGTGGATTCGGCGCAGATGGATGTGGCGAAAATGCTGGACCGGGTGCTTGCCGATCTCAAGCGGAAGCGGCCCGCTGCCAAATCCAGCGCGCTCGGCTGGATGTTTGCCGCGCGCAAGAAGTCCGCCGAAACAATCAAGGGCCTCTATATTCACGGCAGCGTCGGACGCGGCAAGACCATGTTGATGGACATGTTCTTCTCGATGGCGCCCTGCCAGAAGAAGCGCCGGGCGCATTTCCACGAGTTCATGACCGATGTGCACAATCGCATTGCCGCACAGCGGCTAAAATTCAAGAATGGCGAGACCAAGCAGACCGATCCGCTGCCGCCGGTTGCCGCCGATCTCTACGCCGAAGCCGAACTGCTTTGCTTCGATGAATTCACCGTGACGGATATCGCCGATGCGATGATCCTGTCGCGGCTGTTTTCCGAGCTATTCTCGCTCGGCTGCGTGCTGATCGCCACCTCGAATGTCGAGCCGGACAATCTCTATCGTGACGGGCTCAACCGCGGCCTGTTCCTGCCTTTCATCGATCTATTGAAGAAGCATGTTGGCGTAGCGACGCTCGATTCTCCGACCGATTACCGCATGGAGAAGCTGAACAGCCAGCCCGTCTATCTCATCCCGCTTGACCAGCGCACCGATATGGCAATGGATGCGTCGTGGATGCAGGCATTGCACGGACGCAAGGCGCAACCGATGGAGATCCCGATGAAAGGACGCTCCATTCACGTACCGCTCGCCGTCGACCGCATGGCGCGTTTTTCCTTCGCCGATCTTTGCGAGGCGCCGCTCGGGCCCGCCGATTTCCTCGCCGTCGCCGAACGCTTCGATACGATCTTCCTCGATCGCATACCGAAGCTCGGGCCGGAAAAGCGCAATCAGACGAAGCGGTTCATCATTCTCATCGACACGCTCTACGATCACAACATCCGTCTTTATGTGTCTGCGGCCGCCATGCCGGAGGATCTGCTGGAGGGACGGCGAGGGACGGAAGGCTTCGAATTCGACCGCACGGCGTCGCGGCTTTTTGAGATGCGCAGCGCCGAATATCTGGCCCAGACTCCAGCCAGGCGAGCCGCCGAGTAACAATTCGGTGACAGAGTATCTTACGTTTACGTAAGAGATTTTATATCTAACCGATTGAAATTCCTGATCTCAAAATAATCAATTGCCAATTTCACCCTTTGGGTCTATGCGATTGACGGCTATTGTGGATGCTTTTCACGGTGTCCCGCCACGGATTTTGATCGCAAAGGATATACCGAAATGGCGCGCAACAAGATCGCACTTATTGGTTCTGGCATGATTGGTGGCACGCTGGCGCATCTCGCCGGCCTGAAGGAGCTGGGCGACATCGTCCTGTTCGACATCGCGGACGGCATTCCTCAGGGCAAGGGTCTCGACATCGCCCAGTCTTCGCCGGTCGAAGGCTTCGACGCCAACCTCACCGGGGCCAGCGACTATTCCGCGATCGAAGGCGCTGACGTCTGCATCGTTACGGCAGGCGTTGCCCGCAAGCCCGGCATGAGCCGCGACGATCTTCTCGGCATCAACCTCAAGGTCATGGAGCAAGTCGGCGCCGGCATCAAGAAGTATGCCCCGAATGCTTTCGTCATCTGCATCACCAATCCGCTCGACGCCATGGTCTGGGCGCTGCAGAAGTTCTCGGGCCTCCCGGCCAACAAGGTCGTCGGCATGGCCGGCGTGCTCGACTCGTCGCGCTTCCGCCTCTTCCTCGCCAAGGAATTCAACGTCTCCGTCGAAGATGTCACTGCTTTCGTTCTCGGCGGTCATGGCGACTCGATGGTTCCGCTCGCCCGTTACTCCACCGTTGCCGGCATTCCGCTGACGGACCTCGTCACCATGGGCTGGCTCACCGCCGAGCGCCTCGAAGAGATCATCCAGCGCACCCGTGACGGCGGCGCCGAGATCGTCGGCCTGCTCAAGACCGGCTCTGCCTATTACGCTCCGGCCGCTTCCGCCATCGCGATGGCCGAATCCTACCTCAAGGACAAGAAGCGCGTCCTGCCCTGCGCTGCTCACCTCGACGGCCAGTATGGCGTCAAGGACATGTATGTCGGCGTTCCCACCGTCATCGGCGCCGGCGGTATCGAGCGCATCATCGAGATCGACCTGAACAAGGCCGAAAAGGAAGCCTTCGACAAGTCGGTCGCATCCGTCGCCGGCCTTTGCGAAGCCTGCATCACCATTGCGCCGTCGCTGAAGTAATCTAGCCGTTATAACAGGGATAAACCCATGAACATTCATGAATATCAGGCCAAGGCTCTGCTGAAGACCTATGGCGCACCCGTCGCGGACGGCGTTGCCATCTTCTCCGCTGACGAAGCCGCCGCCGCTGCCCAGCAGCTTCCAGGCCCGCTTTACGTCGTCAAGAGCCAGATCCACGCCGGCGGCCGCGGCAAGGGCAAGTTCAAGGAACTCGGCCCGGATGCCAAGGGCGGCGTCCGCCTTGCCAAGTCGGTCGACGATGTCGTTACCAACGCCAAGGACATGCTCGGCAACACGCTGGTGACCAAGCAGACCGGCCCGGCCGGCAAGCAGGTCAACCGCCTCTACATCGAAGACGGCGCCGACATCGACCGCGAACTCTATCTCTCGATCCTCGTCGACCGCTCCGTCGGTCAGGTCGCATTCGTCGTTTCGACCGAAGGTGGCATGGACATCGAGACCGTCGCGCATGACACGCCGGAAAAGATCATCACTGTCGCCATCGATCCGTCGACGGGCGTCACGGCGGCCAACACGGCTGCTCTTTCCGACGCGCTGAAGCTCGAAGGGGCTGCCCGTGAAGATGCCGCCAAGCTCTTCCCGATCCTCTACAAGGCCTTTGTCGAAAAGGACATGGCGCTCCTCGAAGTGAACCCGCTGATCGTCATGACCAACGGCCGCCTGCGCGTTCTCGACGCCAAGGTTTCTTTCGACGGCAATGCCCTCTTCCGTCATGAAGACGTCCGCGCGCTGCGCGATACGTCGGAGGAAGACGAGAAGGAAATTCAGGCGCACGAACATGATCTCGCCTATGTCGCCCTCGACGGCAACATCGGCTGCATGGTCAACGGCGCCGGCCTTGCCATGGCGACCATGGACATCATCAAGCTCTACGGCGCCGAGCCGGCGAACTTCCTCGATGTCGGTGGCGGCGCCACCAAGGAAAAGGTCACGGCCGCCTTCAAGATCATCACCGCCGATCCGGCTGTCCAGGGCATTCTGGTCAACATCTTCGGCGGCATCATGAAGTGCGACGTCATTGCCGAAGGCGTGCTCGCCGCCGTCAAGGAAGTCGGTCTGAAGGTTCCGCTCGTCGTTCGCCTCGAAGGCACCAATGTCGAGCTCGGCAAGAAGATCATCAACGAATCCGGTCTCAACGTCATCTCCGCCGATGACCTGGACGATGCCGCCCAGAAGATCGTCAAGGCAGTCAAGGGCTGATCGGGATGGCTGCTTCCTTCGCTCCAACGGCTGCTCATCTTCGCCTCGGTGCCTTTGCCGGCACCTGGGAAGGGGAAGAGCGCGTCGCGGCTTCGGCCTGGACGAAGGAAGGAACGGCAACCGCGCAGCTCACGGCAGAGTGTCTGTTTGGCGGATTTTTCGTCGAACAGCGCTACGTGCAGAGGCGGGACGGCAGCACATCGTTCGAAGCCCGGAACATTCTCGGCTTCGACGCTGCGGATCAGGCCTACAAGCTCTATCAGTTCGATACGGTGGGCTTTGTGCCCGCCGCGCCGGCCTCCGGCGAGTGGATCGACGACAGGCTTGTCCTGACCAAAGTCTCGCCGCGCGGTCAGCAACGCACTCTCTTTCAGTTCGAAAATGAAGACTGCTACCGCATGGGCGTCACGTTCTCGCCCGCCGGCAGCGATACATGGCAGGAGGTCGTCAGCGGTGTCTATCGTCGCGTTGCCTCCGCGTCTTCCAACCTCTCGTAACAAAGGCCTCGCATGTCTATTCTCATCAACAAAGACACCAAGGTTCTGGTTCAGGGCCTGACCGGCAAGACCGGTACCTTCCACACCGAACAGGCGCTTGCCTATCACGGCACGAAGATGGTCGGCGGTATCCATCCCTCCAAGGGCGGTGAAACCTGGACCGGCAAGGACGGCGAAAAGCTGCCGATCTTCAAGTCGGTCGCTGAAGGCAAGGATGCCACCGGCGCCAACGCTTCGGTCATCTACGTGCCGCCGGCGGGTGCCGCGGCCGCGATCCTCGAGGCGATCGAAGCCGAGATCCCGCTGATCGTCTGCATCACGGAAGGCATTCCGGTCGCCGACATGGTCAAGGTCAAGGACCGCCTCCTGAAGTCGAAGTCGCGCCTGATCGGGCCGAACTGCCCGGGCGTGCTCACCCCGAACGAATGCAAGATCGGCATCATGCCGGGCTCCATCTTCAAGAAGGGCTCCGTCGGCGTTCTCTCGCGTTCCGGCACGCTGACCTACGAAGCCGTATTCCAGACCACCAATGAAGGCCTCGGCCAGACGACGGCTGTCGGCATCGGCGGCGACCCGGTCAAGGGCACCGAATTCATCGACATCCTGGAAATGTTCCTCGCCGACGACGAAACCAAGTCGATCATCATGATCGGCGAAATCGGCGGTTCGGCGGAAGAAGAAGCCGCGCAGTTCCTCAAGGACGAAGCCAAGAAGGGCCGCAAGAAGCCGATGGTCGGCTTCATCGCCGGCCGCACGGCACCTCCCGGCCGCACCATGGGCCATGCCGGTGCCGTCATCTCCGGCGGCAAGGGCGGCGCGGAAGACAAGATCGCGGCGATGGAAGCGGCGGGCATCCGCGTGTCGCCGTCGCCGGCGCGTCTCGGCAAGACGCTGGTGGAAGTCCTGAAGGGCTGAGCCTACCTATAGCAAGGCCGGACGGGGCGGCAGCCGCCTTGTCCCGTCCGGTTTCGAAATTCGCAAGTGCATATCAGCGGCCCTGAGGGCCGCGAACGAAATACGGTCGCCGGGATCCGAAAACCGGCAGCGCAAACAAGTTGGGAGACGGGCGAGAGCGTCCGCGGATTCACCATGGCAAGGCAAGAAGCCAACGAGCAATTTCAGATCACCTCGTTCCTGGATGGCGCCAATGCTGCCTATATCGAGCAGCTTTATGCGCGCTACGAGAACGATCCTTCATCGGTCTCCGACGAATGGCGGTCTTTCTTCAAGGCGCTCGAGGATAGCCCCGACGATGTGAAGAGGGCGGCCAAGGGTGCCTCCTGGCAGCGCAAGAACTGGCCGATTCCGGCAAAGGGCGATCTCGTGTCGGCGCTTGACGGCGACTGGGGCGTTGTCGAAAAGGTCATCGAAACCAAGCTGAAGACGAAGGCCGAAACCGCCGGCGCGCCGGCCGACACGACCGACGTCCTGCAGGCGACGCGCGATTCCGTGCGCGCCATCATGATGATCCGCGCCTATCGCATGCGCGGCCACCTGCACGCCAAGCTCGACCCGCTCGGCATTGCTGCTCCTGTCGAAGACTACAAGGAATTGTCGCCGGAAGCCTATGGCTTCACCGATGCGGACCTCGACCGGAAGATCTTCATCGACAACGTGCTCGGCCTCGAATTCGCAACTATTCGCGAGATGATCGATATCCTCGAGCGCACCTATTGCTCCACCCTCGGCGTCGAATTCATGCACATCTCCAATCCGGAGGAGAAGGCCTGGATTCAGGAGCGCATCGAAGGGCCGGACAAGGGCATCGCTTTCAATCCCGAGCGCAAGAAGGCCATCCTGCAGAAGGTCATCGAAGCCGAAGGCTACGAGCAGTTTCTCGACGTCAAGTTCAAGGGCACGAAGCGTTTCGGTCTCGACGGCGGCGAATCGCTGATCCCGGCGCTCGAGCAGATCCTGAAGAGCGGCAGCCAGCTCGGCCTCAGGGAAGCTCTGTTCGGCATGGCCCATCGCGGCCGCCTGAACGTGCTTTCGCAGGTTATGGGCAAGCCGCATCGCGCCATCTTCCACGAGTTCAAGGGCGGCTCCTATGCGCCTGACGAAGTCGAAGGTTCGGGCGACGTGAAATACCATCTCGGCGCGTCCTCGGACCGCGATTTCGATGGTGCCAAGGTGCACGTCTCGCTGACGGCGAACCCCTCGCATCTGGAAATCGTCAATCCCGTCGTCATGGGCAAGGCTCGCGCCAAGCAGGACATGGGCGCCACCCAATGGGACGGCGACATCATTCCGCTTTCGGAACGCGCCAAGGTCGTGCCGCTGCTGATCCACGGCGACGCGGCTTTCGCAGGCCAGGGCGTGGTCGCCGAAATCCTCGGCCTCTCCGGTCTGCGCGGCCATCGCGTTGCCGGCACGATGCACGTCATCATCAACAACCAGATCGGCTTCACCACCAATCCGGCCTTCTCGCGTTCGTCGCCCTATCCGTCCGACGTCGCCAAGATGATCGAAGCGCCGATCTTCCACGTCAACGGCGACGATCCGGAAGCTGTCGTCTATGCGGCGAAGATCGCCACCGAATTCCGCATGAAGTTCCACAAGCCTGTGGTCCTCGACCTGTTCTGCTACCGCCGCTACGGCCACAATGAAGGCGACGAACCGTCCTTCACGCAGCCGAACATGTACAAGGTCATCCGCGCCCACAAGACGGTGCTGCAGATCTATTCGCAGCGGCTGGTCGGTGAAGGCGTGCTGACCGAAGGCGAAGTCGAGAAAATGAAGGCCGATTGGCGCGCCCATCTCGAACAGGAGTTCGAGGCCGGCCAGTCCTACAAGCCGAACAAGGCCGACTGGCTTGACGGCGAGTGGTCGGGCCTGCATGCGGCCGACAATGCCGACGAGCAGCGCCGCGGCAAGACCGCCGTGCCGATGAAGTCGTTGAAGGAAATCGGCCGCAAGCTGTCGGAAATCCCGTCCGGCTTCCATGCGCACCGCACCATCCAGCGCTTCATGGAAAACCGCGCCAACATGGTGCAGACGGGCGATGGTATCGATTGGGCCATGGCGGAAGCCCTGGCGTTCGGTTCGCTCGTCGTCGAAGGCCACAAGATCCGCCTGTCCGGCCAGGACTGCGAACGCGGCACCTTCTCGCAGCGCCATTCAGTCCTCTACGATCAGGAGACCGAAGAGCGCTACATTCCGCTCGCCAACCTGGCGCCGACCCAGGCTCGCTACGAAGTCATCAACTCGATGCTCTCGGAAGAAGCGGTTCTCGGCTTCGAATACGGCTATTCGCTCGCCCGTCCGAACGCGCTGACCCTCTGGGAAGCCCAGTTCGGCGACTTCGCCAACGGTGCGCAGGTCGTCTTCGACCAGTTCATCTCGTCGGGCGAACGCAAGTGGCTGCGCATGTCCGGCCTCGTCTGCCTGCTGCCGCATGGCTATGAAGGCCAGGGGCCGGAACACTCTTCCGCCCGCCTGGAACGCTATCTGCAGCTCTGCGCCGAGGACAACATGCAGGTTGCCAACGTCACGACGCCGGCGAACTACTTCCACATCCTGCGCCGTCAGCTGAAGCGCGACTTCCGCAAGCCGCTGATCCTGATGACGCCGAAGTCGCTGTTGCGCCACAAGCGCGCCGTGTCGACGCTTGCGGAGATGGCGGGCGAAAGCTCCTTCCACCGTCTGCTGTGGGACGATGCGGAAGTGATCAAGGATGGCCCGATCAAGCTGCAGAAGGACAACAAGATCCGTCGCGTCGTCATCTGCTCGGGCAAGGTCTACTACGATCTCCTGGAAGAGCGCGAGAAGCGCGGCATCGACGATGTCTACCTGCTGCGCATCGAACAGCTCTATCCGTTCCCGGCCAAGGCGCTCATCAACGAACTCAGCCGCTTCCGCAATGCGGAGATGGTCTGGTGCCAGGAAGAGCCGAAGAACATGGGCGCATGGTCCTTCATCGATCCCTATCTGGAATGGGTGCTTGCCCATATCGATGCCAAGTACCAGCGCGTTCGCTACACCGGCCGTCCGGCCGCCGCCTCACCGGCGACGGGCCTGATGTCCAAGCATCTGTCGCAGCTTGCGGCGTTCCTCGAGGACGCGCTCGGCGGTTGAGGGGTTGCGCGATGACGCGTTTTCGTTTGAAAATCGCGTCGTCGCGCTCCAGCCTTCCGCATGATGCGACGGGGGAGAAGATGGCCGTCATGCAGCAACATGCAGCCTATCGCCGCGATCAAGCAAAAGCCCGGTCGACCGCTGTCGTTGTCCGGGCGCCAGCGTCGCGGCGTATCACCCGTCCCCCGGCCCTCTGCCGCCGGAATTCCATCTAACTCATAATGACGAAAATCAGGATTTGAACAATGGCCACTGAAATCCGCGTTCCTACCCTCGGCGAATCCGTCAGCGAAGCGACCGTCGGTACCTGGTTCAAGAAGGTCGGCGATGCCATCAAGGCTGATGAGCCGCTTCTCGAACTTGAAACCGACAAGGTGACGATCGAAGTCCCGGCGCCTTCCGCCGGCACGCTTTCCGAAATCGTTGCCCAGGCCGGCGAAACCGTAGGCCTCGGCGCGCTGCTCGGCCAGATCTCCGCCGGCAATGGCGCCGCCGCCGCTCCGGCACAGGCTGCCGCACCCGCGGCTCCGGCTGCTCCGGCACCGGCCGCTGCCGCACCGGTTGCAGCGCCCGCCGTTTCCGCTCCGGCTTCTTCCATGCCGCCGGCGCCGGCCGCAGCCAAGCTGCTTGCCGAAAACAATCTCTCCGCCGATCAGGTCGAAGGCAGCGGCAAGCGCGGCCAGGTGCTGAAGGGCGATGCCATCGCCGCTGTCGTCAAGGCTGCTTCGGCGCCTGCCGCCGCATCGGCCGCACCCGTTGCCGCGCGCGCCCCGACTGCCGTCGAGGACGTCAGCCGCGAAGAGCGCGTGAAGATGACGCGCCTGCGCCAGACGATTGCTCGGCGCCTCAAGGATGCACAGAACACCGCCGCCATGCTCACCACCTACAACGAGGTGGACATGAAGGCCGTGATGGACCTGCGCAACAAGTACAAGGACGTCTTCGAGAAGAAGCATGGCGTGAAGCTCGGCTTCATGGGCTTCTTCACCAAGGCCGTTACCCACGCGCTGAAGGAATTGCCGGCTGTCAACGCAGAGATCGACGGCACCGACATCGTCTACAAGAACTACTGCCACATCGGTATGGCCGTCGGCACCGACAAGGGCCTCGTCGTTCCGGTTATCCGCGATGCCGACCAGATGTCGATTGCCGAAGTCGAGAAGGAGCTTGGCCGTCTGGCGAAGGCTGCTCGCGACGGCACGCTGTCGATGGCGGACATGCAGGGCGGTACTTTCACCATCACCAATGGTGGCGTCTACGGTTCGCTGATGTCCTCGCCGATCCTGAACGCGCCGCAGTCGGGCATTCTCGGCATGCACAAGATCCAGGAGCGTCCGGTCGCCATCGGCGGTCAGGTCGTCATCCGCCCGATGATGTATCTGGCGCTCTCCTACGACCACCGCATGGTGGACGGCAAGGAAGCGGTTACCTTCCTCGTGCGCGTCAAGGAAAGCCTGGAAGATCCGGAACGTCTCGTTCTCGATCTCTAAGGGGAGCGTTGGATCATGTCGACATGGCCCATGCGGACGCTGCGCGGATTGATGTGCGCCGTTTCCGCATGGATGCCATCGTCCGCTGGCTCGGTCGAGCTCGACATTTCCAAGCTCAGCAGCAATCTCGATCTGGCGTCGCTCAGCGACGCCGATCTTGCCGCCCGCTCGATCAATGTCCTGCGCATCGGCAAGGTGGAACTGACCTCGGGGCGTATCGTCGCCAGCGATCCGCTCGTCGGGCCTGACCGTCCAGCGCTTACTCGCGCCGTTTCCCCCGGTGATTATCCCGTCACGCTCTATCAAGCCTTCGGCCGGATCGCCGCGGCGAGCATGCGCTTTGCCGAGGGCAAGCCGGTGCGTTGGGAGCTGGCCGTGATCCCCGGCCAGGATATCAATTCGCTGAAGAATGACGAATTCTTCGGCTATCCGGTCGATGCCGGTCTCGGCTGCTACATGGATGCCGATACCTATGCGCTGATTCAAATGCGCGAAAAGCAGGTTCAGCTGGAGAAGGCCTCGTCCGACGTCAATTACTATGACGATGTTCTGGCGTCCGAACTGAGCGCCAACAGCGACAACTATGTCATGCATCGGCCGGTATCGGGCAAGCGCGGCAATGTCGCGATCTTCTGGAGCGGCTGGGGCGACGGCTTCTATCCGGTCTTCTGGGGGCTCAATGCCAGCGGCCGGCCGCTTGTGCTTCTCACCGATTTCGGCGTGACCGAAAATGCCGATGGCCGGCATGAGCCGGGAGGGGAATGACCATGCCGGCTCAGAACATGATGGCACGACTGGCTTCGATGCCGTTGGTAACACTGGCCTGCGCGGCTGCTCCCGTCTCTGTCCATGCGGAAGAATGCGTGCAGGAAAAGGCCGTCTACGTCGATATGGACAATGCCTACGAGCTGCGGTTCGAGCCGATGGGGTCGGAATCGTCGGTCAGCAACAGGTTCAAGCTCGCCGTGCGCAATACCGCCATCGTGGCCGAAGGCATCGTCATGCGCACAGACGATCAGCTGCGCGCCGATGGCCGGATCATGTTCGAATGCCCCGAGGGCGATGTCACCGGCGCGGATCTGCGGGCCTGCACCGTCTGGCAGGGCATGGTCTATGCCTCCGACCTGAAGGGCCATATCCGCGCATTGCCGGCGGAAGGCGAGAGTGCTGCGGACCGGCTGTTCCTGCCGGCGCTTGGCCCCTCGATCCAGAAATCGTCGCTGTGGGGCAAAGGGAAAGCGACCGTCGCACCCTGGGACGTCCTCAGCCTGAAAGGATGCAATCAATGACCGAGAATGCGCCCGTTCTCCTCGTGACCGGCGGCAGTCGCGGCATCGGTGCCGCGGTCTGCCTGGCCGCCGCCCAGCATGGCTGGGCCGTGGCGGTCAACTATGCGTCCAACAAGGATGCCGCCGAGGCCGTGGTGGCAACGATCCGCGATGCCGGCGGCGAGGCGATTGCGATCGCCGGTGATGTCGGCAAGCCCGAGGATATCAAATCGATCTTCGCCAAAGTCGACGCACATTTCGGCCGCATCGACGGGCTTGTGAACAATGCCGGCATTGTCGACGCCATCCAGCGCCTGGACGAGATGACGCCGGAGCGGCTCGACCGCATGTTCCGCATCAACGTCACCGGCTCGATGCTGGCGGCGGCGGAAGCCGTGCGCCGCATGTCGACCCGGCATGGCGGCAAGGGCGGGGTGATCGTCAATGTCTCCTCCATGGCCGCCACGCTCGGCGGCGGCGGACAATATGTCGACTACGCCGCCTCGAAGGGAGCGATCGATACATTCACTGTGGGGCTTGCGCGTGAGGTGGCGGCGGAAGGCATCCGCGTCAATGCGGTGCGGCCCGGCATCATCGATACCGATATCCATGCAGCCGCCGGCCTGCCGGATCGGGCACGCGATATCGCGCCGCAATTGCCGATGAAGCGCGCGGGAACGGCCGATGAGGTCGCCGACGCCATCCTCTACCTTTTGAGTCCGCACGCGTCCTATATAACCGGCGCAGTGCTCGATGTGAGCGGCGGGCGCTAATCGGAAAGGGTGCGACAAGATGCAATATATTCTCGAATTCCTCGGCCTGATGGCGGTGTTCTCGATCTTCATCGTCGTTCCCGGCGCCGATTTCGCCGTCATCCTGCGCCAGAGCATCGTGCATGGCCGGCGTGCCGCCATGATGACAGGGCTCGGCATGGGCTTCTCGCTGCTCTTCCACATCAGCTACACCATTCTCGGCCTCGGCCTGATCGTGTCGCAGTCGCTTGCCCTGTTCAGCGTGGTGAAGTGGGCCGGCGTCCTCTATCTCGTCTATCTGGGCATCAAGTCCTTCCGTGAGCCGGGCTTCAAGGTGAAGGATGTCGAGATCACCGAGGCGGACCGCAAGCCGATTTCCGTCTGGCGTTGCCTGGTGACGGGCTTCATCACCAATGCTCTCAACCCGAAGCCGGTGCTGTTCTTCCTGTCGCTGTTTTCGACGCTCGTTCATCACGACACGCCGGCGCTCATCCAGTTCAGCTACGGCATCGGCATGGCGGTGGCGCTTGTCGCCTGGTTTGCCGGCGTTTCCACCTTCTTCACCGTCAAGCCGGTCCGCGATCGCTTCATCGCGTCAGGCAAATGGTTCAACCGCATCACCGGAGCGGCGCTCGTCGGCTTCGGCATCCGCCTCGCCTTGGCGCGGGCGGCCGACTAACAGAGATAGAAAACAAGGAAATTAAGACATGTCCTACGATGTGATCATTATCGGAACCGGCCCCGGCGGCTATGTCTGCGCAGTCAAGGCAGCGCAGCTCGGCCTGAAGGTCGCGGTCGTCGAAAAGCGCGCGACCTATGGCGGCACCTGCCTCAACATCGGCTGCATCCCCTCCAAGGCGTTGCTGCACGCTTCCGAAGTGTTCCATCATGCCGGCCATGGCATGGATGCGCTCGGCGTCGAGGTTGCTGCGCCGAAGCTCAATCTTGAAAAGATGCTGGCGCACAAGGACGCGACGGTTAAGTCGAATGTCGACGGCGTCGCCTTCCTCTTCAAGAAGAACAAGATCGATGCCTTCCAGGGCACCGGCAAGATCGTTTCGGCCGGCAAGGTTGCCGTCACCGCCGACGACGGCAAGGTGACCGAGATCGAAGGCAAGAATATCGTCATCGCCACCGGCTCCGACGTTGCCGGCATTCCGGGCGTGTCCCTCGAAATCGATGAGAAGATCATTATCTCGTCGACGGGCGGCATCGCGCTCGACAAGGTACCGGGCAAGATGATCGTGGTTGGCGGCGGCGTCATCGGTCTCGAGCTCGGCTCGGTCTGGTCGCGCCTCGGCGCCAAGGTCACCGTCGTCGAATATCTCGACACCATCCTCGGCGGCATGGACGGCGAAGTCTCCAAGCAGTTCCAGCGCATGCTCGCCAAACAGGGCATCGAATTCAATCTCGGCGCCAAGGTCGTCGGTGTCGAAAAATCAGGCAATGGCGCGAAGGTCACCTTCGAGCCGGTCAAGGGCGGCGACAAGGTCGTGCTCGATGCCGATGTCGTTCTCGTCGCCACCGGCCGCAAGCCCTACACGGCAGGCCTCGGCCTCGAAGAAGCCGGCGTTGTGCTCGACGCCAGAGGCCGCGTCGAGATCGACGGCCACTTCAAGACCAATGTCGCCGGCATCTTTGCCATCGGCGACGTCGTGAAGGGGCCGATGCTCGCGCACAAGGCGGAAGACGAGGGTGTGGCGCTGGCCGAAATCCTCGCCGGCCAGGCCGGCCATGTGAATTACGACGTCATCCCGAGCGTCGTCTACACGCAGCCGGAAGTCGCCTCTGTCGGCAAGACCGAGGAAGAGCTGAAGGCCGCGGGCATCGCCTACAAGGTCGGCAAGTTCCCCTTCACCGCCAATGGCCGCGCCCGCGCCATGCTGGCGACGGACGGTTTCGTCAAGATTCTGGCCGACAAGGAAACGGATCGCGTTCTCGGCGGCCATATCGTCGGCTTCGGCGCCGGCGAGATGATACACGAGATTGCCGTGCTGATGGAATTCGGCGGCTCCTCGGAAGATCTCGGCCGCACCTGCCACGCGCATCCCACGATGTCGGAAGCCGTCAAGGAAGCCGCTCTCGCGACCTTCTTCAAGCCGATCCATATGTAAGATCGGACGGCCCCGGCGAGACAAGCGCCGGGATTGCAATGCTTGCCTGATGATGCGATGTACGGGGCTCCCGTGCATCGCATCGTCCGATCGTTCTCACCAACAAAGCAAGCATGTCACGCCAAATCCCAGCCGCTTACCCATCCCTGAAACTTTTCGTTGCGACGGCGTTCGCTTTCCTCGTTACCGTTGCGGCGCCTGTGCATGCCGAAGCGCCGGTTGCGGGTTGGCCGCAGGCGGCCAGCGACCTGCCCGCGGAGCAAGGAATTCGTTTCGGGATCTTGCCGAACGGCATGCGCTTTGCCGTCATGCACAATGCGACACCGGCGGGCCAGGTGGCGATCCGCTTCCGTATCGGCGCCGGTTCGCTGCAGGAGCGTGACGACCAGCAGGGCCTGGCGCATTTCCTCGAGCATATGGCCTTCAAGGGCTCGACCCATGTTCCCGAAGGCGAGATGGTGCGCACTCTGCAGCGTCTCGGCCTGGCCTTCGGCGCGGATACCAATGCGTCCACAAGCTATGGCGAAACCGTCTATGCGCTGGATCTGCCGGAGGCCAATCCGGAGACGGTTTCGACCGGGTTGATGCTGATGCGGGAGACGGCCAGCGAGCTGAAGCTCGATGCCGGGGCCTTCGACCGCGAGCGCGGCGTCATCCTTTCGGAAGAGAAGCTGCGCGACACGCCGCAATATCGCGGCGGGACCGGCTTCCTCAATCAGCTGCTGCCGGGCCAGCTCGTGCCGCAGCGCTCACCGATCGGCAAGACCGACATCATCAACAATGCTCCGGTCGATCTCGTGCGGGACTTTTACCGCAGCTATTATCGCCCGGATCGCGCCACGCTGATCGTGGTCGGCGATGTCGATGCCGCCGCCATCGAAGCCGATATCCGCAACCGGTTCGGCAATTGGGCCGCCGCCAACCCTGCGCCGATCGATCCCGATCTCGGCACGCTGGAAAAGCATGGCGAACGCGTCGGTACGGTCGTCGTGCCGGGTGGCGCTACCCGCGTTCAGCTCGCCTGGACACGCCCCTATGATGCTTCGCCTGATATGGCCGCCAAGCGTCGCGCGCAGCTGATCGAGGATATCGGTCTCGCCGTTCTCAATCGGCGCCTGTCCCTTCTGGCACAGCAGCCCAATCCGCCCTTCGTCAATGCGCAGGCCGGTGCGCAGGACTTCTTCAAGTCGGCCCGCGTCGCGTTGATTGCCGCCGATAGCGATTCCGCCAAGTGGCAGGCAGCACTTGCGGCCATCGATCAGGAGCAGCGCCGCATCGCGCGGTTCGGCGTCGATCAAAGCGAGATCGACCGCGAAATCGCCGAATATCGTTCCACCCTGCAGGCGGCTGCGGGCGGGGCGGCTACGCGGACCAGCCCGGACATTGCCTCATCGCTCAACTGGAGCGTCGGCGAGCGCCTGGTTTTCACCTCGCCCGCGGACGATCTTTCGCTGTTCGATACCGCGATGAAGGGCCTGAGCGCGGATGAAGTCAATCAAACCCTTCAGCGCGTCTTCGCCGGCAACGGCCCGCAGCTCGTGCTGCAAATCCCGCAAATGCCCGAGGGTGGCGATGCCGCCGTCGAGAAAGCCTACGCCGCGTCACGCGCCGTTGTGGTCACCGCGCCGGAGCAAGCGGCCGCGATCGCCTGGCCCTATACCAATTTCGGGCAGCCTGGGACCATTGTCGAACGGCGCTCGGTCGATGATCTCGGCATTACCATGGTTCGCTTCGCCAATGGCGTCCGCCTGACGGTGAAGCCGACGAAGTACCGCCTCGACGAGGTGCTGGTACGCGCCAATATCGGCCATGGCCGGCTGGACCTGCCGCAAGACCGTCCGCTGCCGATATGGGCGGCGCCGGCACTGCCGCTATCAGGCCTGAAGGCCATCGGCTATGACGACATACAAAAGGCTTTTGCTGAAAAGGTCGCCGGCAACGATTTTGCCATCCAGGATGCCGCCTTCAAATTCGAGGGCGCGACGCGGCCGCGCGATCTGGCGGCGCAATTGCAGCTTCTGACGGCCTATGCCTCTGATACGGCTTACCGTCCTGACGTCTTCAAGCGGGTGCAGCAGGCCTACCTGAACAGTCTTGCTCAGCTTCAGGCGGCGCCGGGCAGCGTGGTCGGTCGCGATCTGCCCGGCCTCCTGCACTCCGGAGATCCGCGCTGGGTATTCCCGAGCCGGTCGCAACTGCTCGATGCCAGGCCGGAGGATTTCGAGGCGCTTCTGCAGCCGCTCCTTTCCAAGGGGCGGATCGAGGTCATCATCGCCGGCGACGTCGAGGTCGATGACGCCATCCGCATGACCGCCGAAACCTTCGGCGCGCTGCCGCCGCGCAGCGACGCGCAGGGTCAGGTCAACAGCGCCGATGTGCATTTTCCCGCGCCGACCGTAGAGCCGGTCATCCGGCTTCACGACGGGCGAAGCGACAATGCCGGCGCAGCCGTCGCCATGCCGATCGGCGATTTTCTCTCGGATCTGCCCAGAGCCGCCGCCGCAAATGTGACCGGGGCGATCCTGCAGAATCGCCTGGTCGACCAGTTCCGTCTCGCCGAGGGAGCAACCTACAGCCCCCAGAGCGAAGTCGATCTGTCGAGATCGATCCCAGGCTACGGCTTTGCCTATGCCTATGTCGAGACGACGCCGGCCAAGCTGGATCACTTCTTCGATCTGGTCGACAAGATCGCCGGCGATCTGCGCGTCGGAGATGTTTCGCCGGATGAGCTGACGCGCGCGAAGGCTCCGATCATCGAGGAGGTCAAGCGTTCGCAGCAGAGCAACAGCTACTGGCTTCAAAGCCTGCAGAACGCCCAGACGGACCCGCGTCGCCTCGAACGGATTCGCAGCGCCATCAGCGGTTATCAGGTCGTGACCGCACAGGACGTCCGCGCCATCGCGACGACCTATCTGAAGCCGGCAACCTCCTGGCGGATGAAGATATTGCCGGCCGGCGGATCGGCGGTGCGTTAGACCGGCTCAGCTTTTCACTGCATCCCTGAACCGCTCTATCTCATTGTTTTCACGCAATTCCTGATGGAAAGCCGCTGCGCACTTTTCCTGGAATTGCGCTAGCCTGCCGTCTGCCGGCCAAATTGCCGCAGCCGACGTTTGTCGATCGGGTAGCATCGCAATGTGTGGTAGCTTGCAGACGTCGAATGAAGGCGGATGAAACCATGTCTGCAAGGCCTTTGATGGTGAAGCCCCTTATGCCGCATCCGGCGTTGCCGGATGCCGATTGGGCTGACTGCTACGAACTGAATATCCCGAACTCGGATCTGACGGCCATTGCCGCTGCCCAAACGATGCTCAGCCGCTTTCCGTTTTGGGTACGGCTGCTGATACGAGTGCGCGATGCGGTAACAGGCTTGTTTGGGTTGAGATCCAGCAGCGACCTTCGGGCGGACGAGCTGGAAAAAATCGGCTTCTTTCCCATCGTCAGCAAGTCCGACCATCAGGTTGTGCTCGGGTTCGACGATCGGCATCTCGATTTTCGGGTCGTCATCGACGTGCGGAACGACGATCAGGGGCGTCGACTGGTCGATGCCACGACGCTCGTTAGGCGGAAAATATTGCTTGGACGGATCTATCTCGCAATCATCACGCCATTCCATCGGCTGATCGTCGCGACGACGCTTTCGAATTTGAGCAAGCGGATGCGAGCAGTCAGTTCACCGCCGTCACTGTAAAGCCCTGCTTGCGAAGCAGCGCCACCAGACCCTGGTCACCGACGAGGTGAAGCGCGCCGACAGCGATGAAGGCGTTGCCTCGGTCGAGAACCGGCGCGGCGCGTTCGGCCATCACCTTGTTGCGGTCGAGGATGATGCGCTGCTCGAAGGCGGCGGTATCGTCGTCCGTGATCTTCTGGTCCGGCTCGATCACCTTCAGCATCGGGATCATCGCGCCGATATTGCCGGCGAGATAGAGGCCGGTCATCGTTTCGTTGACGTCGTTGATCTTGTTGCCCAGTTCCAGCGTCTGCATCAGCGATTTCAGATGCAGCGCGATCGGCAGATCGCTCATGGCCTTGGCCTGCTCGGCCAGCGTCTCGAGGCCGACGACCTTCTTGCCCTTGGCGGCGGCATCGCCTGCCAGCTTCTGATCGAGGAACTTCGTGCCGACCGCCTTGCGGCGAACCTCGCAGCCGGTCATTTCGAAGGAACTGGAGATCAACCAGGGCTGCATGCGCGAGACGGCGGCGAGCGTCAGGCCGCGCTCCTTCAGACCGGCTTCCAGCCGGGTATTGTCTTCAGGCGACAGATGCTCGCTGATGGTCGATCCGTCGGTCAGCATCGTGAGCGAGGGATTGGCGAAAAGGGCAAGGGCTGCCTTCTTGTCATCCAGGATCTCGTCGGATTCGACGATGATCGCATCGGCGCCGGCAGCGGCGTCCGCGGCGCCCTTCGGCATGGTGAGCACGCGGGAATCCGAGACATGCATGGTGCCGAGCAGCCATGAGGGCTTCAGGCCGGGCTTTTCGATCTTCCAGAAGATGCCCTTGCCGTTTTCCACCTTGTCGCCAGCGGTGATGATGGAGGCATATTTGGCCGGATCGGTCTTTTGAAGTTCGGCCATAAGATCCTTGCCGCCGCAACTATCTGAGACAGCACCTTCCGCATGCGCCGGCTGCAGCGTCAGCATCGTCGCGATCAGCAGGATCGCCAGCGTCAACGGAAAGGCCGTGGCAAGCCAAAGCATGATATCGCCAGGCGCCGGCTTCATCGACCGCATCGTCCTGGATCCGAGGGCAGAAATCATCAAAATCTTCCGTTTGCAGCGGGCGTGATCCCTAACGCTCGAAAGCGGCTTTCGGGAGGCATGCCGAGACATGGTTCTGCTTTATGCGCACGAGACGGAGATTTCCTTAACGCAAGAAGTTAATCTTTTCTTACGCGCGGGGATGAGCGCGGTCGTAGACCTCTAGCAGGCGCGAGGAATCGACGCCGGTATAGACCTGGGTCGTCGAGAGGCTGGCATGGCCGAGCAGTTCCTGGATGGTGCGCAGGTCGCCGCCACCGGCGAGCAGATGGGTGGCGAAGGAATGGCGAAGCGCATGGGGCGTGGCCGTATCCGGCAGGCCGAAGGCGCTGCGCAGCTTCTGCATGCCGTGCTGAATGATGCCCGGCTGCAGTTTGCCGCCACGCGCGCCGCGAAAGAGCGGGCCGTCCGCATCGAGATGGTAAGGGCAAATCGCCCGGTAGTGGTCGACCGCTTCTGCAACGATGTGCAGCAACGGCACCAGCCGTGTCTTGTTGCCCTTGCCGGTGATGCGCAGCGAGGTTGCGCCCGGCGGAAAATCCTGCGGCTTCAGATCGAGCGCCTCGGAAATGCGCAGGCCGCAGCCGTAAAGCAGGGTCAGGACCGCGGCGTCGCGCGCGGCGATCCAGGGTTCCTCGTGCAGCTGCGATTCGTCGCTGACGACGGTGATCGCCTGCGTGTCGGAGAGCGGTTTGGGAAGCGATTTCGGCTGCTTCGGCGAGCGCACGGCGGCAGCACCGGCGGCGTTGACCAAACCCTTCTTTTCGAGGTAGCGCAGCAGCGAGCGAAGGCCGGCGAGATTGCGCCCAAGCGAGCGAGCGCCGGCGCCATCTTTTCGGCGGGCGGCGAGAAAGCCGCGAAAGTCGGCGGGGCGCAGCGCGTGGATATCGGCGATCGTCGCCGGACCGCCGAGATGGCCGGTGAGGAACGTCAAAAACTGCCGTGTGTCGCGCTCATAGGCATTCAATGTGTGAGCGGCGAGCCGCCGCTCGTGACCGAGCGCTTCGAGCCAGCGGCTGCGCTCCGCCATCAACCCTGAGTCGGCGATGATCAACAATTCGTTCAGTGGAAAACCCCTTGAAATTCGGATTCCTTCTGCCACTTTGAAGGAAGGAAGGTTATGGAATCGCTAACTTTCCCGCTGCTCCAGGCATGTTTCCACATGTGCCCGGGGATGCGGCGGCACACAAAACGGCATGCAGGCCTGCTCCCATATCCCCGGTGGTTCGGTGGCTGTATGCGGGGCGCTTGTCATGCTTCGATCATATTCGATTGCGATAGAATATTTCCCAACCATTCAGGACACTTCATGGCACGCCGCGGGTCGATAACTGCACTGGGACAGCTTGCAGAGGCGATCGCTTTGGTGTCCCAGGGTCAGCCGGGACATATTGTCGATACTTTGATCGCCGAGCGTGGCCAGAAGATCGTCCGCAATCCGCTCTGGCCGCTGATGCGCCCGTTTCTCTACACGCTGCTGCGCTACAACAAGGCGATCGAATTCGCCGATGATGTCGCCAAGCTTTCGGGCTTCCAGTGCTTCGAATATATGAGCGATCTGCTGCGGCTCGACATCGGCGTCACCCACGCTGATCGGATTCCCGCCTCCGGCGGCTTCATTCTTGTCAGCAATCATCCGACAGGCATTGCCGACGGCGTTGCGGTCTTCGATCTTCTGAAATCGCGCCGACCCGATATGATGATCTTTGCCAATCGGGACGCGGTGCGGGTCAATCCGCGCTTTGCCGAGATGATTATCCCTGTGGAGTGGCGCGAGGAATATAAGAGCAAACCGAAGACGCGCGAAACGCTGCAGCTGACCAACCGCGCTGTTGCCGACGGCAAGGTCACGGTGCTGTTTCCCTCCGGCCGCATCGCCTACTGGGCGAACGGCAGGCTCAACGAGCGCCCGTGGAAAACGTCGGCCGTGGGCCTGGCGCGCAAATACAATCTGCCGATCCTGCCGGTTCATCTGACGGCGCGCAATTCCGGCCTGTTCTATTGGTTCGCCAAGTGGTCGACCGAGCTGCGCGACATGACGGTCTTTCACGAGCTGCTCAACAAGCGCGGCGACCGCTTCGATTTCCTCGTGGGCAATCTCATCCCCGTCGAACATCTGGATGGCGATGTGAACGAGGTGACGAAGGCACTGGAGAAGCACACGGTCGTCGACCTTGCCGCCGACGGTAATGCAACCTTCTCGCCGCTTGTTCCCACCGAGCAGGACCAGCCCCTGGTTTCGCATTCTCTTTAACGTGGGAATCGGCTAAACCCCGGGCATGCAGCTACGCTCCATGTTTGCCCGGAATTATCGCTCCCTGCGCTCGATCCGCATGGATCTCTCCGACGTCAATCTCTTCATCGGCGAGAACGGTGTGGGCAAGTCCAATCTCTATCGCTCGCTGCAGCTCGTGCAGGCGGCGGTTCGCGGGCGGCTGGCGCATGAAATCTCCAGCGAGGGCGGCATGTTCTCGGCCATGTGGTCGGGCAAGCGGCGTTCGCATGAATCCGCCCGCATCCGCTTCGATGTCGAGCTGCTCGATATGGAACGGGCGGCGACCTTCCGCTATTACATTGAGGCCGGCATGCGGCCGCCCTTGGCATCCGCCGGATTTCCGCTGGAGCCGCAGGTCAAGGCCGAGGAACTGTCGATTGAAACAGGCCGTCGGCCGGTGACGATGATGAAGCGCGATGGACCCGGGATTGCCGTTCGTGGCGAAGGCGGCCGCATGGAGCAGCACCGCGAGCAGGCGCTGACGTCTGAGACGGCGATCGCGTTGCTGGGTGATGCCGGATACTATCCTGAAATCGGTACCTTCCGGCGCGCCGTCGACGCCTGGCGGTTCTATCATGGCTTTCGCACCGATCGCGGCTCGCCGTTGCGCGCGCCGTGTCTTGCCGTGACATCGCCCATGCTGGACGAAGACGGAGCCAACATCGCGACCGTCTTTGCCACCCTCGTGCATACGCGGGAAGATACCATTGAGCTCGACCGGGTTCTTGCGGCAGCGCTCGGTGGCGCGCGGCTCGTCGTGCCGGAGCCGCGGGAGGCGGCCGATTTCGGCCTGATGCTGCCGGAATTTTCCAATCGCGTCTTCCAGCCACGCGAGCTTTCCGATGGCCAGATCCGTTTTCTCGGTCTTGCCGCGGCCTTGATGTCCTATCGCCTGCCGCCGCTGATCGCGCTCAACGAGCCGGAGGCAAGCCTGCATCCGGACATGCTGCCGCCGCTTGCCGACATGATCGCCGAGGCGGCGAAAACGAGCCAGATCTGGATCGTCACCCATTCCGAAGGTCTGGCAGAGGCCGTGCGCGAGCGCTGCGGTGCCAAGCCGCGCCGGGTGATCCGCGAAGACGGCTCCACCTGGATCGACGGCATGCGGCTGACCGGCGAGATCGACGATGACGATGAATAAGGGACGATCCGACTTCGCCGCCTTCCAGCCTATGCACCTCATGAAACGGGAGTAGAGCCGCTCTGCTGAATGATCATGCGGTGGCAGATGCCACCATCCTGGGCGGAGGTGTTCGCGGCAACTTTGCGCCAATAGCGGTCATTGGCCCGAAACTCTGGCGTTCCAAGCTTTTGTGTCCTGACATGTTTCCATGGCGCGCTTGTAGGCATCGCGCTGGGTGGTTCTGGCGATATAGGCTTGCTCCGTCTCGCCGTAGACCAATCCTTTGGATCTTCGCGCGAACTCCAGGGCGTAGATCACCGAAATATCGGCTGCCGTGAACATTTCGCCGGCAATATAGGGTGTGCGTGCGAGCTGCCGTGTCACCAGTCCCAACCGGTTCTCGAATACCGCCTGTGCCATGCGGGCGCCCCAGTTGTTACGCTCGGCCTCCGGCGCAAGATTGCGGCTGACGGCGACGACATACATGAAGGTCGCAAGGCTGGCTTCGCCAAGATGCAGGAATTGCTGGTATAGGGGAAAGGCGGGATGGCGTGGGGACGGCGCAAGCGGCGTCGGTCCGTATCGCGCCATCAAATATTCCATGATCGCGATCGACTCGACCATCGTGACTTCGCCGTCCCGAAGTGCCGGAATGAATCCGGCTGGATTGATCGCCAGGAATTCTGCGTCATCGGCAACTCCGGCTATCAGGTCTACGGGCCTCAGTCGGTACGGAAGGCCCATTTCCTCCAGAAGCCAGACGACCCGAAACCCTCTTCCTTCACCGTAAACCGTGATCATGGCCCATCTCCTTCTCGCCGAGGAGCCGACGTCCGTCCGCCAGTGCCTCTAAGACGCACGAGCGTGTGGCGATCCGACATCGCAGTGAAAAATTGTTGAAAAACGCCGAACGGCGGATGTCCGGCTCGCGCTAAAAGCTGCCAAGTGACATCGGCAGCTTTTAGCGCGAGCCGGAGCGGGCGCGGAGGAACCAAAAATCCTCTCCTCCCAACTGAACCGCGTCTGTCCCAGGGCGATGATGTCAGATGTTCGATGAAATCGAGATCATGATATGTTTATCGCGCGCGCAGTCCAATGGTGCAACTTGTCGATGTCATCCATTACATCGTCTGGGGCCGAAAAATAGCGCCCAACAACGACCAGCCTTCCATCTTTGTGATAACTAAATGGCTGACTGCCCGCCGCTTCAAGCTCGGCCCGCATGGCGGGATCGGCGATGAAATACAGGACATCACGCATCAGGATCGCGAATTGCTTTCCTGCCGCACGGAACTGCCAACCACCAAAAAACCGCAGAGTTTCGACTTTGACTAACCGATTGAACTCCGCTTCCAGAAAATCAACGAAATCCGGTTTACGTGCCGTTGCCAAATCGATCTCAAAAAAATCCTGTGAACGACGCAAATTTCCCCTCGGGTGTCAGTCTCGCATGACTTGTACCCAGCATGATCGTAGCGCGATTGCCGTCGACCAGCTTCCAGTTGGCGAGCGATTGCTCATGATGTTCGCGTACGTCGACTATCTCAAATGCGGTTCCAGGGAACTGAGTTTGAAACTCGCCCATGTACTGGGAAAAGGCCTTGCGTCCGGTTAGCTCGACATTGGGGTCCGTATAAGTGACATTATCTGACGTCAACGCCGCGAGCGCTGCATCGCGCTCCGCTTGCGGTTGCGACCAGCTTTTGCTGTAACGACTCCAATTGGCTTCAGACATGGTTTTCTCCTGTAATTGAATTGATTTCGGCATAGATGATAGCGCGTAAGTCTTGGTTTGAATGACCGTGGCGGATGAGCACAAGCAGCCCCTGGTAGAGGACCAATAGCTTGAGCGCTCCCTGCCGTGATCCCGCGATAATTCCGATTCGAAGGAGCACTTTTTCAAAAGCGCTGAGCAAAAGCTCAAATCCTTGTGAAACGCCGTCTGTGACCGGACCGCCCTCGCCAGCGAATTCAACGGCGGTATTGGTCAACAGGCAACCTGCTGAACCACCGCCGGGCTCATCGAGTAATGACAGAAACATCGAAAGCAGGCCCGCGCCAGGATCGTCCGCTTCGAGATGACGATGGATGCGATTGGCAACCACGTACGCATTGTAGTGATTGATAGCTCTGACGAACAGTCGATCCTTAGAGCCAAAGCTATTGTAAAGGCTGCCGGACGATACTCCTGTGTCTTTCTCAAGTGTTTTTATGGAAACACCAGCGAAACCACGCCGTCGGAAAATCTCCATGGCTGAAGTCAGCGCTTGCTTCTCGTCGAACTCGACTGGTCGAGCCATGTGCTTCTCCATTCTAATATGGTCATTCTATAACAATCATATTAGAATGGAGTCAACACGAAATCGGTTCTTATGGAGAACGCTGATTTCGTATCTTAAATCTCACAGTGCGGGGTCAGTTCCGACGCGTCCTTGCTCACGCTGGCAAGGTCAAGGGCTGAGCCCACAGATTCTAATAGCCCTTGGAAGTCGCTTCTGACTTTGATAGTCGCTTCGGGCCGATTGTGGTCATTGGTGGTGTTGCCGCACAGGGCCAGACATTCGCCGGAGTTGCGGACCGTTCGCATTTTGCGCGTGCTCTTGAGTAGCTGCCGGGTTTTCTTTTGCGCTCGTCCGGGGCATGGTCTGGCGCAATGAGCAAAGATTCTTCCGATCTGTTCGGTGCGCTTTTCGAGGCGGCGCCCGCGAAGCCTGTCATGAGCCGCACGGTTCCTGTTCTCGTGCCGATGCCGGCGCCGAGGGCCTATTCCTATGCCGTGCCCGAGGGCATGGCGGTGGAGCCGGGTTCGGTCGTGCAGGTGCCGCTCGGGCCGCGGCAGGTCATCGGCGTCGTCTGGGATGGTGATGACGACGGCGGTGTCGATCCGAAGAAGCTTCGGCCGATCAGCCATGTGTTCGATTGCCCGCCGCTCGGCAAGCATATGCGCGATTTCGTCGATTGGGTCGCGACTTATACGCTGTCGCCGCCGGGGCTGGTGGCGCGCATGGCCTTGCGGGCGCCGGCCGCCTTCGATCCCGAACCGATGATCGAAGGGCTGCGCTTTATCGGAGGCCAGCCGGAGCGGCTGACGCCGGCCCGCGCCAAGGTGATGGAGATTGCCGCCGACGGGCTATCCTGGACGCGCACGGGGCTGGCGCACGCGGCGGGGGTTTCCACCAGCGTCATCGACGGGCTGATTTCGCAGGGCATTTTCGAGACCATTTTTTTGCCGCCGCCCCCGGTCGTCGCCAAGCCAGACCCGGAATTCACTCTTTCGCGGCTGCAAGGACCGCAGAAGGAGGCGGCCGACGAGATCCTGGCTGACGTGCGCAAGGGCGAGTTTGCGGTTTCGCTGATCGACGGCGTTACCGGCTCCGGCAAGACGGAGGTCTATTTCGAGGCCATTGCCGAAACGCTGAGGCGCGGCAAGCAGGTGCTGATCCTCTTGCCGGAGATCGCGCTGACGGCAAGTTTTCTCGATCGCTTTCAGGATCGCTTCGGCGCCAAGCCGGCCGAATGGCATTCCGATCTTGCGCCGCGCATGCGCGAAAAGGTCTGGCGCCAGGCCGTCACCGGCGAGGTCAGGGTCGTGGCCGGCGCGCGCTCGGCGCTCTTTCTGCCTTTCGAGGATCTCGGCCTCATCATCGTCGATGAAGAGCACGATCCCGCCTACAAGCAGGAGGACCGGGTCTATTACAATGCGCGAGATATGGCCGTGGTGCGCGGCCGCATCGGCGATTTTCCCGTGGTGCTGGTCTCGGCGACCCCTTCGGTCGAAAGCCAGGTCAACGGCCAGAGCGGGCGCTACACGACAATCCATTTGCCGACCCGCTTTGGCGATGCAGCACTTCCAGACCTGCACCTGATCGACATGCGCCGGCATGCGCCGGAGCGCGGCGGCTTTCTTTCGCCCGTCATGATCCGCGCGATCGGCAAGACGGTTGCCAAGGGCGAGCAGGCGCTCTTGTTCCTCAACAGGCGCGGCTATGCGCCGCTGACGCTCTGCCGCGTCTGCGGCCACCGGTTCCAGTGCCCGCAATGCTCCAGCTGGTTGGTGGAGCACCGGTTTCGCGGCCAGATCCAGTGCCATCAATGCGGCTATGCCGAGCGCACGCCGGAAGCCTGCCCCGAATGCGGCACGCTCGATCACCTCGTCGCCTGTGGGCCAGGCGTCGAGCGCATCGCGGAAGAAGTGGAGCGGCATTTCCCCGAGGCGCGGACGATCGTGCTGTCCTCAGACATCATGGGCGGCGTCAAGCGGCTGAGGCTTGAGCTCGATGCGATCGCCAAGGGCGAGGCTGACATCGTCATCGGCACGCAGCTCGTCGCCAAGGGACACAATTTTCCGCTGATGACGCTGGTCGGCATCGTCGACGCGGACCTAGGCTTGGCCAATGGCGATCCCCGCGCCGCCGAGCGGACGTTCCAGCTCCTGTCGCAGGTGACGGGACGCGCCGGGCGAACCGGTCTTGAGAGCCACGGATTGCTGCAGACCTACCAGCCGCAGCATCCCGTCATGCAGGCGATCGTATCAGGCGACGCCAGCGCCTTTTACGAGCGCGAGATTTCGGAGCGCGAAAGGGCCATATTGCCGCCCTTCGGCCGGCTCGCCTCGATCATCGTGTCCGCCGACACGAGGCAGGATGCCGAAACCCACGCACGAAGCATGCGCAACGCGGCGCCGCAGGTGACCGGCATATCGGTGCTCGGCCCGGCGGAAGCGCCGATCGCGCTGGTGCGCGGCCGCCATCGCTTCCGCCTGCTGGTGCACGGCCGGCGCAATTCCGACATGCAGGGTTTCCTTCGCGCTTTGCTGGCGCAGTCACCGAAGGAGCGCGGCTCCGTGCAGGTTCAGCTCGATATCGATCCGCAAAGCTTCTTGTGATTGATGCGGCAGATATCTTGACTGCGCCTTCCCCTTGCAACCCGGATCATGCCATAAGTCGGCCTTCTCAACTGCGTGATTTGCGCGCCGGCTGATTTGAGGGCGATCGATGGAGCTTTATTTTCCGACCGAATTCGGCGAGCGGCTTGCCTATTGTTCGGCTGCAGTCACGGCGTTGATCGGCCTCTTCCTGATGTTTGCGCCCGGTTACGCCTATCGCTTCCTCAAGCTGCAGGTGAAGGAAGGGCGGTCTGAAGCCTATGCCGAGGCTCGGTCGGCCGGCGGCTTCATGGTCGGCCTGGGGCTGGTGGCGATCCTCCTGGCGCAGCCGATGATCTATCTCGCGCTCGGCGCCTCCTTCGGCGTCGCGGCGTTCGGCCGCATCCTGTCGCTGATGTCTGATCGTGGCAGCTTATTTTTGAGTCTTCTCCTTCTGGTTGTGCAGGCGATTCTCGCGACGCTACCTTTTCTCTATGGGCTGGGCTATATTTGAGCCGAAAACGACTCCGGCGCGGCCTTATTTGCCTGCGCTATCCCCATGCTTCGTGAATTTTGGCATCATAAATTCGCCCGAATGGCGTATTCGTCGATTACGCGTGTTGCGAGTCTCAATATCCTATGTTAGACGAACCCCGAATTTCGGATGAGGTGGGAGCGCGCTCCTGCTGATTTCTGGGGGAAATCAAAACGAATTCAAGGACATATGGCTTCCGTCTCCCGGGAGCCGAGTTCTTGGGTTGAAATCAGGGAATTTTGTGCCCGTGGCAGACACATCCCAGCATATTTCTGGTGTTGCAGAACGATATGCCTCGTCGCTGTTCGAGTTGGCCCTTGAAGAAGGTGCGGTGCCGGCAGTGACTGCCGATCTCGATCGGTTCCAAGCCATGCTCGACGAAAGCGAAGATCTGAAGCGTTTCGTCCTCAGCCCGGTCTTTTCGGCCGAAGAGCAGGTCGGCGCGATCCAGGCGCTGGCAACGAAGACCGGCTTCGGCGCCTATGTCACCAATTTTCTGAAGCTTGTGGCCAGCAACCGGCGCCTTTTTGCGCTGCCGGGCATGATCAAGGCTTTCCGTATCATCGCCGCCCAGCATCGCGGCGAGATTTCCGCCGAGGTCACCTCGGCCCATGCGCTCACCCCCGCGCAGGAAGATGAATTGAAGGCGGCGCTGAAGGGCGTCACCGGCAAGGACGTGGCAATTGCCGTCACCGTCGATCCGACGATCCTCGGCGGCCTGATCGTCAAGGTCGGCTCCCGCCAGATCGATACGTCCCTTCGCACCAAACTCTCCACCCTTAAGCTTGCATTGAAAGAGGTCGGCTGATGGATATCCGCGCAGCGGAAATTTCCGCAATTCTGAAAGATCAGATCAAAAACTTCGGCAAGGAAGCTGAAGTCTCCGAAGTCGGCCAGGTTCTCTCCGTCGGTGACGGTATCGCCCGCGTCTACGGTCTGGACAACGTCCAGGCCGGCGAAATGGTCGAATTCCCCGGCGGCATCCGCGGCATGGCGCTGAACCTCGAATCCGACAATGTCGGCGTGGTTATCTTCGGCTCCGACCGTGACATCAAGGAAGGCGACACCGTCAAGCGCACCGGCGCGATCGTTGACGTTCCGGTCGGTCCGGAACTGCTCGGCCGCGTTGTCGACGCGCTCGGCAACCCGATCGACGGCAAGGGCCCGATCAATGCGACCCGCCGTTCGCGCGTCGACGTCAAGGCTCCGGGCATCATCCCGCGCAAGTCGGTTCATGAGCCGATGTCGACCGGCCTCAAGGCTATTGATGCTCTGATCCCGGTTGGCCGCGGCCAGCGCGAGCTCGTCATCGGTGACCGCCAGACCGGCAAGACCGCCATCATTCTCGACACGATCCTGAACCAGAAGGCCATCCACGATGCCGGCCCGGACAGCGAAAAGCTGTACTGCGTCTACGTCGCCGTCGGCCAGAAGCGTTCGACCGTTGCCCAGTTCGTCAAGGTGCTCGAAGAGCGCGGCGCGCTGAAGTATTCGATCATCGTTGCGGCAACCGCTTCCGACGCGGCTCCGATGCAGTTCCTGGCTCCGTTTGCCGGTTGCGCCATGGGCGAATATTTCCGTGACAACGCCCAGCACGCCCTGATCGGCTATGACGACCTTTCCAAGCAGGCCGTTGCCTATCGTCAGATGTCGCTGCTGCTGCGCCGCCCGCCGGGCCGCGAAGCTTACCCGGGCGACGTCTTCTATCTGCATTCGCGTCTCCTTGAGCGCGCTGCCAAGATGAACGACGAATTGGGCGCCGGCTCGCTGACCGCTCTGCCTGTCATCGAAACCCAGGGCAACGACGTTTCGGCCTTCATTCCGACCAACGTGATCTCGATCACCGACGGCCAGATCTTCCTCGAAACCGACCTGTTCTATCAGGGCATCCGTCCGGCCGTTAACGTCGGTCTGTCGGTTTCGCGCGTCGGCTCGTCCGCGCAGATCAAGGCGATGAAGCAGGTTGCCGGCTCGATCAAGGGCGAACTCGCCCAGTATCGTGAAATGGCCGCCTTCGCCCAGTTCGGTTCGGACCTCGATGCCGCAACCCAGCGCCTGCTGAACCGCGGTGCACGCCTGACGGAACTCCTGAAGCAGCCGCAATTCTCGCCGCTGAAGACGGAAGAGCAGGTTGCGGTGATCTTCGCCGGTGTCAATGGCTACCTCGACAAGGTCGCGGTTCCGCAGATCGGCAAGTTCGAACAGGGCCTGCTGTCCTACCTCCGTTCGGAAGGCAAGGAAATCCTCGACACGATCCGCGCCGAAAAGGCCATCAGCGACGCGACCAAGGGCAAGCTCACCGCTGCTCTCGATAGCTTCGCCAAGTCTTTCGCCTGATCGGGACTCACTTCTAGGACGGATACCGGATGCCTTCACTTAAGGATCTGAAAAACCGGATCGCCTCCGTCAAGGCGACGCAGAAGATCACCAAGGCGATGAAAATGGTCGCCGCGGCGAAGCTTCGGCGTGCCCAGGAGGCGGCTGAGGCCGCACGGCCTTATTCGCAGCGCATGGGCGCCGTTCTCGCCAACATTACCGCTGCCGTCAGCGATGCGGATGACGCACCCCTGCTGATGACCGGCACCGGCAAGAGCAATGTGCATCTGCTTGTTGTCTGCACGGCCGAGCGCGGTCTCTGCGGCGGTTTCAATTCGCAGATTGCGCGCTTCGCCCGCGATCATGCCCGCAAGCTGCTGGCCGAAGGCAAGACGGTGAAGATCTTCACCGTCGGCAAGAAGGGCCACGACATCCTGCGTCGCGAATATGCCTCGCTGATCATCGAGCGCAAGGAATTGCGCGACGTCAAGCGCATCGGCTTCGACAATGCCGATGCGATCGGCAAGCGCGTCATCGAGATGTTCGAAGCTGGCGAGTTCGATGTCTGCACGCTGTTCTATTCCGAGTTCAAGTCGGTGATCAGCCAGGTGCCGACGGCGCTGCAGCTCATTCCGGCCTCGGCTCCGGCTGTTGTCGAAGAAGACGCCGCTCACAAGGGCGCCGTCTACGAATATGAGCCGGATGCGGCTTCGATCCTCGCGGACCTGATCCCGCGCAACATCTCCGTCCAGATCTTCCGCGCGTTGCTCGAAAACGTCGCCGGCGAAATGGGTGCCAAGATGAGCGCGATGGACAACGCGACGCGCAATGCCGGTGAGATGATCAACAAGCTGACGCTGAACTACAACCGTCAGCGTCAGGCGCAGATCACCAAGGAATTGATTGAAATCATTTCGGGCGCGGAAGCGCTCTGAGGTTAGGAAAAGAGGGTAAGATTATGGCTGACGCAGCTAAGGCCGCAGTTTCGGTCGGCAAGGTTACGCAGGTTATCGGCGCCGTCGTGGACGTTTCTTTCGACGGCGATCTGCCGAAGATCCTGAATGCTCTCGAAACCAGCAACAACGGCAACCGCCTTGTTCTGGAAGTCGCGCAGCACCTCGGCGAAAACTCGGTCCGCACGATCGCCATGGACTCCACCGAAGGTCTGGTTCGCGGCCAGCCCGTTTCCGATACCGGCGCTCCGATTTCGGTTCCGGTCGGCCACGAAACGCTCGGCCGCATCATGAACGTCATCGGCGAGCCCGTCGATGAAGCCGGTCCGCTGGTGACTGCCCACAAGCGCGCCATCCACCAGGACGCTCCGTCCTACGTCGAGCAATCCACCGAAGGCCAGATCCTGGTCACCGGCATCAAGGTCGTCGATCTGCTCGCGCCTTATGCAAAGGGCGGCAAGATCGGCCTGTTCGGCGGCGCCGGCGTCGGCAAGACCGTTCTCATCATGGAACTGATCAACAACGTCGCCAAGGCGCACGGTGGTTACTCGGTGTTCGCAGGCGTGGGTGAACGTACCCGCGAAGGCAACGACCTTTACCACGAAATGATCGAGTCCGGCGTCAACAAGCACGGCGGCGGCGAAGGTTCCAAGGCAGCGCTGGTTTACGGCCAGATGAACGAACCGCCGGGCGCCCGCGCTCGTGTCGCTCTGACCGGTCTGACGGTTGCCGAGAACTTCCGCGATGAAGGCCAGGACGTTCTGTTCTTCGTCGACAACATCTTCCGCTTCACCCAGGCAGGTTCGGAAGTGTCGGCTCTGCTCGGCCGTATTCCTTCGGCCGTGGGCTATCAGCCGACGCTCGCCACCGACATGGGCCAGATGCAGGAACGCATCACCACGACGACCAAGGGTTCGATCACCTCGGTTCAGGCCATTTACGTTCCGGCCGACGACTTGACCGACCCGGCGCCGGCAACTTCGTTCGCCCACCTGGACGCAACGACGGTTCTGTCGCGCTCGATCGCTGAAAAGGGCATCTACCCGGCTGTCGACCCGCTCGACTCCACCTCGCGCATGCTCGATCCGTTGGTCGTCGGCGAAGAGCATTACGAAATCGCTCGTAAGGTTCAGTCGACGCTGCAGCGCTACAAGGCCCTGCAGGACATCATCGCCATCCTGGGCATGGACGAACTGTCCGAAGACGACAAGCTCTCCGTTGCCCGCGCCCGCAAGATCGAGCGCTTCCTGTCGCAGCCGTTCTTCGTCGCCGAAGTCTTCACCGGTGCGCCGGGCAAGCTCGTTGCGCTCGAAGACACGATCAAGGGCTTCAAGGGCCTGGTCAACGGCGAATACGACCACCTGCCGGAAGCTGCCTTCTACATGGTCGGCTCGATCGACGAAGCGATCGAAAAGGCCAAGAAGCTGGCTGCCTGATAAGGCCAATCCATCGGCGCGCGGCACTGCCCGCGCGCCTTTGCCTTGCGAATGAGACAATCGAGAAGTGACGGGCCATGGCTGACAATTTCAATTTCGAACTGGTTTCTCCGGAGCGCCTGCTGCTGTCGGAACAGGTCATCGATGTCGTCATCCCCGCGACCGAAGGCGAGATGACCGTCATGGCGAACCATGCGCCGACCATGACGACGATCAAGCCGGGCGTCGTCAAGGTGCATTCCGCTTCGGGCAAGAAGCAGGACTATGTCGTTTTCGGCGGCTTTGCCGATATCCTGCCGACCGGCTGCACGCTGCTTGCCGAATCCGCCGTGCCGGTCGAGGACATGAGCCGCGACGAGCTGGACCGCCGCATCAATGCCGCCAAGGCAGAGCTTGAAGATGCCGAGCATCACGAGCACAAGTCGCGCCTGGAGCACTTCATCATGGAACTCTCGCATCTGCGTGGCTCGATCCCGCAGGATTGATGCGATCCCAAAGTGGTGAATGAGATGAAAGCGGTCCTATGGGCCGCTTTTTTGTTGGAGGAGCCGGGGCCATCCTCGCCCTTCGAGGCTTCGGCTGCTTACTTCAAGGTGGGGTGGAGCAAATCACAGGGTTGGGATAACATTCGGTGCGAACCCGGGCCACCTCGTGGTTCGAGGCATCACCGTTTTCGCTCCGCTTAACGGCGTTGCATTTCACCATGAGGTGGAGCACGCCCTGTGGCGAGGCACGCAAGAGCCCCTGTGGAGAGGCACGCAAGATTAGTCCTCATGGTGAGGTGCGAAAGCCCCATGAGCTTGTCGAATGGGGGCTGAAGCCTCTAACCACGAGGGCGGGTGGCGAGCGACTGCAACTCCGACTTCTCAAAGCGGAGGGGTGAGAAGATTCCTCCCGAAATCCCATCAGACCTGTTGCCCCTGCAGCAGAAACCGGTGCAGCTGGGCCGCTTCGGGAGACAGCGAGCGGAAACGAGGAGCGCCGAGATAGTATCCGAAGCCGCTTTCCACGCGATCGTTGCCGACGGTGACGAGCGCGCCTGACTGCAGATATTCCTCGATGAGGCCGAGGCTGCCGAGCGCTATGCCTTCGCCCCTGAGCGCTGCTTCCACTGCCATGATATAGGTCGAGAATGACAGGCGCGGCCTCGGCAGCTTGCCTTTCAAGGGATCGCCGATGCGGCCGAACCATTGGCGGAAGCTGATCCAATGGGCGTTGGCGCGCTCGTAGTCGATGAGATCAAGCCCGGCGATGTCGACCGCTGTCAGCGCCTCCGGGTCGAGGCCACGGACAGCCAGATAGTCCGGCGATACGATCGGCACCAGCACCTCCTTCATCAGCGGCGTCAGGCTCCAGCGCGGATGTTCACCCGTGGAATAGATGATGATGAGGTCGTTGTTCTCCGAGGCAAGTTCCGAATGGACGTCCGTCGTCAGCAGGCGCACGGAGATGCCTGGGCTCTCCTTGCCGAAGTCCCTGAGCCGCTGCCCGAGCCAGAGATGCGAGATCGAGCCGCTCGCCGCAATCGAGATGATCTCGCCCGTACCGGCGCGAAACGGCTCCAGGCTCTCCTCCAGATATTCCAAAGTGGCGCGCACGCGCTGGAACAGCCGCTCACCATCCGGCGTCAGCGCCAGATTTCGGCCGCGCCGGGTAAAGAGCGTCGCGCCGAGGTGATCCTCGAGCCCCTTGATGCGGCGGCTGACGGCGGCCTGGGTGATGTTCAGCTCGCGGCCGGCGCGGGAAAAATTCATGGCGCGCGCGGCCGCATCGAACACGCGGAAGGCCTCCAGCGGTATTTTCTCCAGCATGAGTTCTCCATAACTTCAGATCATCAATATTCCCGATAATTGCCCGGATTTGAAGATCTGAAATTGTGATGCAAGATTGTGGCATCATTTTCGGCCGCTTTTCCAAGGGGTTTTTGCGTGTCCTTTTCCATTTCCGCCATTCCAGACATTCATTTCGGCGAGGGTAGGCTCTCCGGCTTGCCTGCCGCGGTCAAATCCTTCGATGGCGTCGGAGCCGTTCTGCTTGTGATCGACGCATTCCTGGCGCAGTCGGGCCTAGCCGCCAAGGTCAACGCCGAGCTTGCCGAAGCCGGTGTGAAGACGCAGGTCTTTTCCGATTTTGCCGGCGAGCCGAAGCTGGCGCATCTGCATGCGGCGATCGAGGTCGGGCAGGGGGCGGATATGGTGATCGGCATCGGCGGCGGCTCGGCACTCGATATCGCCAAGATCGTCGCCTGCTGCATCGCCTCCGGTGAGGATCCGATGCACTACGCGCTGGCGGCCAATCCGCTGCCGAAAAATCCGCTGAAGAAGATCATGATACCGACCACGGCCGGCACTGGCTCGGAGACGTCGGCGACGAATATCTTCGCCGGGCCCGAGGGCAAGAAGCTCTGGATCTGGGGGCCGGAGACGAAGGCCGATCTCGTCATCCTCGACCCGGCGCTGACGAAGACCTTGCCGGCCAATCTGACGGCATGGTGCGGCCTCGATGCCTTCATCCATGCTTTCGAAGCGGCAACGAACCGCAACACCCATCGTGGTGCGCAATTCTATGCGCATCAGGCACTGCGGTTGATCACCGGCGCTCTGGAGACGGCCGTCAAGCAGCCGGATGACATCGCCGCTCGCGGCGATGTGTTGCTCGGCTCCTGCTTTGCCGGCATCGCCATCGACAATTGCGGCACGGCGATCGCGCATAATGTCAGCCACGCGCTGGCGGGTCTTGGTCCCGTTCATCACGGGCTTGCGACGGCGCTGGGCTTCGAAGTGACGCTTGGCTGGCTTGTCGAAGCCGACACGCCGGAGCTGAATGCCGCGGCCAAGGCCTGCGGTGTCGATAGCGCCGCTGAGCTGCCCGCTTTCGTGTCCGACTGGATGGATCGCTGCGGTGTCGTCCGCTCGCTGCCGGCTGCCTTCAAGCCGTTCGATGAAAGCGATCTCGCCCGCGAGATGCGCGCAACCGAAAACCAGCCCATGCGGCGCGCGACGATCCGCGACGTGACGGATGCCGATATCGACCGCTTTGCCGCTGCCGTCATGGCGCTGCCGAAAGGAATCTGAGATGACCAAGAACTATACGCGCGATTATTGGGAAAGCGTTCTTTCTGGCCTCAAGCCCGAAGGGCGCCATTTCATCGACGGCGCCCATCGTGCCGCCGCATCGGGCGAGACCTTCACCCGCATCCGCCCGATGGATGGCAAGCCCGGCGCTGAGCTCGCTCGCGGTAATGCTGCCGATATCGACGCCGCCGTCGCCTCTGCCCGCGCGGCCTTCGAAAGCGGCGTCTGGCGCAAGAAGGAGCCGCTGGAAAAGAAGAAGATCATGCTGAAATGGGCCGAGCTGATCCGCGCCCATGGCGATGAACTTGCCATGCTGGAGACGATCGATGTCGGCAAGCCGGTCATGGCGTCGCTGACGGTGGATGTGCGCCTCTGTGCGGACGGCATCCAGTTCTATGCCGAGATGATCGACAAGATATATGACGAGATCGCCCCGACCGGCCCGAATGCCCGCGCACTGGTGTGCAAGGTGCCGATTGGCGTTGTCGGTGCGATCACGCCCTGGAACTATCCGATGATCATCGATGCCTGGAAACTCGGGCCGTCTATCGCCGCCGGCAACTCCGTGGTGCTGAAGCCGGCCGAACAGTCGTCGCTTTCGGCGATCCGCCTTGCCGAACTCGCAGTCGAGGCAGGCCTGCCTGCCGGCGTCTTCAACGTGGTGACAGGTTACGGCGAAGAGACCGGCAAGCCGCTGGCGCTGCACATGGATGTCGACATGATCGCCTTTACCGGCTCCACCGAGGTCGGCAAGCTGATCATGGGCTATGCAGCGCAATCGAACGTCAAGCGCGTGGCGCTGGAGCTTGGCGGCAAGTCGCCGCTGGTCGTCTTCGAAGATGCCGATCTCGATGCCGCCGCCGTCGCGGCCGCCTGGGGCTGCTTCTATAATTCCGGCGAGACCTGCCACGCCTCGACGCGGCTGATCGTGCAGCGTTCGGTGCAGGACAGGCTGATCGAGAAGATCGAGGCAGTGACGCGCTCGGATATCGCCCTCAAGCATCCGCTCGACCCCTCGGCACAGATCGGTGCGCTGATCGAGGAGGAACACATGAACAAGGTGCTGGCGATGATCGCGGCCGGCGAGAAGGAAGGCGCGCGGCGTGCCTTCGGTGCCGAGCGCGTCTTGAGTGAAACCGGCGGCTATTATGTTTCGCCGGGCGTCTTCGTCGACATGACCAACGACATGAGCCTGGCGCGGCAGGAAATCTTCGGCCCGGTACTAGCCGCCATTCCCTTCGATACGGAGGAGGAGGCACTCAAGATCGCCAACGACACGATCTATGGGCTTGCCGGCGCCGTTTTCACCAAGGACATGGATCGCGCGCATCGCTTTTCCGAAGAGATCCATGCGGGTACGGTATGGATCAATACCTATGACATGTCGAACTTCGCCACGCCGTTCGGCGGCTTCAAGCAGTCCGGCTTCGGCCGCGACCGTTCGGTGCATGCGATCGATAAATATTGCGATTACAAGACGATCTGGCAGCAGTTCGGTTGAGATGTGACATCGGCATGATCCCGAAATGACGGGATCATGCCTCGGAGGAGGGGAGTTACCATGAGCAAGATTGTTTCCATCGAAATCACCCATCACCGCCTGCCGCTCGATCCGGCATTCAAGGCAAGCTGGGACGGCCGTCCGCGCCGGCATTTCGATGCGACCATCGTTCGGGTCAGGGATGACGAGGGCAGGGAGGGCATCGGCTCCGGCGACTTGATGAAGGGTTTCGAGGGGCACGAGGACCTGTTCATCGGGCAGGACCCCCGGCACCTTGAGCGCCATTATGAAGTCCTGTCGCATATCAACTTCCACTATGGCCGTTGCTGGCCGATGGATCTGGCTCTGTGGGATCTCTCCGGCAAGATCACCGGCGAGCCGGTCTGGCGGATGCTCGGTGGGCGCGCCAGCCGCGTGCGGCTCTACGCATCCTCCGGCGTTCTGCGCGAACCCTCTGAAATGGCCGATCAGGCGGAGCGCTATATCGACGAAGGCTTTCCGGCCATGAAGGTGCGTTTCTCTTCGTCTTCGGGCGGCCGCGGCGGCTGGCGCGCCGACGTCAAGGCGCTGGAAGCGATCCGCGCCCGCGTCGGCGATCGGCTGGAGCTGATGGTCGACTGTAATCAGGGTTGGCGCATGCCCTGGGATACGACCTTGCCCTGGACCTTTAAGGACGCGCTTGCTGTCGCCAAGGAATTGGAACGGCTCGGCGTCTATTGGATGGAGGAGCCGCTGCATCGGTCCGATCGCAAGGGCATGAAGGAATTGAAACAGGCGACGTCGGTCAGGATCGCCGGCGGCGAGATGACGCGCGAGCTTTACGAATTCCGCGATATCATCGAGGAGCGCGCCTTCGACGTCGTGCAGCCCGACGTCGCGCTCGTCGGCGGTATCACCGGTTGCCGACGGCTGGTCTATCAGGCGCGCGAGGCGGGCGTGCAGTTCACGCCGCATTCCTGGACGAACGGCATCGGGGTGCTGGCCAATGCGCATCTGACCGCCGGCGTCGGCGATGCCGCCTGGCTCGAATATCCCTACGACAATCCGGAATGGAGCGAAGCCCGCCGCGACTATCCGATGGCATCGCCGCTCAGGCACGATGCCGGCTGGCTGGATCTCGGCGTTGCGCCGGGGCTCGGGATCGTTCTCGATGAAGAGCGCCTGAAGGCGACGCGCATTTAAGGCGCCTTCAGAATTCTAAGCCTTATCTGTTTGCCCCATCATACAGCAGGGCCATCGCCATGTCAGGCACGTCGGTGCCTGCCCTCCTTCTCCCCTCGGGGGTCCAAAGGACGGGTTGAGACCCGCGGCTCAACCCCGGTTAGGTGCCGATAGGCGGATGAGGGGGCGCCTGCCAGGAGTACGAAAATCCCCACATTCAAATCGGGCAACCCCCTCATCCGACCCTTCGGACCACCTTCTCCCCGAGGGGAGAAGGAATTTGCGGCGCCGACGTGCCTGATGGTCCCATGTCACGCGGTGACGGGTCGCATTACTTTGCTTTCTCGTGTCCGTGCCCACTGGATGACGGGGCGTTCGAGCAGCACGTAGCTCAGCGTGCCGATGGTGAAGATGATGGCGGTTGCGATGAGGCTTGAGGTTATCCAGCCGCCCAGCACATCGTCCGAGCCTGCGCCGAAGGACGAGGGAAAGAGCTGCGGCATCAAGGTCAGTACGATGTCCTGCCAGATATAGACGCCGAAGGAGACGGTGGCGATGTAGCGGGTAAGGCGGTTGTCGAGCAATCTTGCCAGCAGCACCGATTGCGGCAGCGCGCAAAGCGCAATGGCGACCGCCAGCGGAAGCAGCGGGAATTGATAGGGAATGCCAAGCAAGGCATAGCCTTCTCCGGCGCCGCCGATCGACTGCGGCAATTGCCACGCGCCCATGACGATCGCGAGCCCTCCGATGACATCGTAGATTGCCGAGCGGCGGCCCGGAATGACGGTCTGGATTCCGGCGGCCAATGCGCCGATCGCGAATATCGCGAAGAAGCCGATGGGGTTGTAGCGCGGCATCCATTCCTTGGCGCCGCCCTGGAAGCCATATTGCCATCCCCGCCCGATGCTATCAGTCGGGAGATAGGTGACGACAAGCCAGTGGCCGAGCAGCGAGGCTGCGATGATGCTGATCCAGAGCAGACGGCTGACCAGAGCGGAGCGTGATCCCAGCTTCGCATGGAACAGCAGCAGGAAGCCGATCGGCAGGAGAACATAGCAGGTCGTCTCGAAGGGGATCGACCATAGAGGACCGTCACCCTGCACCGGGAAAAAGGTGCGCCAATGCCATTGGCTCATCAACAGGAAGCCGGCGATGTACCGGCCGACCAGCTCTCCATCGAGCGCAAACCCGTAGACCGTGAAGCTGATCAGGAAGCCGACCGTCAGCGCGAACCAGAAGCCCGGCAGAATGCGTGCTGCGCGGCGCATGGCGTAGATCTTCAGTAAAGGCAAGGGTTGGGCCTTATCCAGCGCCAGCCAGAAAGGGCGCGCAAGAAGAAAGCCGCTGAGAACGAAGAAGACCGAGACGCCGTGATTGCCGAAGCGCGCCAGGATGAAGGTCAGGTCCAAGGTCGGCGGAATTTTGTAGAAGTTCATGCGAAGCACGAGATGGTGAACGAGCACCATCAGGCATGCGACGGCGCGCATGAAATCCGCTCCTCCCAGACGTCTTCTGTTCTCCATTCCCGTATCCGCCGAAACTCCCTCTCCATTGCGTTAGGTCATCGCGACGGTTTCGGCAAGGCGGATCCTTGATGGCACGACGCCCGGACCCGTGGTGCAGGGTCCGGGCGTCGAACCGATCTCCCGTACCTGCCAGAGACGAGAGACCGGATTCGGATGGTGGAAGGAGGATCAGGCGGCGACGGAGCGATAGGGGCGCGTTGCGCGAGCCGGTTTCAGAGCATTGCTCCACCAGGTCAGCCGCGCAATCAAGAGCACCAGCGATTTCCGGGCATCGAGCGGATTTTCCAGCGCACCGTCTTCGGCAAACCTGCCCCACGGATTGGCGAAGCTGACCGTATCGCGCACGGTGACGGCATGCAGCTCGGCAAAGACCAGCCGCAGCTGCTCGACGGCGCGCAGGCCGCCGGAAATACCGCCATAGGAAACGAAGGCGACGGGCTTGCCGTGCCACGGCTCATAGACGAGATCGAGCAGGAATTTCAGCGAGGCCGTGAAGCTGTGATTGTATTCGGGCGTGACGACGATGAAGGCATCCGCCTCCGAAAGCCGCGCTGAAAGCGCGGCAACGCCGGGATGCTCGCGGTCGTGCTGGAAGGGCAGGTCGAATTCCAGGGGGTCGATCAGATCGATGTCGATGAGGGGATAATGCGCCAGTTCCCGCGCGACCCAGTTGACCACCCGGTCACACAGGCGGCCTGGGCGGGTGCTGCCGTAAATGATCGCCAGCCGGGTTCTTTCTGTCATGTCTTGCTCCTGCTTTACGCGGTTTGGAGCTGGGGTTATAAAACCTCAAGTAAAGTTGAGGTCAATAGCGCAAAATGGGAAAAATCGAGCCTGGTCAATTTTCCAAGCAGCTGACGGTCGGTGAGGTGGCGGCGCGTAGTGGCGTGGCGGTCTCCGCGCTGCATTTCTACGAGGCGAAAGGGCTGATCGAGAGCCATCGCAGCCGCGGCAACCAGCGGCGCTATCCGCGCGAAGTCCTGCGCCGGGTCGCCATCATCAAGGTGGCGCAAAGGGTCGGCATTCCGCTTGCCGAAGTCCAGGCGGCGCTCGAGGCCTTGCCGCAGGGGCGCACGCCGACGGCGGCCGACTGGAAGGCGCTCTCTGAATTGTGGAAAGACGATCTCGACACTCGCATCAAGCGCCTGCAGGGGCTTCGCGATCAGCTGGACGGCTGCATCGGCTGCGGCTGCCTGTCGCTCGACAGCTGTCCCTTGCGTAACCCCTGGGATACGCTTTCGGACGAAGGGGCGGGACCGCGGCTGCTCGATCCCGAAGAGTGAATTGAACGCTCAGGCGTGGACGCGGCTGTCGGCCATGTGGCTTTCGAGAGCGGCGGCTTCTTCCTTCGAAAGATAGAGGCCTTTCTTGGAGCGGCGCCAGAGAATATCGGCCGCACTATAGGCCCACTCCTGTTCGACGAGGTAACGCACCTCCGCCTCGTAAAGATCGCTTCCGAAGCAGCGGCCGAGATCGGCAATCGCCTTCGCGTCGCCAAGGATCATCGCGGCCCGCGTCCCATAGCGCCGGATGAGCCGGCGCGCATGCTGATCGGCAAGGAAGGGGTAGCGCGACTTCAACTTCGAGACTTCGGCATCATAACCGCGAGCCGGAAAATCGCCGCCCGGCAGCGAGCTCTTGGCCGTCCAGGGCGTGCCCTTCAGGCCGATGGCCTCGCCGATCTTTTCCAGCGCATGCTCACTCAGGCGACGATAGGTGGTGAGCTTGCCGCCGAAGACATTCAAGAGCGGCGCCTGGCCTTCTTCGCCCTCGACCTTCAGCACGTAATCGCGCGTCGCCTCCTGCGCCTTGGACGCCCCGTCGTCGTAAAGCGGGCGCACGGCCGAATAGGTCCAGATGATATCCTCTGGCCGAACCGGCTCCTTGAAGTATTCGCTGGCGGCGTTGCACAGATAGACGGTTTCTTCCTCGGTGATCTTCACATCCTTCGGATCGTCCCTGTAATCGCGATCCGTGGTGCCGATCAGCGTGAAATCCTGCTCGTAGGGAATGGCGAAGATGATGCGGTTGTCCGGGTTCTGGAAGAAATAGGCGCGCGGATCGTCGAACTTCTTGCGCACGATGATGTGGCTGCCCTGTACGAGGCGGACATTGTGTACCTGGTTCTTGCCGAAGGCATCGGACAAGACATGATCGACCCAGGGGCCGGCGGCATTGATCAGCATGCGCGCGCGAAAGCGGCGCTTCTGGCCGCTGATCGTATCTTCCGTTTCGATCGCCCAGGCGGCACCGTCGCGGCGGGCGGAAATTACCTTCGTTCGCGGCATGATCGCGGCGCCGCGATCGGCGGCGTCGCGGGCGTTCAGCACCACCATGCGGGCGTCGTCGACCCAGCCGTCGGAATACTCGAAAGCCTTGGTGAAAAGCGCCTTCAGCGGCTTGCCGGCCGGATCCTTCCTCATGTCCAGCGTTGCCGTCGGCGGCAGCAGTTTTCGGCCACCGAGATGGTCGTAGAGGAAAAGGCCGAGCCGGATGAGCCAGGCCGGCCGGATGCCGCCCTTGTGATAGGGCAGGACGAAGCGCATCGGCCAGATGATATGCGGCGCCATCGCCCAGAGCACTTCGCGCTCCATCAGCGATTCGCGCACGAGGCGGAATTCATAGTGCTCGAGATAGCGCAGGCCGCCATGGATGAGCTTGGTAGCACCGGAAGATGTGCCGGAGGCGAAGTCGTTCATCTCGGCGAGCGCGACCTTGTAGCCGCGTCCCGCGGCGTCACGGGCAATGCCGCAGCCGTTGATGCCGCCGCCGATAACGAAAATATCGTAGACCTGTTCGCTCACCCGCCCCTCCGCAAAGGTCAGCCATCCCGTGAAGATGGAAAATCGAAACTAATCCATCTAAAGCGAAACAGATACGAATGTCAAACGAACGTTTCTTGACAGAAAGCGAGCCGCTCAGGTCTGCCGGCGGGCGGTTTCCACGAGGCGCACATCATGTTCCGCGGCGATGGATCGCACGGATTCAATGCTGCATTCGTCGGTGACGAAGGTGTGAACTTGCGACAGATGGCCGATGCGAACCGGAGCGGTTCGTTCGAACTTGGTGCCGTCGGCGACGAGAATAACGTGCCGGGCATTGGCAATGATGGCCTGCGCCACTTTCACTTCGCGAAAATCATAATCGAGAAGCGCGCCGTCGGCATCGATCGCGGAGGCGCCGATGACCGCGTAGTCGACCTTGAACTGCTTGATGAAATCGACGGCGGCTTCGCCGACGATGCCGCCATCGGAGCCGCGTACGACGCCGCCGGCAATGACGACCTCGATGGATGGGAAAATTCGCAACTTGTTGGCAACGTTGATGTTATTGGTGATGACCATCAGCTCGTGATGGCCGAGCAGCGCTTCGCCAACGGCTTCCGTCGTCGTGCCGATATTGATGAAAAGCGAGCTGTTGTTGGGGATCATGCTGGCGGCGGCGCGGCCGATCGCCTGCTTTTCGGGCGCGGCGATCGAGCGGCGCGCCTCGTATTTCACGTTCTCGGTTCCGCCGGGAAAGATTGCGCCGCCATGCACGCGCGACAGCACGCGGCCATCGCAGAGATCATTGAGATCCTTACGGATGGTTTGCGGCGTGACCGAAAAGCGCGACGCCAGCTCCTCCACCAGCACGCGCCCCTCGGTCTTGGCGATTTCGAGGATTTCGGTCTGACGTCCGGATAGGAACATGGTTTTCGCTCCCTTTCTTTCGTTTTTTCGTCATCATATGATAAAGTGAAAATTCCGCAATTACCGGCGCGCGAATTGAGTGCGGTTTAGGAGGTTATCGTGTTTCATCCGAAGCTATTCGAAAATCGCAACGTCGTCGTCACCGGCGCCGGCCGCGGTATCGGACTGGAAGTCGCGCGGCAGTTTCTCGATTGCGGTGCGCGCGTGCTTGTCCATATCGGCCGTGATGCCGGTCGCGAATTGCCTGATTTCCTGATGGAAGCGGAAGCCGATCGTCGCGCCTTTCTCATTGCCGGCGATTTCGCTACCGGCCACGGTACGCGGGATTTCGTCAGCGCCGCCAGCGAGCGTTTCGACCGCGTCGACGTGCTGATCAACAATGCCGGCACCATGGTCGGGCGCTTTCCCGCCGGTGAATTGACTGACGAGCAGTATGAAGGGATCGTTCACCTCAACCAGACCTCCGTCGTGGAGATAACGCGAGGATTGTTGCCACTGCTGCGGGCTGCCGGTCAGGCCGCGGTCGTCAACACGGTTTCGATTTCCGCGATCACCGGCGGCAGTCCCGGCTCCGCCATCTATTCCGCCTCCAAAGCCTTCGTCTCGACCTATTCGAAGGCACTGGCGCGCGAGCTGGCGCCTGATGGTATTCGGGTGAATTGCGTCTCGCCCGGCACGATATCGACCGACTTCCACGAGCGCTATTCGTCCAGGGAGAAGCTGGAGCAGACGCGCAAGTCGATCCCGCTGCAGCGTTTGGGCACATCGGAGGATTGCGCCCCCGCCTATCTGTTCCTGGCGGCGCCGACGTTGTCCGGCTACATCACCGGACAGGTGATCGAGATCAATGGCGGCCAGCTTATCTGCTGATAAAACGGACCTTTTTTGGTTTTCCATATCTTTTTCGAATCAGCTTTTGGCTTGATAATATTATAAGCATTTCCCTGTGCGAGTTCTCACTAGAGGCAGTGATATGTTGTCGTCTCCACCGCAAGGCGGTGCTGCGGAATATGATGTCGAGGAAATGACTGACAGGGCTCGAAAGGCGAGCGCCCTGCTGAAAGCACTCTCCCATGAAACCCGTCTGGCGATCCTCTTCATGCTCGCCAAGCGCGAGAAAACAGTGATGGAACTCGAGGCGCTTCTCGATCTTCCACAGGCTGTCGTTTCGCAGCATCTGGCACGCCTCCGCCTGGACAAGCTCGTCGACACGCGCCGCGAAGGGCGGCTCATCCACTATGCCGTTGCGCATTCGGAAATCTGCGCCGTGGTCGATTGGTTGCAGAAGGCATTCTGTCAGGGTGAACCTTGAGGTTTGAAACAGCCTTGCGTGTTGCGTTCGCCGGGCGGTCGGTCTAACTCTTTCGCTTCGGGAGAGCGCCATGATCGACAAGCTGGAATTCTTCATCGCGCTGGCTAATCAGAAGCATTTCGGCCGCGCGGCCGAGGAATGCGGCGTGACGCAGCCGACCTTGTCGGCGGCGATCCGGCAGCTGGAAGACCAGCTGGGCGTGATGCTCGTCAGCCGCGGCTCCCGCTTCCAGGGATTGACGCCCGAGGGGCAGCGCGTGCTGGAATGGGCGCGCCGCATCGTCGGCGACAGCCGCACCATGCGCGAGGAAATGCGAGCGGCGCGCAAGGGTCTTGCCGGTCACATCCGCATGGCCGCCATTCCAACGGCGCTTGCGATGGTGCAGAAAATCACCACGCCTTTTCAGGAGAGGCATCCGGACGTCACCTTCTCCATTTTGTCGCGCAATTCGCTGCAGGTTCTGAGCCTGCTTGAAAATCTCGAGATCGATGCCGGCATTACCTACCTGGAAAACGAACCGCTCGGCCGCGTCACCAGCGTGCCGCTTTATGCCGAGCGCTATCACCTGATCACGGCGGCGGGCAGCCCGTTTTCCGAGCGCGAGACCGTTACCTGGAAGGAAGTCGGCGACCTTCGGCTTTGTCTATTGACCGCCGACATGCAAAACCGCCGCATCATCAATCGCCACCTAGGCGAGGCGGGCGTCATGGCCAAGCCGACGCTGGAATCCAATTCGATGATCGTGTTGTTTTCGCATGTTCAGACCGGGCGCTGGGCGAGCATCATGCCGAAGAATATTGCCGATTCCTTCGGTTTTCCGGCCGATATTCACAAGATTCCGATCACGGAACCTGACGCCGAGCATCTTGTCGGCCTGGTCGCCACGCACCGGGAACCCTTTACGCCGCTTGTCTCCGCATTGTTGCATGAGGCGAGATTGCTCGCGGAAGAGAACAAGAATCGATAGAAAATTCCTATCGAACGACGGGACTGCCTTATTGATCCTTTGCCTTCTCCCTGCGAGCTTATCGTCATGGCGTGTCGATCGCATGCCAGGAGGAAATGCCGCATAAGCCTTTTCCGAAAATTCGCCTTCGATTTTCGGAGCTATGCGCGGGAGGCTGCTAATGAATTTGAATCAGGCCGCGGGCGATGTCGCAACTCGCGCCGGTGCCATCATCGATAACATGAAATCGATGGAGGGGCCGCTTTTGCCGATCCTGCACGGAATTCAAGAGGAATTCGGATATGTGCCGCAGGATACGCTGCCGCTGATCGCCAAGGCACTGAACATTTCACGCGCCGAAGTGCACGGCGTCATGACCTTCTATCACGACTATCGCGACCATCCTGCCGGCCGTCATGTCCTGAAGCTCTGTCGCGCCGAGGCCTGTCAGTCGATGGGTGGCGATGCGCTGGCGGAGCGTATCAAGCGGCTGCTGGGCATCGATTTCCATCAGACGACGCTCGACGGAAGTGTCACGTTGGAGCCGGTCTACTGTCTCGGGCTTTGCGCCTGTGCGCCGACTGCGATGCTGGACGGTGAGCTGCATGGCCGGCTCGATGATGAGAGCGCCGAAGACCTCGTGAAGGAGGCGCGCCAATGACGCTGACTATCTATATTCCCCGCGATGCCGCAGCCCTCGCGCTCGGCGCAGAGAAAGTGGCGAAATCAGTCGCGCAGGAAATCGCCAGGCGTGGCCTCGATGCGCGCATCGTGCGCAATGGTTCGCGCGGCATGTTCTGGCTCGAGCCGCTGGTCGAAGTCGAGATCGGCGGCAAGCGCATCGGCTATGGGCCGGTGAAGGCAAAGGATGTCTCTGCATTGTTCGACGCCGGGCTCGCCGAAGGCGGCGGGCATCCGCTCTGTCTTGGGGAGGTCGAAAGCCTCCCATTCCTCAAGGAACAGACCCGCCTGACCTTCGCCCGCTGCGGCATCACCGATCCATTGTCGCTGCAGGATTATGAAGCCCATGGCGGCCTCAAGGGGCTGCGCCGCGCCGTCGGCATGGCATCAGGCGATATCGTCAAGGACGTCACCGATTCCGGCCTGCGCGGCCGTGGCGGTGCGGGCTTCCCGACCGGCATCAAGTGGAAGACGGTGCTCGATGCGTCGGGCGATCGTAAATACATCGTCTGTAATGCCGACGAAGGCGATAGCGGCACTTTCGCCGACCGCATGATCATGGAAGGCGATCCCTTCGTGCTGATCGAAGGCATGGCAATCGCCGGCCTGGCGACGGGTGCGACCAAGGGCTTCGTCTATACGCGCTCGGAATATCCGCATGCGATCGCCGCGATGACCGAAGCGGTCGAAATCGCACGCGGGGCCGGCATTCTCGGCGCCTCGGTGCTTGGTTCCGGCAAGGCATTCGATATGGAAATCCGCACTGGCGCCGGCGCCTATGTCTGCGGCGAGGAAACGGCACTGCTGAACAGCCTTGAAGGCAAGCGCGGTGTCGTGCGCGCCAAGCCGCCGCTGCCGGCGCATAAGGGCCTGTTCGACTGCCCCACCGTCATCAACAACGTCATTTCGCTCGCCTCCGTCCCCATCATCATGGACAAGGGTGCGGCCTTCTACCGCGATTTCGGCATGGGCCGTTCGCGCGGCACGATCCCGCTGCAGATCGCCGGCAACGTCAAGCATGGCGGCCTCTATGAGACAGCCTTCGGCCTTTCGCTCGGCGATATCGTCGACAAGATCGGCGGCGGCACGGCGACGGGACGGCCGGTCAAGGCGGTGCAGGTGGGCGGGCCGCTCGGAGCCTATTTCCCACGCGCCCTGTTCGACACGCCGTTCGACTACGAAGCCTTTGCGGCCAAGGACGGCCTGATCGGCCATGCCGGCATCGTCGTCTTCGACGATACCGCCGACATGCTGAAGCAGGCGCGTTTCGCGATGGAATTCTGCGCGGTCGAAAGCTGCGGCAAGTGCACGCCCTGCCGCATCGGCTCGACGCGCGGCGTCGAGACGGCCGACAAGATCGCGCAAGGGATCGAGCCGGAGAAGAACCGGGTTCTGCTTGCCGATCTCTGCAACACGATGAAGTTCGGTTCGCTCTGCGCGCTCGGCGGCTTCACGCCCTATCCCGTCATGAGCGCGATGACCCATTTTCCGGAGGACTTTTCTCCGGCTCCCTTGATTAAAGCGGCGGAGTAAGATCCATGTCCCTCGTTCCAGAAATCGATTACGGTACGCCGGCCTCCACCTCCGAAACCATGGTGACGCTGACCATCGACGGGCAGCAGATTACGGTGCCGGAAGGCACGTCGATCATGCGCGCCTCGATGGAAGCCGGCATTCAGGTGCCGAAGCTCTGTGCCACCGACATGGTCGATGCGTTCGGCTCCTGCCGCCTCTGTCTCGTCGAGATCGAAGGCCGCAACGGAACGCCGGCCTCATGCACGACGCCTGTGGCATCCGGCATCGTCGTGCATACGCAGACGGGCCGGCTGAAGGACATCCGTCGCGGCGTGATGGAGCTCTATATCTCTGATCACCCGCTCGACTGTCTGACCTGTGCTGCCAACGGCGATTGCAAACTGCAGGACATGGCCGGTGCGGTCGGCCTGCGCGATGTGCGTTACGGCTACGAAGGCGACAACCACGTCAAGGCGCGCGATAACGGCGACATCAATCTGAAATGGATGCCGAAGGACGAGTCCAATCCCTATTTCACCTATGATCCTTCCAAGTGCATTGTCTGCTCGCTCTGCGTGCGCGCCTGCGAAGAAGTGCAGGGCACCTTCGCGCTGACCATCGAAGGCCGCGGCTTCGGTTCGCGCGTCTCGCCCGGCATGCACGAGAATTTCATCGACAGCGAGTGCGTTTCCTGCGGTGCCTGCGTGCAGGCCTGCCCGACCGCGACGCTGACCGAGAAATCGGTAATCTCGATCGGCCAGCCGGAACATTCTGTTGTCACCACCTGCGCCTATTGCGGCGTCGGCTGCTCCTTCAAGGCGGAGATGCGCGGCGAGGAGCTGGTGCGCATGGTGCCCTGGAAGGACGGCCAGGCCAATCGCGGCCATTCCTGCGTCAAAGGCCGCTTTGCCTATGGCTATTCGACCCATAAGGACCGCATCCTCAACCCGATGGTCCGCGAGAAGGTGACCGACCTCTGGCGCGAAGTGACCTGGGACGAGGCCTTTGCCCATATCGCCACCGAGTTCAAGCGGCTGCAATATCAGTATGGCCGCGATTCTATCGGCGGCATCACCTCCTCGCGCTGCACCAATGAGGAGACTTACCTGGTGCAGAAGCTGGTGCGCGCTGGCTTCGGCAACAACAATGTCGATACCTGTGCCCGTGTCTGCCATTCTCCCACAGGCTATGGCCTTGGCCAGGCCTTCGGCACCTCGGCCGGCACGCAGAATTTCGACAGCGTCGAGCATTCCGATGTCGTCATCGTCATCGGCGCCAATCCGACGGACGGCCATCCGGTCTTCGGCTCGCGTTTGAAGAAGCGGTTGCGCCAGGGTGCGAAACTCATCGTCATCGATCCGCGCCGCATCGATCTGGTACGTACGCCGCATGTCGAGGCGAGCTATCACCTGCCGCTGAAGCCGGGCACCAATGTTGCCATGCTGACGGCGCTGGCCCATGTCATCGTTACCGAAGGCCTGTTCGACGAAAAGTTCATCCGCGAGCGCTGCGACTGGTCCGAATTCGAGGATTGGGCAGCCTTCGTCGCCGAGCCGCAGCACAGCCCGGAGGAATCGGAAAAATACACCGGCGTTCCCGCCGATCTCGTTCGTGGTGCTGCCCGCCTCTATGCCAAGGGCGGCAATGGCGCGATCTACTACGGCCTCGGCGTCACCGAGCACAGCCAGGGCTCGACCACGGTCATGGCCATCGCCAACCTCGCCATGGTGACAGGCAATATCGGCCGTCCGGGTGTCGGTGTGAACCCGCTGCGCGGGCAGAACAATGTGCAGGGCTCCTGCGACATGGGCTCCTTCCCGCACGAGCTGCCGGGCTATCGCCATATCTCCGATGATGCGACCCGCGATATCTTCGAAAAGCTCTGGGGCGTGAAGCTCAACAGCGAACCGGGTCTTCGCATCCCGAACATGCTGGATGCCGCGGTCGAAGGTACGTTCAAGGGCATCTATATTCAGGGCGAGGATATCCTTCAGTCCGATCCGGATACCAAGCATGTCGCAGCCGGCCTTGCCGCGATGGAATGCGTCGTCGTCCACGATCTCTTCCTGAACGAGACGGCCAATTACGCGCATGTCTTCCTGCCCGGCTCGACCTTCCTGGAAAAGGACGGCACCTTCACCAATGCCGAGCGCCGCATCAATCGCGTCCGCAAGGTCATGACCCCGCGCAACGGCTATGCCGACTGGGAAGTGACGCAGAAGATGGCGCAGGCCATGGGTCTTGGCTGGAACTACACGCATCCATCCGAGATCATGGACGAGATCGCAGCGACGACGCCGAGCTTCGCGCTGGTGTCCTACGACTATCTGGAGAAGATGGGCTCCGTGCAGTGGCCCTGCAACGAGAAGACGCCGCTCGGTTCGCCGATCATGCATATCGACGGCTTCGTGCGCGGCAAGGGCAAGTTCATCCGCACCGAATATGTCCCGACCGACGAGCGCACCGGCCCGCGCTTCCCGCTGCTGCTGACCACCGGGCGCATCCTCAGCCAGTACAATGTCGGCGCCCAGACGCGGCGCACCGAGAATGTCGTCTGGCATGCGGAAGATCGCCTGGAAATCCATCCGCATGATGCAGAGCAGCGCGGCATTCGCGAGGGTGATTGGGTCAAGTTGACGAGCCGCTCGGGCGACACGACGCTTCGCGCGCTGATTACCGATCGTGTCGCGCCGGGCGTCGTCTACACGACCTTCCACCATCCGGACACGCAGGCGAACGTCATCACCACGGACTATTCCGACTGGGCGACGAACTGCCCGGAATACAAGGTGACGGCGGTGCAGGTTTCGCCGTCGAATGGTCCGTCGCAATGGCAGGTGGATTATGACGAGCAGGCCCGGCAGTCGCGTCGCATTGTCGGCAAGATGGAGGCGGCGGAGTGAGTTTGAGGATGTGGAGGGATACCCCCCTCTGTCACTTCGTGACATCTCCCCCACAAGGGGGGAGATTGGTAACTCGCGGGGCGCTCTCGCCTCAAATAGACATCGAATCCGCAGAAGCAGCAGCCTATTGTTTTGCAGATAGGGAACGGCAAACTCCTAACGATCTCCCCCCTTGTGGGGGAGATGTCGCGAAAGCGACAGAGGGGGGTATTTCACGCCCCATCACCCAATGACCAAATTCCTCCCCACCACCCCCGTCCCCGAAACCGCCCGTCGCAATGGCGTCGTCCATGCCGGCTCCCGCATCGTCCCCGAGGAAGTGCCGATCGCCTTTTCCTATGGCGGGACGTCGCATGCGGTCATGATGGGAACGCCTGCCGATATCGAGGATTTTGCCATCGGTTTCAGCCTGACCGAGGGCATTATTACTGAAGTCGTTCAGATCGCGGCTGTCGAACCGATCGAGGACGAGCAGGGGATCGACGTGCAGATCACTCTCGTCGATGATGCGGCAGATGCCCTGCGGCTGCGCCGCCGCCATATGGCAGGTCCCGTCGGCTGCGGCCTTTGCGGCATCGAATCGATCGAGCAGGCCGTGCGCAAGGTGCCTGACGTTTCGAAAATCGCATTGAAGCTGACGCAGCGGGATATCGTCCGTGCGGTCGCGCTGCTCAACGATGCGCAGCCGCTGCATCGCGAGACGCATGCCGTTCATGGCGCGGGTTTCTATGTTCCGTCCGAGGGTCTGCTTGCCGTGCGCGAGGATGTCGGCCGGCATAATGCGCTGGACAAGCTCTGCGGCGCGGTCATCCGTTCCGGCCGCAAGGGGGCAGACGGTGTCGTAGCCGTGACCAGCCGGCTGTCGGTCGAGATGGTGCAGAAGGCGGCGATATTGGGCAGCTCCGTGCTTGTCGCCATCTCCGCGCCGACGGCGCTCGCCATCCGTACGGCCGATGAGGCGGGCATGACGCTGGTGGCGCTGGTGCGCGGCGATGATTTCGAGATTTTCACCCATCCGCATCGCATTATCACGGGGAGCATCGCCGATGTCGCCTGACGACACGCCGCACGGCAAGACCGAAACCAAGCTCATCTATATGGCGAACCAGATCGCCACTTTCTTCAAGACGCAGCCGGCAGGCGAGGCGGTTCAGGGCGTTGCTACGCATATCAACAAATTCTGGGAACCGCGCATGCGGCGCCAGCTGTTTGCGATCATCGACCACGGCGATAGCGGGCTGAGCCCCCTGGTTCTCGAGGCGGCGCCGTTGATCCACAAGCCGCCATCCGTTGAAGAAATCAAGCCGGCTTAGTATTCACATGACAAGGTGAAGCGGTGGAGAGGAAGAATCCATCCGCATATGGAGTTCCCGTCAATGCCGGCCCCACCGGCTCCTTCGGTATCGGCACGGGCGGCTTCGACGGCAAGGCGCTGATCGCCTGGGCGCTCGTCGGCATTCCGCTGCTCTGGGGTGTTTGGGTGACGATCAGGAGCACCTACGCATTGTTCGGCTAAACAATCTCTCGGAAAACGACGAAGCCGCCTTGAGTTTTCGAGGCGGCTTCGTGCAGAGAAGGCATGTGCGGCGGCGATTATGCCGGGCGGCTCTCAAAAACAGAGCTGTGCGAAATTATGCGGCGAGTTCGTCCGTTTCGTTTTCCTTGAACATCTTGGCGAGGTTCAGGAAGCAGATCATTCCATTCTCCGTCGCGATGATGCCTTCGCAATAGACGCGATCGAAGGAGGCCGTAACTTCCGGCACGGGCTGCACCTGGCTGGAGGCGATCGTCAGGATGTCGGAGACGCGGTCGACCAGCATGCCGATGACCATGTTGTGCACTTCGGCGACGACGATGGCGCTGCGCTCGTTGGCAACCGTGCTCTGCATGCCGAGCTTGTAGGCGAGATCGATGATCGGGATGACCGAGCCGCGCAGGTTCATGACGCCGATGACATCGGCCGGTGCATGCGGAATCGGCGTCGACGGCGCCCAGCCGCGAATTTCGCGGATCGTGGTGGTCTTGACGCAGAATTCCTGATCATGCAGCCGGAAGGCAATGATCTCCAGAGTCTCGCCGCTGAAGCTTGTGGAATTGATCGTGGCCATGAACGTTCTTCCCATTGAACCGTGACGCCGAATACGGCGTGTTCATGCCACGATAGAGCAAGAACATTGCTCAAACCTAAATCTATACAAGCGGTTTCGACTGGACCTGATGCTGCAAAGTGCGACGGTTTGAAAAAGGGGACGGTCACCCGCCCTCGCGGTTCGAGGGCGCTTGCGCGCCACCTCACCGTGAGGGCTGATCTTCTTGCTTCGCTGCCAAGGAACCACAAGCTGCATTAACGATGCTGCTCGCTCCATCCTCACCCTGAGCCCGTCGAAGGGCGAGGATGGCCTCGAGGGAAGAATGGCCCGCCTTCCGGCAACGCGCATCCGATTCTTCTGTCAGTGAGGACCGTCCTCAGGCAGCCCGTGTCGGACGGTCGAAGATGCGGCGGCCGAAGAGGCTTGCCGCCATCTCGACCAGCACGCGGGCGCTCTTGCCGCGGTCGTCGAGGAAGGGGTTGAGCTCGACGAGGTCGAGCGACGAGACGAGGCTGCTGTCGGAAAGCATCTCCATGATCAGATGCGCCTCGCGATAGGTGGCGCCGCCAGGCACCGTCGTGCCCACGCCCGGCGCGATATCCGGATCGAGGAAATCGAGATCGAAGCTCACATGCAGCAGGCCGTTGGCGGCGCTGACGGTATCGAGCACCTTGCGCATGATGGCGGCCACGCCCTGCTCGTCGAGCGAACGCATATCGAAGACGTTGACGCCGTGCTCGCGGATTTCCTCGCGCTCGCGCGGATCGACGGAGCGGATGCCGACCTGGAAGACCTTCGTCGGATCGACCAACGGCCGGCCGGCCGGCAGAACGCCCTCTATCTCGGCCTCGCCGCAGAAGAAAGCGACGGGCATGCCGTGAATATTGCCTGACGGCGAGGTGGCCGGCGAATTGAAATCGGAATGTGCGTCCAGCCAGAGCACGAAGAGCGGCCGGCCGACCTCCGCGGCGCAGCGCGCCATGCCGGAGACGCTGCCCATGGACAGGCTGTGATCGCCGCCAAGGATCAGCGGAAAGCCTCCGGATGAGGCGACATCGTAGACCTTTGCTTCCAGCGCACGCGTGAAAGCGCCGACGATCTTCAGATTATGGGCCTGCGGATGCTCCGGAAGATCTGCTGCCGGAACAGGATGCAGGTCGCCGCTGTCGGTGACGCGATGGCCAAGCTCGATCAGCGTGGTTTCGATGCCGGCGATGCGCAGTGCCGTCGGACCCATGCCGGCGCCGCGCCGGCCGGAGCCTTCCTCCAGGGGAACGCCGATCAAGGTAATGGAAGTGGATTGCGTATTCATCGGCATTGCTCCGAGGTTAGAGGCTATTGACCCGCATTATCGATTTTCCGCATGACAGCAAAAAGATGGAAAATTGTCGAAAACTGACTAGCTTTTGGCGAATTGGTCAATTCGATTTAGCAAAAATGACAAATATACGGGTGACCTTGACATCAACCTCTTCGGTTCGTCGGGTAGCAGCGCGCGAATGAGGCGGCTGATGAGGCGCGAGGGGATTTATATTTCAATACTCATGCTCGTAGACGATACCGGCTTCGCCTGCTCCGTCCGAGCCGGCCGCGCCGCGCAGCTTCACGCCGCGTCCGACATTGAGGTTGATGATCGCCTTGGTGTTGTTGGAGGCGCCTTGTTGCAGCTCGATATAAGTGCGTTTGTTCAAATACTTACCCGCGCCGACCTGCGCCTGGCCGTTCGCATCGGTCGAAATATCCAGATCGTCGACGCCGAGATGGCTGCGCAATCCTTCGAACAGCGAGGTGGAGCGTCCGCCGGCGAGCTGGCTTGCCGCATCGGCGAGCTGGGCGATTTGCATGGCCGATAGTTTCGACATGGATTGGCCGAAGATCAGCTGCGCCAGCACTTCGTCCTGCGGCAGCGCCGGCGAAGAGGAAAAGCCGATCTGCGGGTCGGTGGCGAGACCGATGACATCGACGGTGATCGTGGTGGAGCTCACCGTCGATGTCGCCTCCATGTTGAGTGCCGGCGTCAGGTCGCCGCCGAAGGTGATCTTGCTGGTATCCGTGAAATCAAGCCGGCGGCTGAGGATGGTCAGGCGTCCGCGGCGCATGGTGAAGCCGCCGGATACGACAGGTTCCGCTGCCGTGCCGCGCACCGTGATGCTGCCGCCGAGTTCGGCGTCGATGCCGCGGCCGCGCACGAAGATCTGCGAGGGTGCCTCGAGTTGCAGGTCGATGCCGAGGGTGGTCGATTTGCTGCGCGGTCCCTCTGGCTTCTGATCCTTGAACTGGGCGTTGACCGCGGCCGGGGCGTTCTTGTGCTTGATATTGATCTCGGAGAGCGATGCCGGCAGCTTCTCCGGTATCGTGATCGATGCCTTGTTGATCCTCAGATTGCCCGTCAGCATCGGCGCCGTCATCAGCGGACCCTTGACGCCGAGCGTGCCGTTGATGGTCGCAGCCACCAGCGTCCCGTCGACATAGGTCGCGTTGTTGAACTTCATCTGGATATCGGCGGGGAAGCCGCTGTCCGGGGTAATGCCGACCGTGCCGCTGCCCGAAATGCTGCCGCCGCTCGTCAGGTTGCCGCTGAGCCGCGAGATGACGGCCTGCTTGCCGTCGAGGGTTACGGTGACGGCAAGGGCGTTGAGGGTCAGGTTCCGGCGGACGTCGACCAGCTTGCCGCCGTCGGTGGCAATCGTGCCTGATATGGCAGGTGCTGCCGTCGTGCCGCCGATCTGCATGTCGATCCTCGCCGCACCTGTCACGACCAGGCCCTGGGCGGCGAGCTGGCCGGCAAGGGCATCGAAAGGCACATTGCCGGAAAACTTCAGCGCCATGGCCTTGCCGCCGGCGATGACGACAGTGCCGCCGCCGTTGAGCGCGAGGCCGCTCTGGCCGGTCAGGTTGGTGTTGATGGTCACGACATTGTCGGCGAATTTGCCATCCGCCTTGATGCCGAGCGCGGCAAGACCGCCGGATTTCGTCTGGCTCGTCGCCGCGCCCGACCAGTTTGTCTGGAACACGACGGCGGGCGCGGTGGCCTTGCCGGTGACCGCTACCGTGCCGGAAATGATGCCTTCAGCTGCAAGCGTCGGTGCAAAGACATTGGCAAGGCTCGCCGGCAGGTTGGTGATCTTGGCATTGATGTTCAATGTCTGACCGGCGGTGCCGTCAACGGTCACCGAGCCGCCGCCCGTCTGGAGGGTCAGGCCATTCAGCGACGCTGCCCCATCCTTGATGACGATCTTGGTCGGCGATGCCAGCTTCACCGGGATCGTGCGCGGAGCGCCGGCAAATGAGTCGAGGCTCACCGTCGTCTGGCCGCCTGATGTCTCGACGCCGCCGCGCGTCGTCAGCGGCGCGTTGTCATATGTGGATTTCAGATCGAAGTCGGTGCGGCTTCCCTGCTGAGTGAAGGTCAGGTCGAGACCGGTGATGCGGTTGGCGCCGGAGGCGATGGTATCCGCGCGGATGCTGCCATTGGCGGAGAAGGCCTTGAGGTCGTCGATGGTGAGCGCGACAGCCGGCTTGCCGATGACGAGATCGTCACGGCGGATGCCATTGCCGCTGGCGTTGACCTTCAGACCGGTCTTTCCATTGGCGCTGGCGATATCGAGCGAGCCCTTGAGGTCACCCTCGGCCTTTTGTCCGGCAAGGGCTGCAAGGAGGCTCAGATCCGGCAGATCGAATGTCAGCGCGCCTGATGGTTCGAAGCTGGGCGACAGGTCCAGCTTGCCTTGCAGCTTGTTCGTGCCGATTTCGGCCGATAGCGACGGGATGCTGGTGCGGCCATCCTTGGAAACGGCGTCGGCGGCGATGCGGATCGGCTTGCCGTCGATCGCTCCGCTCGCTTGAACCTTGGCCTGCGGGGCCATGGGATCCGCGGTTCCTGTCACGCCGATATCAAGCGTATCCAGCAGCCGACCCGCCAGCTTGACGTTGACGGCCTTGGCCGTCGCGTCGATGCCAAGCGCGGTCAGCGGTCCCTTGGCCTTGAGGCCGATATCGGCCTGCCCTTCGGCGTTTGGAATGAGCTTGGAAAGGTCGAGCAGCTTGCCTGATAGATCCGAGGTCAGCGACTGGTCGTTGAGCGCGACATTGCCGGTGATCTCGGCAACATTGGATTTCACCGCAAGGTTGGAGAGCGTCATCTTGGTCGGCACCGTGCCGGCGACCTGGCCTTCCAGCGAAATCGTGCCTTCGAACTTGTCCGAGACGCCGTCGGGCAGCACGCCAGGCAGGGCGAAGAGCTTGAAATTGCCCGTCAGCGCCTTCGAAGACAGCGTATATTTGCCATTGACCGTTCCGCCGATGCTGGCGCTTTCCAACGTTGTATTGTTGAAGCCGATCGTGTCGGGCGAGAGCTGCAAAGGCGCGGTCAGCGCGATCGGCGCCCGGATCAGACGGTTGAGATCGGCGCTGAGGAAGGCCGTCTGGCCGACGACCAGGCGGAGCTGCAGCGGGCCGGACATGGCGGTCAGATTGAAGGCGTCGCTTCTGGCGCTAAGGTTTACTTGGCCGATCTGCCCCTGCGGCGTGCTGGCGCTGTCGAGAGCTGCCTTCGCATCGATCTTCACCGATTGCGCCGCGCCCGTCAGCGCGATATCGACGCGGGAAATCAAAGCGCGGACCTCGCCGTTCTCCATCGGCCAGCGGAAGTCGACGGGGCCGGAGGTGCCGAGCAGATTGGCATTGAGGCTGTTATTGCCGTTGGGATCCAGTGTGCCGGATGCGGCAAGCACCGCGCTGCCGGTGGCAAGATTGCCGGTCTGGATGTCGATCTTGCCCTTGCCGTCGAAGGTTGCGGAGAGATCGATGGTGGTCTGTCCGGCAAAGAGCGGCCGCATGGTCGGCGGGAGCAGCGAATCGACATCGCCGCCGCCCTTGACGTCAATATGATGCAGGCCGTCGGCGGAAAGGCCGTGATGGCCGTTGATGGCGACTGTCGGCTTGCCGTCGAGCGCGGCCTGCAGTTTGCCGGCCCAGTTGGATAGCGGACCTTCGCCCGAAAGATCGATGTTGACGGCCGGGCCGCCAGGCAGATGCAGGAGGCCCGCCAGCATGCCGTTGCGCGGCTCGGAGATCTGCGTCTTCAGCTTCAGCTGGTTCTCGGCCGGCACGAAAGCGATATCGGCGGAAAGCTTGGCGTCGGGCACGTCACGCCTGGTGGCATTGAGCGTGAGGCCCATGCTGCTGCCGTTTGCCTTGACGCTGCCATTGGCGGCCAGAATGAAATCCTGTCCGGCGACGGCCTGACCAATACGAAGATCGGGCAGCGCGATTGCGTCGATATTGACGGCGACGGGCAGCGAAAAGCCGTTGCCGCCTGCCGTTTGTGTTTCCTGCGTGGGCGCCGCCGTCGAAACCGGCAGGCGCTGGAAATCGGCCACATCGGCGGCGATACGATCTGCGTGGAACGTACCCGTCAGCAAGGACAGCGGGGACCAATCCACGGCAAGGTTCTGCACCTTGGCATAGACACCCTTCGCGTCCGCCACCGTAATGGCGCCAACCCTCAGGTTTCCGTTCAGCAGCCCGGAAGGCGCTGCGATGGTAACGGTGCGGTCGGGTGTCGAAGCGAGTTTTGCCACCTGGTCGACGGCGTAGCTCGTTGCGGAGGGTATCATGCCGACGACGAGCACAGCCGCGATCACGAGCAAAAGGATCGCCACGACCGCGTAGGCGATCCAGCGCACCAATCTCCCGAGGATTCGAATCAATATGCTCATGAAAGAGACAGTAACCCCAATTTTGTGACCGTGTGCTGAAACGTCCGCGACAACTATACGGCTTGTCAGAAGGCCTGACCGATGCCGGCATAGATGCCATAAGATGTGCCGTTGTCATATTTCTTCAATGGAACGGCGACATCGAGCCTGATCGGACCGAAGGGCGTAGCGTAGCGCAGGCCGACGCCAGCGCCAATGCGTAGATCGGAAAAGTCCGGGAAGGTGGTGTCGGTAACGCTTCCCATGTCGATAAAGGGTACGACGCCGATCGTATCGGTGATCTTCACGCGGGCTTCGAATGACGCCGTCACATAGGAGCGCCCGCCGGTCTCGTCACCGTTGGAGTTGTAGGGCGAAATCTCCTGGTAGCCGTAGCCGCGCACCGAGCCGCCGCCGCCGGCATAGAAGCGCCGGGTGGCTGGAATATCCTCGATATTGTTCGCGCCCAGCAGCGAGCCGGCGGCAAGCTTGCCGGCAAGGACGACATTGTTGTTGGCGCCGATGCCCTTGTAGCCGGTGACCGAGCCCTCGAACGAGCCGAAGATCGTGCCGCCCATCGCCTCGTAGCTCGGCTTGGCGCTGATCGAGGCGCGGTAGCCCTCCGTCGGGTCCAGCTTGTTGTCGCGCGTGTCGCGAATGTATTCGAGCGGGATCGCGACCGTCAGATAGTTGTGCTTTCCGAAGGCGTCGGTGGTATCCTGTTCATAAGATACCTCGCCGCCGGCCGAGACGGTATCCTGATCGTTGATTTCGTAAGCAAGACTGCCGCTCGCCGTCACGGTATTGGCGTCGTAGGCGTCCGGATGCAGGCTCTGCATCTTGAGGCCGGTCGTGAAGGTCGCCGAAGGATAGAAGGTCGCGGGCCTGACATAGGTGATGCCGGCCGTGTAATCGAACTGGCCGACATCGGTCGTCTCGCCGATGCGGGAAACGGAGCCCTCGATGCGCAGCGAATCCGCGCGGCCGGTCAGGTTGCGGTGTCCCCAATAGCCCTGCAGGCCGAAACCATCGATGGTGGAATATTGCGCGCCGACGCCGAAGAAGCGCTGCTTGCCTTCGGAGACTTCAATGGTCGTCGGGATGCTACCATCAGGCGCCAGCTTGTCGGCCTCGCGGATGGTGACGCTGGAAAAGACGCCGAGTTTTCTCAAGCGGTCCGACGCTTTCTTCAATTCGTCGGGAGAGTAAGGCTTGCCTTCATTGATGCGGGCATAGCGCTTGATGAAATCCGGGTCGACCGATTTCTGGCCGGTGACGCCGACATTGCCGAAGGGAGCGACGGGGCCGCTTTCGACCTTCAGCGATACGTCGACGGTGTTGGTCGCATGGTCGGCGACGACGTCGCGCTTGTCGAACCTGGCGAGCGGATGCCCCTCGTTCTTGAAGTCGGCGACCATCTTGTCGCCTGCTTTCAGGATCGTCAGAGAGCCGGCATCGCCGCCACGCACGAGCCCATAATTCGCCGGGTCCAGCCTGGCGGCGTCGCCCTGCAGGTTGATTCTGCCGAGTTTGAAGACCGGGCCTGGGTCGATGCCGATGGTCACCGCGACCGGCTTGGCGCGGCTGAAGGTCGGCGTCGGCGGCAATGCATCGAGCGGGGTGCCATTGATGGTAATGGTGACCACGCCGCCGTAGCGAGCTTTTTCATAGAGGGCGGCAATCAGCCTGTCGCGATCGTCACGCGCCTTGACGACAACGCCGAGATCGCCGGACACCGGCTTCTTCGCGTCGGAAACCAGCATCGAGCTGTCGTTCAACGCTTCCTTCAGATCCTTGTCGAGATTGTCGGCCTTGAAATCGACCGTGTAGCGAACGGGATCGGAAACCTGATCCGCCGTTTCGTCCTCGCCCCAGAGCTTTATACCGAAGAGTTTGAACGCAAAAGCGTTTCCGGCATATATCGGACCGAGCGCAAGCACTGCCGCAACCGCTGCCACGGTTCCTGCCCGCCGATACGCAATACTCTTCCTCGGTCCAGTTCTTTTATGCATACGCCGCTTTACGGTTACATGAGAACTTACTCAGTTTGACGTTTCCCGGGAGTTAACGCGCGGCCACCATAGAGGCAAAAATCTTTCAGGTGTACCTTTTTGGAGTCAAAAACGTGGAAAAGATGCCCAATAATGGGTGAAACGCCGAGGTTTCCCGCATAGTTTCCATATATTCGCGTGGCCTGAAACGCAGCGCCCGTGGGTTGTCCCGGCCATGCGGCGGGCCGAGCTGGCGTCGATGCAAAGCCCCTTTGCCAGCCGGAAGCAAAAAGTCCCGGACTTGCCGTCCGGGACTTTCGAAATTTCGATAGAGGATCGATCAGTAGCCGCCGTAGCCACCGCGATAGCCGCCGCGCGGGCAATCGTCGATGTAGCGACGACCGTAGCGGTCGCGGTAGTAGCACTGGCCGGGCTGTTCCTGGACGCTGCCGATGACGGCGCCGGAAACGCCGCCGATAGCTGCGCCGACTGCGGCGCCGCGGACGTTGCCGGTGACTGCGCCGCCGATGATGGCGCCGGATGCTGCACCGATGCCTGCGCCCTGTTCGGTCGGCGTGCAGCTTGCGATAGACAAGCCGACCAATGCGAGCATAAGAACTTTTTTCATTTACTCTCTCCAACGTTAGTTAAGCCGAACCCCGGCCAACGTCGTCCCATTCTTCAGCTCCACCGCGATGGGCTGTCTTTCAGTCCTGCACGTGTAGAAAATATCGTGCAAAATATGATTGTCCATTGGTTGCCAATAGTTTTTTTGTTGCCGAACAAAGGCAGCTCCGCGTCCGGAGAGTAAAACGGCGTGCGCGAAACAGAAAATCCGCGACCGCTCTAAAGTAGAGGTTGATTGGACTTCAAAAAAGTCAAATGATGCCCCTTGCCTCTGGAGGAGAGGCGAGGAGGAAAATATGGCAAAAGTGACTTTGACGGTGAACGGCCGTTCGGTCAGCGGCGAGTGTGAGGATCGCACGCTGCTTGTCCATTTCATCAGGGAAAAACTCGGCCTGACCGGAACCCATGTCGGCTGCGATACCAGCCAGTGCGGCGCCTGTGTCGTCCATATGGATGGCAAGTCGGTGAAGAGCTGTGCGATCCTGGCCGCTCAGGCTTCCGGCTCCAAGATCACAACCATCGAGGGTCTCGCCGCCAATGGTGAGCTGCATCCGGTTCAGGCCGCCTTCAAGGAACATCATGGCCTGCAATGCGGCTTCTGCACGCCGGGCATGGTGATGACATCGGTCGACATGATCAACCGTCATGGCGGCAAACTGGATGAAAAGACTGTTCGTAGCGAGCTCGAGGGCAATATCTGTCGATGCACCGGCTATCACAATATCGTCAAGGCGGTGCTTTCAGCCAATGCCGAGATGAATGCCGCCAGCCAAGCGGCTGAATAGAGTTTCACCGAGACCGTCTGGCGAACGCCGATGATCGTCGTCTTGGCGTGGTGCCAGGCCCGCAACCCCGATGGAGGATGTGATGGGCGTTGAAGGCATTGGTGCGCGTGTGGCGCGCAAGGAAGACAAGCGATTTCTGACGGGCAAGGGGCGCTACACCGACGACATGGTGACGCCGGGCATGAAATATGCCTATTTCGTCCGCAGCCCGCATGCGCATGCAAAGATCAAAAGCATCGACACGACGGCGGCACTTTCCATGCCTGGCGTGATCGGCGTGCTCGAGGGCAAGCAGTTGCTTGATGATGGCATCGGCAACCTGATCTGTGGCTGGATGATCCATTCCAGGGATGGGTCGCCGATGAATATGGGCGCCTGGCGACCCCTAGCGGTCGACACCGTCCGCTATGTCGGGGATGCCGTCGCCATCGTCGTTGCCGACAGTCTCGGCGAGGCCCGCGATGCGGCCGAGGCCGTTGTTGTCGACTATGAGGAACTGCCTGCCGTCGTCCAGGCGGCGGATGCGCTGAAAGCGGGCGCGCCGCAGATCCATCCGGAAGCGGCGAACAATCTGATCTTCGACTGGGAACTTGGCGATGCGGCGGCGACCGACAAGGCGATCGCCGAGGCCGCACATGTCACCGAGATCGAGATCTACAACAACCGGCTTTCGCCGAATGCCATGGAGCCGCGCGCAACGCTCGGCATCTATGATGCGGCCGAAGACCACTATACCTGCTACACGACGAGCCAGAACCCGCATGTGGCGCGGCTCGTCATGAGCGCCTTCTACAATGTCGCGCCGGAAAACAAGCTGCGTGTCATCGCACCTGACGTCGGCGGCGGCTTCGGCTCGAAGATCTACATCTACCCGGAAGAAATCGTCTGTCTCTGGGCATCGAAGAAGACCGGCGTGCCGGTCAAGTGGACGGCCGACCGCACCGAAGCTTTCCTGACGGATGCGCATGGCCGCGATCATGTTTCCAAGGTGAAGATGGCCTTCGACGCACAGAACCGCATGACGGCGCTGAAGGTCGATACGATCGCCAATCTCGGCGCCTATATGTCGCTCTTCTCCTCGGCAGTGCCGACCTATCTCTATGCGACGCTGCTGTCGGGCCAGTACGCCATTCCGGCGATCCACGCCAATGTCCGCACGGTCTATACCAATACCGTGCCGGTCGATGCCTATCGCGGGGCGGGACGGCCGGAGGCGACCTATCTGCTCGAGCGTACGGTGGAGACGGCAGCGCGTGAGCTCGGCGTCTCGCCGGCGGAGCTCAGACGGATCAACTTCATCCGTTCCTTCCCCTACCAGACACCCGTCATCATGAACTACGATGCCGGCGACTACGAAGCCTCGCTCAATGCCGCCATGCAGCAGGCGGATTGGGCTGGCTTCCCCGCCCGCAAGACGGAGGCGGCCGGCCGCGGCATGAAGCGCGGCATCGGTATGAGCTGCTATATCGAGGCCTGCGGCATCGCACCGTCGCAAGCTGTGGGTTCGCTCGGCGCGGGCGTCGGCCTGTGGGAATCGGCCGAGGTGCGCGTGAATGCCGTCGGAACGATCGAAGTGCTCACGGGCTCGCACAGCCACGGGCAGGGACATGAGACCACTTTCGCGCAGCTCGTCGCCGACCGGCTCGGCGTGCCGATCGACAGCGTGTCCATCGTCCATGGCGATACCGACAAGGTGCAGATGGGTATGGGCACCTATGGCTCCCGCTCGGGCGCCGTCGGCATGTCCGCCGTCGTCAAGGCGCTCGACAAGGTGGAGGCGAAGGCAAAGAAGATCGCCGCGCATCTGATGGAGGCCGACGAAAGCGATATCGTCATCGAGAATGGTGAAGTGAAGGTGGCGGGCACCGACAAATCGCTGCCCTGGTTCCAGGTGGCGCTGGCGTCCTACACCGCGCACAACCTGCCCGCCGGCATGGAGCCGGGTCTGAAGGAAACCGCCTTCTACGATCCGGCGAACTTCACCTTCCCGGCCGGCTGCTACATCTGCGAGGTCGAGGTGGATCCGGAAACCGGCAAGACCGAAATTATCCAGTTCGTCGCGGCCGACGACTTCGGCAACATCATCAATCCGATGATCGTCGAGGGACAGGTGCATGGCGGCATCGCGCAAGGCATCGGCCAGGCGCTGCTGGAAGCCGTGCATTACGATGAGAACGGCCAGCTCCTGACGGCAAGTTTCATGGACTACACCATGCCGCGCGCCGACGATCTGCCGTCCTTCCAGCTTTCGCACCAGAACACGCCGTGCCCGAGCAATCCGCTCGGCATCAAGGGATGCGGCGAGGCGGGCGCCATCGGCTCGCCGCCGGCGCTGATGAATGCCATCACCGACGCCATCGGTAACAACACGCTGACCATGCCGGCCACGCCGCTCAAGGTGTGGGAAGCGGCGCAGGCTACGGCCTGAGACGAGAGGAGGATAGGACAATGTATGCAACGAATTACCATCGCGCCTCTTCGGTCGACGAAGCCGTCAAGCTGCTGTCGAACACGGACGAGGGTAAATACGTCTCCGGCGGCATGACGCTGATCGCCACCATGAAGCAGCGCCTGGCTTCGCCGAGCGATCTCGTCGATCTCAGGCATATCCCTTCGATCAAAGGAATACGGGTTGATGGCCGCAGGGTCACGATCGGGGCGGCGACCACCCATGCGGAGGTCGCCTCTTCGGCGGCGATCCGCGCGGTTTGTCCGGCGCTCTGCGAGCTTGCCGGCATGATCGGCGACCCGCATGTCCGGCACATGGGCACGATCGGCGGGTCCGTCGCCAACAATGATCCGGCGGCGGACTACCCCTCGGCGATGCTGGCGCTGAATGCCACCATCGTCACCGATCGCCGCCAGATCGCGGCCGACGACTTCTTCCAGGGCCTGTTCGAGACGGCGCTGGAAGGCGCCGAGCTGATCACGTCGATTGCCTTCGACGCGCCGGAAAGGGCGGGCTACGCCAAGTTCCGCAATCCGGCCTCGCGCTATGCGATCACCGGGGTCTTCGTCGCCAAAAATGCGGGCGGCGTGCGCGTTGCCGTCACAGGTGCCGGTGCGGATGGCGTCTTCCGCCAGGGCGATATGGAACAGGCGCTTGCGGCGAACTGGCTGCCGGAGGCGGTTGCAGGCGTGACCGTCGATCCCGGTTCGCTGCTCTCCGACCTGCATGCGACGGCCGAATATCGCGCCAACCTGGTCAAGGTCATGGCAAAGCGCGCCGTGGCCGCAGCATAGGTGAGCCAAGAGAAACACCGGAGCGATGGGGTTTACCCCTCGCTCCGGAGAGAGTGTTTCCAGCACGGTTTGGATTGTCAATTTGACGTGAATGGTTATTCTTGTCTGGAATTGTTCAAAATTAGGGGCCATTTGCCGCAGCGGGGCGTGAAAGCAATATCGAGGGGTTGACGTGCGAACCGGCATTCTCGAAAACGGTCGCACGGTACTGGAGCAGATGATGGATTTCGAAGCATTTTTTAAGGGCGAGCTGGAAGGTCTTCACAATGAAGGCCGCTACCGGGTCTTCGCGGATCTCGAACGCCGCCGTGGCAATTTCCCCCGCGCAATCCGGCATACGGCCAATGGCCCTCAGGAAGTGACCGTCTGGTGCTCCAACGACTATCTCGGCATGGGCCAGCATCCGAAAGTGATCGAGGCGATGAAGCAAGCCATAGATCACTGTGGCGCGGGTGCGGGAGGCACCCGGAATATTTCTGGCACCAACCACTACCATGTTCTGCTCGAGCAGGAGCTCGCCGATCTGCACGGCAAGGAATCGGCTCTGATCTTCACCTCGGGCTATATCTCCAACTGGGCGACGCTCGGCACGCTCGGCGCGCGCATTCCCGGCCTCATCATCTTCTCGGACGCGCTCAACCACGCATCGATGATCGAAGGCATCCGCTATGCGAAGTGCGACAAGGTCATCTGGAAGCATAACGACCTGCACGATCTCGAAGCCAAGCTGAAGGCTGCCGATCCGAAGGCGCCGAAGCTCATCGCTTTCGAGAGCGTCTATTCCATGGATGGCGATATCGCCCCCATCAAGGAAATCTGCGACCTCGCCGACAAGTACGGCGCGATGACCTATCTTGACGAAGTCCATGCCGTCGGCATGTACGGCCCGCGCGGCGGCGGCATTGCCGAGCGCGAGGGACTGATGGATCGCCTGACCGTGATCGAAGGTACGCTCGGCAAGGCATTCGGTGTCATGGGCGGCTATATTGCCGCTTCGACCGCGCTGTGCGATTTCATCCGGTCGTTCGCGTCCGGCTTCATCTTCACGACCTCGCTGCCGCCGGCGCTTGCTGCGGGCGCTGTCGCCTCCATCCAGCACCTGAAGGTCAGCCAGTTCGAACGCATGCGCCATCAGGATCGCGTGCGCAAGCTGCGTGCGCAGCTCGATGCCGCCGGCATTCCGCACATGCCTAACCCGAGCCATGTCGTGCCGGTCATGGTCGGCGATGCCGCCAAGTGCAAGTGGATTTCGGATCTGCTGCTCGACGCCGGCGTCTACGTCCAGCCGATCAATTATCCGACCGTGCCGAAGAAGACCGAGCGCCTGCGCATCACGCCGACGCCGCTGCATTCGGATGGCGATATCGAGCAGCTGGTCGGTGCGCTGCATGCGCTGTGGTCGCGCTGTGCGCTTGCGCGGGCTGTCGCGTAAGGGGCGGCTTTCTGAAGTCTGCCGTGCCGAATTTGACGGGCACGGCTCCTTCCCATTGGGATATTCGGAAATATATGCGTAGGCATAGGCTTACGTTTATCCCTCAGCAAACCCACCACATCGAAGAGCGTCCATGCTCGACGCCTGGCAGCGATCGGGATGTTTGCCAGGCCTGCAGCTGCTTGAGGGTAGCAGTCGCTCCGCCGCAGGCGATCACCAGCACGCGCTCGAAGCGCGCCAGCCGATCGGCATGGGCATAGGCGACGGCCAATGCGGCGCCGCAAGCGGGCTCCACGAGGACGCGATGATCGTCGAGGAAGCGCAGGCAGGCGTCGACGGCAGCCCGGTCACTGACGGTGACGCAATCGACCCGCCTGTTTTGGGTGATGTCGAAGGCGCGTTGGCAGACCTTTCGGGCGCCGAGCGATGTCGCGATGCTGGTGATGCCGGGCAGTTCCACCAGTCTGCCGGCCTTGACCGAAGCTGCCAGCGAGGCAGCGCCCTCCGTTTCGGCGGCGATGATCGGAATATGCTGAAGGCCGTTGCGATCGAGCCCTTCCGAGACGCCAGCCATCAATCCGCCGCCGCCGACCGAAAGAACGACCGCGTCGAAGGCGAAGCCGGCCCTGACGGCCTCGTCGATCATCGTCGCATGGCCGGTCCAGAGGAGCGGATCGTCGAAGGGATGGATGAATGCGGTTTCCGCATCGACGGCCTGAAGCGCGCGTTCGTTTGCCTCCTGCCACGAAGCGCCGTGCACGAAGACCTCGGCTCCCTCCTGGCGGATCAGCGACTTCGCCCGGTCCGTCGCCGTCTCGGGAACGAAGACCGAGACCGGGATCGAAAGGCGACGGCCGGCATAGGCGACCGCAATGCCGGCATTGCCGCCGGAGGAGGACACGAAGCGCCGCTTTCCGTTTCGGGCATGGTGTTCGCAGGCGGCACCTATGCCACGGATCTTGAAGGAGCCGGGCGGCTGCAACGCATCCATTTTCAACCAGATGGAGCGTCCCGATGCCTGGCTCAGCGTGGCGGATTCGAGAAGCGGAGTTTCGAGATGAAGGGACATGCAGTGATCTCTCCGCAAAGCGCTGTGGGCGATGATGTTTTATTTGCTTTCACGCAATTCCAGATGCGAAACCGCTTCGCACTTTTGCTGGAATTGCTTAGGCCGCCTTGTCCCGCTGGGCGATGAGCACGGCGGCACGGCCGCGCGCCTCGGCGTCCGCCGCAAAGACGGCATCCATGGTTTCGGCGCTGCCGGTCGCGATCATCTCGTCCATGACGGCTTCGGCGATATCGGCCATTTCCAGGAAGCCGATGCGGCCATCCACGAAGGCATGGAAGGCGATCTCTTCGGCCGCATTCATGATCGCGCCCTGCAGGCCGCCGCGTTCCAGCGCCGTGCGGGCAAGCCGCAGAGCCGGGAAGCGAACTTCGTCCGGCGCCTCGAAGTCAAGTCGGGCGAGCTTGGCGAAATCCAGCCGGTCGACGCTGAGCTTCGTGCGGGCGGGGTAGGTCAACGCATAGCCGATGGCGGTGCGCATATCCGGACAGCCGAGCTGCGCCAGCACGGAACCATCCGTATAGCCGACCATCGAGTGAATGACGGATTGCGGGTGGACCACGACTTCGATCTGATCGGGGCGCACATTGAACAGGTGCTTGGCCTCGATCATCTCCAGCGCCTTGTTGAACATCGAGGCGCTGCCGATGGAGATCTTGAAGCCCATCGACCAATTGGGATGGGCGCGGGCGATCGCAGGCGTAACATTGGCCATCTGCTCGCGCGTCCAGGTGCGGAAGGGGCCACCGGATGCGGTGATGATGATGCGCTCGACAGCGTGTTGCTGATCCTCTTCCAGCGCCTGGAAAATGGCACTGTGTTCGCTGTCGACCGGGATCAGCCGGCCGCCGCCTTCGGCAACGGCGCGCACGAAAAGATCGCCGGCGGAGACGAGGCATTCCTTGTTGGCGAGCGCGATATCGGCGCCGCGGCGGGCGGCGGCCAGCGTCGGCGCAAGGCCGGCGGTGCCGACGATCGCCGCCATCACCCAATCCGAAGGCATCGAGGCGGCTTCGATCAAGGCGTTCTTGCCCGCGCCGACGGCTATGCCCGACCCGGCCAGGGCACTCTTCAGCTCCTGATAGCGCTCTTCATTGGCGGTTACCGCGAAAGCGGCACCGCACGCCTTGGCCTGCTCGGCCAACAGGCCGATATTGTCATGGCCGGTGATGGCGGCGATGTCGAAGGCGTCGCGCCCGCCCAGCTGGGCAATGACGTCGAGCGTATTCTGGCCGATGGAGCCGGTCGAACCCAATATCGTCAGGCGGCGACGTGCCTTGCTGCCGGTGTTCATTCAGGTATCCGCATTTGCTGCTGTTCCCCCAAGGCTCTACAGGGGATTGCCCGGAGCGGCAAGTCCGCAGCCGTGTAACTGCATCGTGTTGAATATGCACGCAAAAGGTGAAATAGCCGATTTAGTAATATTTTTCGAGGTTCTGTTGAACCAAATGCAAAGTGCTGCGTTTTCCGACCACTCGAATGCGGAGAGTGATGGATGGTTTTCAAGGCGGCAACATTTCATGGCATGGAGCTCTATCTGGAAAACGAACAGGCCAGGCGCTCGGCCCTGGAATCCGCGGTTGCCAATGCGCTCGCCGTTGCCGGCGGAATCGATGCTTCCGATGTCACGGTGACTGCCGCGGGCCAGGAAATCCGCCTGGACGGCTCGGTCGCAACGCAGCAGGAGGTGATGCGGGCGACCGCAGTCGCCGAATCGATCCGCGGCGTCAGGCTGGTTAGGAATAGGATTGCGGTGGGGTGATATCCGGGCTTTGAGTTCGCGTTCATGCTGCGCCCGATGGGGATTTACGGGCGTACTCCGTTCTTGAGGTAGGGCAATCGCATATGAAATGAGGTCGTTGCCGCGTCCCCCCTTCTCCCCTCGGGGAGAAGGTGCCGATAGGCGGATGAGGGGGCGCCTGCCAAGAGCACGAAAATTCCCGCATTCAAATCGGCCAGCCCCCTCATCCGACCCTTCGGGCCACCTTCTCCCCGAGGGGAGAAGGGATGTGCGGCACCGATGTGCCTCACATGCGATTACCCCGGTTATCGAGGTGAAATATATGAGAAAGATAATGGCGGCCGTCGCAATGCTGGGCATCTTCGCCGCCATCGGTGCATCCGCGCAAGATCATCCCACAACATTCCGCGAAATCGCCTCGGACCCAGCCGCGAGCGCTGCCTTCAAGGCGATGGCGAAAGGCCACGGGTGCCGGATTGGATCAACGGCAAGACGGTCCTCTACGCAGCGCTGACCGGCAGTCTGGGGAACCATCCGGATGCGTTCAATTACAAATGAGTCGGCAGATCGAAGAATAGTTTCGATACGATTGGAGAATCCGATGCGTGGGTGCCCGTCCGGCAAAGCACGCCTCCCGCTTTCTCGATAACGCGTTTCGAGGCGAAGTTATCTTCGTTGCAGACGATGCTGATATTGGCAAAGCCAGCCTTCCTTGCGACAGGCAATAGAAGCAGCAGTGCTTGCGTTGCGTACCCTCGTCCTTGTTTCCAAGGGACGATCGAATAGCCCACATGACCCGGCACGTGTAAGGGCAGTTGGGTCGTTCCAGCCAGATAACGCAATGTAATGTAGCCGCAAAAGCCTCCATCCCAGATCCAGAACGGGCGGGCAATAAGGCATTGAGGTTCCCGATTCGATACCGCTGTGGCGACGATTTCGTTCGATATAGTACGGGTGAGGAAAGCTGATCTGTCTTTCCGGAGTGTCGTCAGTTCAGTTTCGATAAACGACTTGTCATGCTGGCGCCGTGGATCGGGCGACCAACCGCGCATGAGCGCTTGTTCAAAGCCCCGTAAATTGAGCAGGCTTGGCTCAACAAGGGTTAAATCGTTCGCACGCGCTGAAGTTTGATGTTCTTCCAATCTCGATCACGCGGTCATCAGTGAGGATGGAAAATGGTGATCTCGACGCGATTCGAACGCGTGACCCCCAGATTAGGAATCTGGTGCTCTATCCTGCTGAGCTACGAGACCACTCGAGATGATCCATACAAAAGCAAAGGCGCGAAGCCAAGCCCTTTTACGTCCTAGGGACAATTCGCTTTTGCGGTGCCGCGCGCCCTGGTGGGCGCACGGAGAATGATGGGGGTGCCTCAGGCGTTGAGGCGCTGCTCGGCGAGGCGCACCCAATAGGAGATGCCGTGGGCGATGGCTTCGTCGTTGAAGTCGTAGGCGGGGTTGTGCAGGCCGGCGCTGTCGCCGTTGCCGACGAAGATGAAGGCGCCGGGGCGGGCGTTCAGCATGTAGGAGAAATCCTCGCCGCCCATCATCGGGTCGATATCCCGGATGACATTGCCCGCGCCGGCGATCTCTTGAGCGACCGCGATCGCGTGATCGGTCTCGTCGGCATGGTTTGATGTGACCGGGTAGTTGCGCTGGAATTCGATCTCGGCTTCCGCCCCGTGGGTGGCGGCGATGCCGGAGACGATCTGCTTGAAGCGCTGTTCGGCCAGGTCGCGTATTTCGGGATCGAGCGTGCGCACCGTGCCGGCAAGGCTCGCATCGTTCGGGATGACGTTATGTGCGTTGCCGGCATTGAATTTGGTGACGGAGACGACGACCGATTTCAGCGGATCGGTGCTGCGCGAGGCGATGAGCTGCAAATTGGAGACGATCTGCGCGCCGATGGCGATCGGATCGATCGTCTTGTGCGGCATGGCGGCATGGCCGCCGAGCCCCTTGATGGAGACGGTAAATTCGTCGGTCGCCGCCATGATCGCGCCCTTGCGGATGGCGAAATGGCCGACAGGCAGGCCCGGCATATTGTGCATGCCGTAGACTTCGGCGATCTTGAAGCGCTCCATCATGCCGTCCTTGACCATGGCGTCGCCGCCGGCGCCGCCTTCTTCGGCCGGCTGGAAGATGACGGCGATATTACCGTTGAAGGTGCGGTTCTCGGCGAGGTATTTCGCAGCGCCCAAGAGCATGGCCGTGTGGCCGTCATGGCCGCAGGCATGCATCTTGCCGGGCGTTTCGGAAGCATAGGGCTTGCCGGTGATTTCGGTCAGCGGCAGGGCGTCCATATCGGCGCGCAGGCCGACCGTTCGTCCTTCGCCCTTGCCACGGATCAGGCCGACGACGCCGGTGCGGCCGATGCCGGTCACCACCTCGTCGACGCCGAAGGAGCGCAGTTTCTCGGCCACGAAGGCGGCCGTATTCTCAACGGCATAGAGGAGTTCCGGATGCGCATGGATGTGGCGGCGCCACTCGGTCACTTCGCCCTGGAGTTCTGCGGCCCTGTTCAAGATCGGCATGCTGATTTTCCTGCTGCTCAATATCGATTCTGGTTCAACTCACGGATCCGTCGCACGGCTTTGGCCAGCTTATCGGGGCCTTTGCGGCGTGCTAACGGGAAAAAAGTCGTCAATCGCTTTGCCTTCTCCTAGCCATATAGGTTAAATAGACGAAGCTTTCGAGAAAATTCCGGACTTCTGAAGGATAGATCGTGCCGACGAAGCAGAATCGTTTGTATGCCGCCCTGCGGCTCGCCCCTATGGCCGCAGCAGCATCCATGCTTTTCCTGTCGACCGCGCAAACGGCCGGAGCCAATCCGCATATTCTCGTCGATGTCGGCACCGGGCGCGTGCTCGACCAGCAGGAGGCGTTTCGCCGCTGGTATCCCGCTTCGCTCACCAAGCTGATGACGACCTATGTGACGTTCCGGGCCATCCAGTCCGGCCAGGTCAGGCTCGATTCGCCCGTCGTCATGTCGAAGCTTGCAGCGGCACAGCCGCCGGCGAAGATGTATTTCAAGCCGGGCCAGAAGATGACGCTCGACAATGCCATGAAGATGATGCTGGTCAAATCGGCCAACGATCTTGCCATGGCCGTTGCCGAGACCGTCGGCGGTTCGCAGCAGGGCTTCGTGGCGCGGATGAATGCGGAAGCCGCCCGCCTCGGCATGCGCGACTCGCATTTCATCAATCCGAACGGCCTTCCCGGCAAGGGGCAATATACAACGGCGCGCGATCTTGCCATTCTGAGTGTGGCGCTGCGCCGCGAGTTTCCGCAATATGCCGGCTATTTCTCGCTCGAAGGCTTCACCAACGGCGTGAAGCAGGTGCCGAACATCAATATGCTCATCGGCCGCTTCGACGGCGCCGATGGCATGAAGACCGGCTTCATCTGCGCGTCCGGCTTCAACCAGATCGCATCGGCAACCCGCAACGGCCGTACGCTGATCTCGGTCGTTCTCGGAACCGATAGCCTGGCGGCGCGCGCCGACGATTCCGCCAATTTCCTGGAAAAGGGTTTCCAGAACCAGCTGTCGACCCGCGACACGCTGGCGACGCTCAGACCCGACGCGCCGCTTGCAGCCGATGTCGCCGATGTCACCGCCGACATCTGCAGCACCAAGGGCGCGCAGGCGCGCAGCGAAACCCGCGACCCGTTCGGCCGCACCAAGGTACAGTCGCCCTATATCCATGAAATGGATCACGACCCCAATTTCGTCTATGCCGGCCTGATCGGCGGCCAGGATGTCGCGACCGCCGTCAAAGGCGACAAGGACGATGTCACGGCAAGAGGCGACAAGGCGACCAGGGACAACAAAATCGCCATTTCCGGCGGCGCGTCCAGTGTGCCGATCCCGATGCCGCGTCCCACTTTCTGATATCGGATATCACCCATGAGCGTTTCGCAGCAAAGAGTGCCGGTTGCCATCCTGACCGGCTTTCTCGGAGCGGGTAAATCGACCTTGCTCAACCGCATCCTCAAGGACGGGGACATGCGCGATGCGGCCGTCATCATCAATGAGTTCGGCGATGTCGGTATCGATCATCTGCTGGTGGAAAGCTCCGGCGATTCCATCATCGAGCTTTCCGATGGCTGCCTGTGCTGCACGGTGCGCGGCGAGCTGGTGGATACGCTGGCGAACCTCATGGACGCCATGCAGACCGGCCGCATCCGGCCGCTGAAGCGCGTCGTCATCGAAACGACCGGCCTTGCCGATCCTGCTCCCGTCATGCAGTCGATCATGGGCAATCCAATCATCGCCAACAATTTCGACCTCGATGGCGTCATCACCGTCGTCGATGCGGTCAACGGCCTGCAGACGCTCGACAATCACGAAGAGGCGCGCAAGCAGGTGGCGGTTGCCGACCGGCTGATCGTTTCCAAGACCGGGATCGCCGGCGCTGTGCCCGAAGGCCAGCTGGAGAGCCGGCTGAGGGCGCTCAATCCGCGCGCGCAGATCCTGAATGCCGATAGCGACGAGGCGGGACGCGCCGCCATTCTCGTCAACGGCCTTTATGACCCGGCTTCGAAGATCGCCGATGTCGGCCGCTGGCTGCGGGACGAGCTGGAGGCGGACGGCGATCATCATCACCATGATGATCACGATCACCACGACCATGATCATGACCACCATCACGGCGATCATGGACATCACCATCATGCACATCACCACGGCCACCGGCATCAGCACAGCCATGATGTGACCCGCCATGACGCCTCGATCCGATCCTTTTCGATCGTCGAGACCCAGCCGATCGACCCGATGGCGCTGGAAATGTTCATCGATCTCCTTCGTTCCGCGCACGGCGAAAAGCTGCTGCGCATGAAGGCGATCGTTGCCGTGTCCGACCGACCGGAGCGCCCCGTCGTGCTGCATGGCGTGCAGAACATCTTCCATCCGCCGGTGCGGCTGCCGGCTTGGCCCGATCCGGAAGACCGCCGCACACGCATGGTGATCATCACCAAGGACCTGCCGGAAGATTTCGTGAAAGGCCTCTTCGACGCCTTCCTCAGCAAGCCGCGCGTCGATACGCCTGACAGGGCGGCGCTGCAGGACAATCCGCTCGCCGTGCCGGGGATGCGGTTTTAGCCTCCGTTGATGGGGCCAAACAACCCGCCTCGCCCTTCGAGGGCCCTGCGGGCCACCTCAGGGTGAGGCTGATCTCTGTGCTTTGGCACCTATTATCGGAGAACGGCATTAGGCGTGCCAAGGTACACCCGGACTCGCTCCATCCTCATGGTGAGGCGGGAGCGAAGCGACTCTCGAACCACGAGGATGGTCCCGGCCGTCAGCCTCTCCGGATCACGAAGCGATGGCCGCTTTCCGTCTTTTCGTTCACGAGAAGCGTGTGGCCTTTCTCATTGCAGAGATGCGGGATATCGATGGCGGCCAGCGGGTCGGTCGTCTCGACGGTCAGCGTCGCGCCGCTGTCCATGCCGCGCAGGCGCTTTTCCGTCTTGATCGCCGGGTAGGGGCATTTCAGCCCACGCAGATCATAGATCCCGTCATCCGAGCTATTCACTCTTGGCCCAGAACTTCCAGAAAGGCGGCTTCTTGGCTTCGGTCTGCGCGGTCTCGACAGGCGGAGGCGGCGCATAGGCGAGTGGATTGACGGCCTGGCTCATCGGGTTCGCCATGGGGATCGGCACATTGGCCGGAATATTGGCCGCTACCACGGGGCCGCCCGGCTGCTGGGCGGTCGTCTCGGGAGCCGCACTTGCTACGCGGATGCTTGCAGTCGAGGGATTAGCCGTCGGGCTCGCTACCGTGCCGCCGCGCGCAATCTGCTGTGCCGATTGGTTGGATGTCATCGATTCCAGATCGGCAACCTTCATCATCTTGCCGGCGGCGAGTGCGGTGCCTGTGGGAGCATAGGCAAGATCGTGCCCCTTGCGCTGCTTGGCGACGACGGCCTTGCGCTCGGCTTCGGTCGGATCGTACCAGGCGACACCGTCGTACTTCTTCGTGGCGATGGCATAATCGGCCTGGTATTGCTTGTCGTAGGTCGCAAGCGCCACCTGCAGGGCTGGCGGCGTAGTCATGACCGGGCATTTGCCGCCGGCGTTGAATGGCCCGCTGGCCTGCTGGTTGAAGACGTATTTCTTCTCGCAGACCTCGACCTCGGGCGGCCGCTTGGTGACTTCGAAATTGTCGTAGCCGACCTTCAGCATCTTCCAGAAGTCGATATTGGGGCTGAGGCGGTGCTTCCACATATTTTCCGCAGTCATGCGGAAGGGGAAGGCCTCGAGCTGGATTGCCTTCTGGCCGCCCTTGAAGGCGTCGCGCGCGAAGGCGTAGATTTCCAGCACCTGCTGGTCGGTCATCGAATAGCAGCCGGACGAAGAGCAGGCGCCATGGATCATCAGATTGGCGCCGCTACGGCCATTGGCGGCGTCGTAGCGGTTCGGGAAGCCGGTGTTGATGGCGAGGTAGTATTTCGAATTCGGGTTCAGGTTGGCCGGCGTCAGCATGTAGAAGCCTTCCGGCGCCTGCCTGTCGCCTTCCTTCACCTTCGGACCCAGGCGCCCGGACCAGGCGCAGATCTTGTAATCCGCGATGACTTCGAAGCGATTGTTCTGGTTCGCCTTCAGGATCTCCATCGCACCCTCTTCCTTGAAGATGCGGATCATGATCGGCGAGTTGCGGTCCATGCCCTTCTTGGTCATATCGGCGAGGATATGGCTCGGAAGCGGCTGTTCGACCTTGTTCTTGACCATCGACAGGTCAACCGACGCCGTGTCCAGCGCATCGTTGCAGCCGGCGAGTAACAGCGCCATCAATGAGGCATAGGCAAGGTGACGGATGCGCATTCTGACTTAGCCCATAAATGCGAAGAGCGGCAGCTTGATCTGTTTCGCCACTCCCCTCGAAGCATGAAACGGAATCATAGACGGTTTATACTTGAAAATTCCTTACCAGCCTATGACCTGCCCGCAGCGCGTCGGCAAGCTTTTCTTTGCCATAACAGCTTCGATAACGGAAATGTGGCCAAGGTTTGGCCTCATTCCCGTTTTCAGCGATCACTTTTTCCGAAGGCCGGTTAGAGATTGCGGCCCATGGAGAGGAATTTCTGGCGCCGGTCGTTGCGCAGCTGTTCGCCCGAACGGCTGGAAAGCTCGCCGAGCGCGCTCGCAATCGTGTCGCCGGCCGAGGCTATCACCGTGTTGGGATCGCGGTGCGCGCCACCGAGCGGCTCGGGGATGATGCCGTCGATAATGCCGAGGCCCTTGAGGTCTTCGGCCGTGATCTTCATGTTGGTCGCGGCTTCCTTTGCGCGCGTTGAATCGCGCCACAGGATCGAGGCCGCACCTTCGGGCGAAATCACGCTGTAGATCGAATGTTCGAGCATGTAGACGCGATTGCCGACGGCAATCGCGATGGCGCCGCCGGAGCCGCCTTCCCCGATGACGAGGGAAACGATCGGCACTTTCACGCCAAGACACATCTCGGTGGAGCGGGCAATCGCCTCCGCCTGGCCGCGCTCTTCCGCACCGACGCCGGGATAGGCGCCGGCCGTGTCGACAAGCGTGATGACCGGAAGCTGGAAGCGGTCGGCCATTTCAAGGATACGGATCGCCTTGCGATAGCCTTCCGGCCGGGCGCTGCCGAAATTGTGCTTCAGGCGGCTCTTGGTATCGTTGCCTTTTTCCTGGCCGATGAGGACGACGGGCTGTCCGCGGAAACGGGCGAAGCCGGCCTGAATGGCGGCATCCTCGGAGAATTTGCGGTCGCCGGCCAGCGGCGTGAATTCCGTGAAGAGGGTGCTGGCATAATCGACGAAATGCGGGCGCTGCGGATGGCGAGCGACCTGCGTCTTCTGCCAGGCATTGAGCTTGGAATAGATATCGGCCATCGCCTCGCGGACGCGGATTTCAAGCCGCCCGACTTCGTCCGATGTGTCGATGCTTTCGTCTTCGCTCGCCAGTTTCTTGAGCTCGTGAATCTTGCCTTCGAGATCCGAGATGGGTTTTTCGAAGTCCAGATAATTGTGCATGAGATGCGTTTCCGATCCTTTTGCCCGTGACGAGAGACGGCGGCTTTAGCCTGTATGCCGGTCCTAATCCTGTTTTTTTGCCTGTTTGGCAAGGGGGTGATGCGTTTGCACCAGCTGATGAAGGCGTTCTTCCAGCACGTGCGTATAGATTTGCGTGGTCGAAATATCCGAATGGCCGAGAAGTTCCTGCACCACGCGCAGGTCCGCGCCATTGGCCAGAAGATGGCTCGCGAAGGCATGGCGCATCACATGCGGCGAGATCATCGAGGGTCTCAGGCCTGCGCGGATGGCAAGATCCTTGAGATCGCGCGCGAAGACCTGGCGCGGCAGGTAGCCCTGCTTGGAGGCAGCGGGGAAAAGCCATGGGCTCTCCGGCGCGGGCTGTTTGGCATTCGCCGCAATCTCCGTCTGCAACCGTCCATAGGACTTCAAGGCCGAAATGGCGGAGTGCGACAGCGGCACCAGCCGTTCCTTGTTTCCCTTGCCGCGGATCATCAGGAAGCGGCCCTCCTGATCCAGCACCTTTGCCGGCAGAGAGACGAGCTCGCTGACGCGCATGCCGGTCGCGTAGAGCATTTCCAGAAGCACCAGCATGCGCAGGCGCTGCAGCTGGTCGGGTCCGTTAGCCGCTGCTTCCTGCTCGGCCTGGGTCAGAAGCCTCGTCACCTCGTCGACGCCCATCGTCTTCGGTAGCGCGCGGCCTTTCTTGGGCGCATCGAGAATTCCGGTGGGATCGTCCGTGCGCAGGCCTTCCGCATAGAGGAACTTATAGAACTGCCGCATGGCGGAGAGCCGCCGCGCCTGCGACGAGGCTTTGAAGCCCTGGCTCGACAGGCTGGAAAGATAGGCGCCGAGATCGTTGGCGCCGGCTTCCGTCAGGCGGACACCCTGCCCGGACAGAAAGGAATGGAGGTCGTCGAGATCGCGCTGATAGGACTGCAGCGTGTTGACCGCCGCGCCGCGCTCGGCGCTCATCATCTCCAGGAAGGCTTCCAGGTGCGCTCGCCCCAGATCACGCGCGCCGGTTTTTGCGTTCACGGCCGGTGTGCTCATGGTTTCAGCGAGCCTGTTGTCGGCGGGTTGAGGCGCTCAGGCGGAATGCGGATCGTCACGTCGCGCGGCTGCGGATCGACAAAGAGCACGAGTGCCCACATCGCCCCATATATCGATCCGGCGATGACCGCGCAGATGACAAGGAAGCGAAACAGGGTTGGCATTCGAAAACTCTCCTTCTCTCCTTCATCGGCCCGGCGACGAGCAACAATCATGTTCGCCAAGCGTTAGCTGAAGGATATTGCAGACATGTTTACGATAGCGGCGTCTTGACGCTACCGGTGCATTTGACGATACCGTTTCCAAAGAAATTGTGAATGGGCCGATGAGTGAACAAGTCCTGACCCTTGCCAAAAGCCTTAAAGACAGCGCGCGCGCTGCGCTGGGTCAGCGCAATCTTGTCCTCGTGGGGTTGATGGGTGCGGGCAAATCCTCGGTCGGCCGGCTTTTGGCACAGCAGCTTGGCATTCCCTTCGTCGATACGGATGTCGAGATCGAGCGCGTGTCGCGCATGACGATCGCCGAACTGTTTGCCGCTTATGGCGAGCTGGAGTTCCGGGCGCTGGAAACGCGCGTCATCAAGCGTCTCCTCAAGGGCGGGCCGCGTGTCGTCTCGACGGGCGGCGGCGCCTTCATCAACGAGAGCACGCGCCTGCATGTCAAGCGCGGCAGCCTTTCCGTCTGGCTGAAGGCCGATCTCGACGTGCTGTGGGACCGGGTCAACAAGCGGGACACGCGCCCTCTGCTCAAGACCGAGAATCCGAAACAGACCCTCGAGAACCTGATGAATGCGCGCTACCCCATCTATGCGGAAGCCGATCTTACGGTTCTCTCCCGTGATGTGAGCAAGGACGTCATGGTCAAGGAAGTCCTTGCCGCCATCGTCGACGGAAAGACAAAAGAAAGCAAAGTGCCATGAATGCGATCACACCGGCCTCCGCAGAGCGTCTCGTGCGCGTGCCTCTCGACGAGCGCGCCTATGACATCCTGATCGGCCCCGGCCTGATCGCCCGCGCAGGTCGCGAAATCGCCGCGCGGCTGACGGGCCGCAAGGCCGCCGTGATTACGGATGAAAACGTCGCGCCGCATTATCTCGATGCATTGATCGCAAGTCTCGAAGCTGCGGGCATCCATGCCTCCAGCCTCGTCTTGCCGGCCGGCGAAAAGACCAAGAGCTTCGAGCATCTCATGACCGTTTGCGACGCGGTGCTGACCGCGCGCGTGGAGCGCAACGATACGGTGATCGCGCTCGGCGGCGGCGTCATCGGCGACCTCTCAGGCTTTGCCGCCGGCATCGTGCGCCGAGGCGTTCGTTTCGTCCAGGTGCCGACATCGCTGCTGTCGCAGGTGGATTCGTCGGTCGGCGGCAAGACCGGCATCAACACCCATCACGGCAAGAACCTCGTCGGCGTCTTCCATCAGCCGGATCTGGTGCTTGCCGATACCGATGTGCTGAATACGCTCAGCGAACGCGAATTCCGCGCCGGTTACGCCGAGGTCGCCAAATACGGCCTGATCGACAAGCCGGATTTCTTCGCCTGGCTCGAGGCGAACTGGAGGCAAGTCTTCTCGGGTGGTGCTGCTCGTATCGAGGCGATCGCGGCGAGTTGCCAGGCGAAATCCGATGTCGTCGTCGCCGACGAGCGCGAAAATGGTCCTCGGGCTCTGCTCAATCTCGGCCACACCTTCGGCCACGCACTCGAAGCGGCCACCGCTTACGACAGCCGCCGGCTGGTGCATGGAGAAGGCGTGGCGATCGGCATGGTGCTGGCGCATGAATTTTCCGCACGCCTCAATCTCGCAAGTCCCGACGATGCGAAGCGCGTCGAGGCGCATCTGAAGGCCGTCGGCCTGCCGACCCGGATGGGCGATATCCCCGGCGAGCTGCCGCCGGCCGAAACGCTGATGGATGCGATCGCGCAGGACAAGAAGGTCAAGAGCGGCAAGCTCACCTTCATCCTCACGCGCGGCATCGGCCAGTCCTTCGTTGCGGACGATGTGCCGTCCTCGGAGGTCTTGAGCTTCCTGAAGGAAAAACATCCCTGATGACGGTCGAAAGCACGCTGGCTATATTGTTCGAATATTGGCCCGAGATCGCCTCGATCATCGTGCTCGTGCTGCTGTCGGCATTCTTCTCCGGTTCGGAAACGGCGTTGACCGCGGTCTCCCGGACGCGAATCCACACGCTGGAGGCCAATGGCGACGAAAGCGCCGGCGTCGTGCGCCGCCTCATCGAGCGCCGCGACCGGCTGATCGGCACCTTGCTCATCGGCAACAATCTCGCGAACATTCTGTCGTCGTCATTGGCGACCAGCGTGTTCCTCGGCCTGTTCGGCAATTCTGGCGTGGCGCTGGCCACGGCTGCGATGACCGTCATCCTCGTCATCTTCGCCGAGGTGCTGCCGAAAAGCTGGGCGATTTCGACGCCGGATCGCTTTGCGCTCAACGTGGCCGCGCCGGTGCGGCTGTTTGTCGCTGTCGTCGGCCCGGTATCGAGTTTCGTCAACGCCATCGTTCGCTTGATTCTCGGCATTTTCGGCATCAACCTCTCCAAGGAAGTGTCGATGCTGTCGGCGCATGAGGAGCTGCGCGGCGCCGTGGATCTGCTTCATCGCGAAGGTTCGGTCGTCAAGGCCGACCGCGACCGTCTTGGCGGCGTGCTCGATCTCGGCGAGCTGGAGCTTTCCGACATCATGGTGCACCGTACGGCGATGCGCGCCATCAATGCCGATGATCCGCCCGAGGTGGTGGTGCGCGCCATTCTCGACAGTCCCTACACGCGCATGCCGCTCTGGCGCGGCACCATCGACAACATCATCGGCGTCGTGCATGCCAAGGATCTGCTGCGGGCGCTGGCGGAGCGAAATGTCGAACCGGAAAATCTCGACATCGTCAAAATCGCGCAAAAGCCCTGGTTCGTGCCCGACAGCACTAACCTCGAAGACCAGCTCAACGCCTTCCTGCGCCGCAAGCAGCATTTCGCCGTCGTCGTCGACGAATATGGCGAGGTGCAGGGCATCGTCACCCTGGAAGACATTCTGGAGGAGATCGTCGGCGATATCGCCGACGAGCATGACCTCGACATCCAGGGCGTGCGGCAGGAGGCCGACGGCTCGATCGTCGTCGATGGCGTCGTGCCGATTCGCGACCTCAATCGTGCTCTCGACTGGCATTTGCCCGACGAGGAGGCAACGACAATCGCCGGTCTCGTCATCCACGAATCGATGACCATCCCGGAAGAGCGTCAGGCCTTCACCTTCTACGGCAAGCGCTTCATCGTCATGAAGCGGGAAAAGAACCGCATCACCAAGCTGCGCATCCGCCCTGCCGAGACGGAAGAGGTGAAGCCGAACTAGATTTGGCGATCAGGATCGATTGTCTCCAGCGCCAACCTCGCCATCCATGCCGTGATTTGTCATTTATAGCTGTACATTTCTTTCTTGTTTGTATCCTTGTAACTGGACAAATTTGATATAAATGTCTAGTTATAGATAGACATAAAATATCGGCGGCTGGCCAATGAACATTAAGAAAACCGTGGCGAAGCAATATATTCGACTGGTCGACATGGCTGTGAACCAGCCCTTGAGCGACGTGCCGTCTGAAGGCTGGATAACCACGGTGAGGAAGGCGTTGGGAATGTCCGTGCAGCAGCTCGCCGATCGGCTGGCCGTAAGCCGTGGCTCGATCTATCAAGCAGAACAGAATGAGCGTTCCAAGGCGATCTCCATCGGGCAGATGGAAAAGCTTGCGGAAGCGATGGGAGGGCGTTTCGTCTATGGCATCGTGCCGAACGGCTCCGTCGAAGTGATGATCATGGATCAGGCACGGATGAAGGCACGATCGGTGATCCATCGGACGAATGCCCATATGGCCTTGGAGAAACAGGCTTTGCAACCAGATGCTCTCAACGAGGAGATCGAGAGTCTGGCCAGGGAAATCGCGGAAAAAAGACCATCGGATCTCTGGGCGACTGAGTGATGTTTCAAGAGCCTGAGGGCGCGACACCGCTTGACGCTGACGACGTCGAGGGACTGAAATTCAAGCATATCACGACTCGTCTTCAACTTGATGAGCTTGAAAGCGCCAATATCACGGCTGGTCTTCGATGGGTCGGCCGACGGCGGACAGGGGACATTTTGACGGGCGAGTTTGCGAGGCTGCTGCACAAGAGGTTGTTTGGTGATGTTTGGATATGGGCCGGGACCTATCGCCTGATTGAGAAAAATATTGGCATCGACCCTCTTCAAATATCTGTTCAGGTTCGGATTCTCCTGGACGATGCGCGCTATTGGGCGGAGCACTCGGTTTTTCCGCCGAAGGAGGCGGCCGCCCGCTTTCATCACAGAATGGTACGGATACATCCGTTCCCGAATGGAAACGGTCGCCACGCCCGGATAGCGGCTGACATTTTTCTTTGGGATTATTTCGGGCATCCGCCGATCGAGTGGGCAAGTGGTGTGGATCTGCAGGCCGATAACGAACGGCGGAGCGCTTATATCCACGCTCTTAGGGCGGCAGACACCGGCAATATGGCGCCGCTTTTCAGTTTTGTCGGCGCATAACGCACCGTTGGGGGGATGGCTCGGCCGCGTTATCCGTTGCCAGCGGCAATCAGACTACCAGCGAACCGCTTCGCCGGGTGCTGCCGGCTCCACGGCCAGCGCGTGAAGGCCGGCATCCAGTTCCGGCTTCAGCAATTCATTGATGGCCCTGTGGCGCGCCAGGCGCGGCATGCCAGCGAACTTGGCGGAGACGATGCGAATTCTTATATGGGTCTCGCCGGCTCCCGTCATATCGGGCTGATGGCCGGCATGCAGGTGGCTTTCATTGATGACGGCAAGGCGCTCGGGCGCGAAAGCGTCTCTGAGCTTCCGCTCAATGCGGGATTGCAGTGTCGTTTCCATATTCCCGCGTCGACCTCGCTCTCGAAAAAAAGGCTCCCACAAAGCCTATAACATTCCTGTTTGTCAATTCTTGTTGTGGGGTAACCAAGGCCCCATAATTAGGGCGCCATGAGACTTGATTCAAAATATTTCGATCGCATTCGCACCCGTCGCAAGCGCGCGCAGGAGCCTGAGCAAGGCCCGCCGACATGCCAGTGGGACGGCTGCGAAAAGCACGGTACGCATCGCGCTCCCGTCGGGCGCAATGCGGAAGGGCAGTTCTTTTTGTTCTGCTTCGAGCACGTCAAGGAATACAACAAGGGCTACAATTATTTCTCCGGCCTCTCGGATGGGGAGATCGCGCGCTACCAGAAGGAAGCCATCACCGGCCATCGTCCGACCTGGACTGTAGGCGTCAACAAGGCTGCCAAAAACAGCCCGCTTCAATCCGATATCCGCTCCGGCTCCTATTCCCGCGTCCGCGATCCCTTCGGCTTCGTCAAGGAGGGGGAGGGACAGGGTCGAGGCCCGCGCTTCCCGCAGCAGCGCAAGCTGAAGACGCTGGAAGCGAAGGCGTTCGATACGATGGGGCTTGGCGCCACCGCCACGGCGCTGGAAATCAAGCGCCGCTACAAGGAATTGGTGAAAATGCACCATCCCGATGCCAATGGCGGCGACCGCGGGTCGGAGGAACGTTTTCGCGAGGTCATTCAGGCCTATCAATTATTGAAACAGAACGGTTTTTGTTAATTCCTGTCCTTGCTCTCCGCCTTCAATCAGGTATGGTCCAAATCGGCTGAAGCTGCGGGCAACCGCGGCAGGGTGCGCATTTGGCTGGCTGCACCTCGGCCAACTTTCCGGACGCGGCGTTTCTTGTCCGGGACTCTGTTCAAGGATGCTCGCAAGCGATCATATTATCGCGCCGAGATTTTGCTTTAGTCCCGCAGAAGTATCGCCGTTGTTCCGACCGAACGGATGCGGGCAAAAATGCTGCGGCGTATCGGATTAGGCGGCTGAGATTGATACGGCAGGGTGAGAGCCACCCGCCCTGGAGACATGATGAGCAAGATTGACCTTGATATTTCCGAGATCCCCGACACCACCGTTTCGGTCCGTGAGGTTTTCGGCATTGATTCCGACATCCGCGTTCCGGCCTACAGCAAGGGCGGCGCCTACGTACCCGATCTGGATACGGACTATCTCTTCGACCGCGAGACCACGCTCGCCATTCTCGCCGGCTTCGCCCATAATCGCCGCGTGATGATCTCCGGCTATCACGGCACCGGCAAGTCCTCGCATATCGAGCAGGTCGCAGCCCGCCTCAACTGGCCTTGCGTGCGCATCAATCTCGACAGCCATGTCAGCCGTATCGATCTCGTCGGCAAGGATGCGATCGTCGTCAAGGACGGGTTGCAGATCACCGAATTCAAGGACGGCATCCTGCCTTGGGCCTATCAGCACAACGTCGCCCTCGTCTTCGACGAATACGATGCCGGCCGTCCGGACGTGATGTTCGTCATCCAGCGCGTCTTGGAATCCTCGGGCCGCCTGACGCTGCTCGACCAGAGCCGCGTCATCCGTCCTCACCCGGCCTTCCGCCTGTTCGCAACCGCCAACACGATCGGCCTCGGCGACACGACCGGCCTTTATCACGGCACGCAGCAGATCAACCAGGCGCAGATGGACCGCTGGTCGATCGTGACGACGCTGAACTACCTGCCACACAACAACGAAGTCGATATCGTGCTGGCGAAGGTAAAGTCCTTCCGTACCGAGAAGGGCCGCGATACCGTCTCCAAGATGGTGCGCGTCGCCGATCTGACGCGCGCGGCCTTCATGAACGGCGATCTGTCGACCGTCATGAGCCCGCGTACGGTCATCACCTGGGCCGAGAATGCGGAGATCTTCGGCGATATCGCCTTTGCCTTCCGTGTCACCTTCCTCAACAAGTGTGACGAGCTGGAGCGGCCGCTGGTCGCCGAGCACTATCAGCGCGCCTTCGGCGTCGAGCTGAAGGAAAGTGCCGCCAACATCGTGCTCGAAGCCTAAGGAAAAGCCGACACATCATGTCAGGTCGCGGAGATAATTCCAAAGCGAAGCCAGGCGCCCCGATGGACATGGAGCCGTTGCGCCGGGCGATCACCGGCTGTGTCCGCTCGATCGCCGGCGATGCCGAGGTCGAGGTGGCTTTTGCCAACGAACGCCCGGGCATGACCGGCGAGCGCATCCGCCTGCCGGAGCTTTCGAAACGGCCGACGGCTCACGAGCTTGCGGTGACGCGGGGCTTGGGCGATTCGATGGCCTTGCGGCTCGCCTGTCACGATGCCCGCGTGCATGCCGTCATGGCGCCGCAGGGCGCCGATGCCCGCAGCATCTTCGATGCGGTCGAGCAGGCGCGCGTCGAATCGATCGGCTCGCTGCGCATGAGCGGCGTTGCCGCCAACATCAACTCGATGAATACGGAGAAATACGCCAAGGCGAATTTCTCCGGCATCGAACGGCGCGAGGATGCGCCGATCGGCGAAGCCATGGCGATGATCGTGCGCGAGAAGCTGACCGGCCAGAAGCCGCCGGAAAGCGCCGGCAAGGTGCTCGATCTCTGGCGCCCCTTCATCGAGGAGAAGACCGGCGGCGATCTCGACAATCTGCTTTCGTCCATCAACGATCAGCAAAGCTTCGCCCGTATCGTGCGCAATATGCTGACGGCCATGGAGATGGCCGAGGAATATGGCGACGAGCAGTCTGAGCCCGACAGCGACGATCAGCAGAGCGAAGAGGACAAGCCGAGCGGCGAGGACCAGGATAACGACGACGTCAAGGAAGACGAGGGCGCCGACGCCGCACCGGCGGAGGATAGCGAAGCCTCCGACGAGCAGATGGACGACGGCGCGACCGAAGACGGCGGCGAAATCTCCGACGACGATATGAGCGAAGAAGGCGAGGAAGATTCGGAAACGCCGGGTGAAACCCGCCGTCCGAATACGCCCTTTGCTGATTTCAACGAGAAGGTCGACTATCACGTCTATACCGAGGAGTTCGACGAGACCACGACGGCACAGGAGCTGTGCGACGTGGCCGAGCTCGAGCGCCTGCGCGCCTTCCTCGACAAGCAGCTCGCGCATCTGCAGGGCGCTGTGGGACGTCTCGCCAATCGCCTGCAACGCCGCCTCATGGCGCAGCAGAACCGCTCCTGGGACTTCGATCTGGAAGAGGGTTATCTCGATCCGGCTCGCCTGCCGCGCCTGATCATCGATCCGACGCAGGCGCTGTCCTTCAAGATGGAGCGCGATACACAGTTCCGCGATACGGTCGTGACGCTGCTGATCGACAATTCCGGCTCGATGCGCGGCCGCCCGATCACGGTTGCCGCCTCCTGTGCCGACATTCTGGCGCGCACGCTGGAGCGCTGCGGCGTCAAGGTCGAGATCCTCGGCTTCACCACCAAGGCCTGGAAGGGCGGACAGGCGCGCGAGAGGTGGCTTGCCAGCGGCAAGCCGCAGACGCCGGGGCGGCTGAACGATCTGCGCCACATCATCTACAAGGCCGCGGACGAGCCCTATCGACGGGCGCGCAGCAATCTGGGGCTGATGATGCGCGAGGGCCTGCTCAAGGAGAATATCGACGGCGAGGCGCTGATCTGGGCGCATAACCGCCTGCTCGGACGTCGCGAGCAGCGCCGTATCCTGATGATGATCTCGGACGGTGCGCCGGTCGATGATTCCACGCTGTCGGTCAATCCGGGCAATTATCTGGAGCGGCATCTGCGCGCCGTGATCGATCAGATCGAGACGCGTTCGCCCGTGGAATTGCTGGCGATCGGCATCGGCCACGATGTGACACGCTACTATCGCCGCGCCGTCACCATCGTCGATGCCGACGAATTGGCCGGAGCGATGACGGAGCAGCTTGCCTCGCTGTTCGAGGATCAGACGAGCATGCCGCGCTCGCGCATGCGCCGCGCCAGCTGAGCCCGCCGCGTCGTCCCGCGTCATCGGCCTTATGGCCGGTGCCCTTTCCATCCGGCGCCGCCGGTTCTGGGGGCTTGCCGGCTGCCGGAAGATGCGCCTGCGTGATAGCCATGCTTGCCGGCCTGCTCGCGGGCTGCGGCTTCGGAAACGACCCCGGCGGGGGTGGTCCGGTTGCCATTCAGGCAAGGGTTATTTCCACCTTCAGGTCCGGCTCCGATCAATCACGCTTCGATGCGCTGGAGTTCCTCGGCGGTCTTGAGCTCAGTTCTGACAATCCGCTTCTCGGCGCCATCTCGGCCATTCGCTTTCGCCCCGACCAACGGCATTTCATCTCGGTGCTCGATACCGGCCACTGGCTCACCGGCGCCATCGAGCGTGACGCCGCGGGCCGGTTGAAGGGCATCGGTGATGCGCTGATCTCGCCGATGATCGATCGCGACGGCGACATCGATGCCGGCAAGGGGGATATGGATGCCGAGGGGCTTGCGTTGCGTGGCGACCATGTCCTTGTCAGTTACGAGCAGTATCATCGCGTCGATGTCTATCCCGATCCTGGCTTCGAGATTTCGCCGCCCGACGGCACCATCCCCCTCCCGATCCCAAGATGGCAGCTGCGCGCCAATCGCAGCCTCGAGGCGCTGATGATTGCGCCACGGTCAAGTCCGCTTGCGGGAGGCGCCGTCGTCGTCGCGGAAGATGGTCTGGACGAGCAGGGCAATATGGCGGCTGCCGTCCTGGACGGGCCGCTCCAAGGCCGGTTTGCCGTTCGGCATTATGGCGGCTTCAATGTCAGCGATGGCGTCTTTACGCCCGACGGGGATCTATTGTTGCTGGAGCGACGCTTCGGGCTGATACATGGCCTTGGCCTGCGTATCCGCCGCATCGCCGGCGCTGATATCAAGCCGGGCGCCGTCGTGGACGGCAATGTGATCTTCGAGGCCGGGACCAGAGATCAGATCGACAATATGGAGGGCATAGACGTCTTCCGCGCCGCCGATGGCTCCCTACATCTCATCCTGGTCTCGGATGACAATCATTCGATCCTGCAGCGCAGCCTGATACTCGAGTTTCGCCTGCATGACGAAAACGTCGTGAGCCAGAACTGAAACATGTCGTCGCGCGCCGATGCTGGCGCGCTTCGAATCATCGCCGTTCAGGCGGTGGGCGCCTGCGACATCGGTTTCAGCACATTCATCAGCGCGCCGTAGGGCAGCAGCATGACGAGGCCGACAGTCGTCTTGACGGCGAAATCGCCGATGGCCCAGGAGATCCAGCGCGGCGCCGACGAAGAGAACGCGCCGAGGATCGGAGCCCATTCGATCGCGAAGGGATCGTTCGACCCGAAGAAGACGAAGAAGGGCGCGAAGGCGAATGAGAAGAAGATCAGCGTATCGAGCAGTGAGCCGATGAGCGAGCCGAACAGCGGGGCACGCCACCAGGCCATGCGGCGAAGGCGGTTGAAGACCGAGATGTCGAGCAGCTGGCCGGCGAGATAGGCCGAACCGGAGGCGATCGCGATGCGCGGCTGAGCCGTATAGAACGACAGGGCGACGCCGACGACGAAGCCGGCCAGCACCACCTTGCGGGCGGCCTTCGGGCCGAACTGGCGGTTGGTCAGATCGGTGATGAGGAAGGCGACCGGATAGGTGAAGGCGCCCCAGGTGAGGATATCCGCAAGATTGATGCCGGCGAATGTGGCCTGCAGCGGATACTGCACGAGGATATTGGAGGCGACGACGACCAGCGTCATCAGCATAACGTAGATAATGGTATGACGTGCCGTCAGCATTTTTTTATCCTGGGAGATGCCACCAGTTGAAAGAAACCGGACATGGAAAAAGGCTTGTCCGGAGATGATCCGTGCAAGCCTCTTAGCCGGTATGAAATCGCGAAACGCTAGTACTGCTTAGGCAGCGACTGCAGCTTCAGCGGACTTCTTGACGATCTGGCGACGCAGCAGGCGAGCGCGCATGCTGAGTTCGTTTTCGCTTGCCTTGATGAGGAAAGCGTCCAGACCACCGCGATGTTCGACCGAGCGAAGCGCTGCAGCGGAAACGCGCAGACGATAGCGCTGGCCGAGAACGTCGGAGATCAGCGTGACCTGGCAGAGGTTCGGCAGGAACCGACGCTTGGTCTTGTTGTTGGCGTGGCTGACATTGTTGCCCACGAGGACGGCCTTGCCGGTCAATTCGCACATGCGGGACATGGTACACCTACTTTTGTTTTTCTCGGCCATCGGATAGACATCCCGGGCAAAGCCCGACACGCAATCCAACAGGCCATAATTGGAAAGTTGCGGTTCTATAGTCAGAGAGGCCGGCCGCGTCAAGCCAAACCTTGTCTTTTCCCGCAATTCCGTCAAAAAGCTGCTGTTGTCTGACGCTCGCAGCAGGCGAGCAAAGCAACTATATAACTTGCCTGATCCTCGTTGAAGGCCTTGATCATGGTTCAAATTCGGAAGTGGCTTCTCATTTCAGCGATCGTCGCGTCGATGCCGTCGATGGCATTGGCCGACGTGCTGCGCCATGAAACGCGCTATCGCGTTTCGCTGGCCGGCCTGCCGATCGCCAGGGCGGATTTCAAAACGGAAGTCACCGGCAAGCAGTTCACCATCCGCGGCGACATCACCTCCGCGGGCCTTGCCGATCTTGTCACCTCCATCGACGCCAGGACGGATGTGACCGGCGTCGTCAACGACAGTAGGCTGCAGGCGACGCACTACACGCTCTTCTACAAGAGCGGGAAGAGGGAGCGTACCTATGATGTCGCCTATACCAACGGCAACGTGACATCGAACACGATCACGCCCGAACCGAAACGGCCGGACACCTGGGTCCCCATCACGGAAGGCGACCTGAAATCCGTGCTCGATCCGATTTCCGGCATGATCTTTCCGATCACGCCGAGCCTCAACCTCTGCAATCAGACGCTGGCCGTCTTCGACGGCGAGATGCGGATGGATCTGAAGCTATCGCCGAAGGGGTCTCACCCGTTCTCGACCGAAGGCTTCAAGGGCAAGACGGTTGCCTGCGGCGTGCGCTTCATGCCGAAGAGCGGCTATAAGAGCACGCGCAAGGACTACCTCTATCTCGCCAAGAGCGACGACATGGAGATCTGGTTTGCCAAGGCCGATACCATGAATGTATATGCTCCGGTCTACGTCCGCATACCGACGCAATACGGGACCGTGACGATTACAGCCGTGAAATACGGCAGCTAGGACCGTCAGACGCTTTACGGAAGCGTCTGACGGTCCTAGCTAGTAATTCTACGCAATTCCGGACGGAAAGCCGCCGAACGCTTTTCCTGGAATTGCTTTAGCGGATTGGGGACGTCCGCAGCAACGAGCTGGGGGCAGAATTGAAATTTCGCGCGACGTTGACAGGTTTTTCGGCCATCGCAATGTGGTCGTTTCTGGCGCTTTTGACGGTAGCGTCGGGCAAGATGCAGCCCTTTCAATTGCTCGCCATCTGCTTTGCCATCGGCAGCATCCCCGGCATCGTCGTGCTCGTGCTGAGGCCAGAGCGGCTTCAGCTCCTGCGCCAGCCGGCCAAGGTCTGGATCACAGGCATTGCGGGCCTGTTCGGCTATCATTTCCTCTATTTCACCGCTCTGCGCCATGCCCCGGCGGTGGAGGCGGGGCTGATTGCCTATCTCTGGCCGTTGTTGATCGTCGTCGGCTCGGCGCTGCTGCCCGGCGAGCGGCTGCGCTGGTATCATATCGTCGGCGCCTTGATGGGGCTTGCGGGTACGGTTCTGATCGTCGGCCGCAACGGCTTTCATTTCGAAGGCGCCTATGCGGTCGGCTACGGCGCGGCCTTACTCTGTGCCTTCACCTGGTCCGGCTATTCGCTGATCACGCGCCGTTTCGAGGCCGTTTCCACCGACGTCGTTACCATATTCTGCCTGGTGACAGCGATTCTCTCGTTTTTCTGCCATCTCGGCCTGGAGGAAACCATCTGGCCGGAGAGCGCGGCGCAGTGGGTCGCAGTCCTCGGATTGGGCCTCTTTCCCGTCGGCGCGGCCTTCTATGCCTGGGATTACGGCGTCAAGAACGGCGATATCCAGATCCTCGGCGCGGCGAGTTATGCCGCACCGTTGCTGTCGACCTTGATCCTGACGCTTTTCGGCTTTGCCGAGCCGAGCTGGGGCATCGCGCTTGCCTGCCTGCTGGTCACCGGCGGGGCGGTACTGGCAGCGCATCGGATGATCCTGCGCCGGGACAATTCCGAACGGGCGCGGGCGGAAGCGGCGGAATAGCTCCGCCGCAGTCGCTGCTAGTAATTCCCGACGTTACTTCTTGAAGACCTTTTCCAAGAAGGCCACGAGCGAGGGCCGCCAGACATCCATCTCATGCTGGAGGTCCGGATATTCGTGATATTCGTGCTTGATCTTCTTCTCGTCGAGCGTTGCCTTCAGGCCCGCCACGTCCTTGCCGACGACTTGATCTTTGCTTCCGACCGTCACCGTGAAGTTGTGCAAGGCCTTGTTGATCTTGTCCGGTTCGTTCAGCACCGCGTCCACGGTCTTGTTCGAAACGGTCGTCGTGCTGACGCCGCTGAAGGTTGCGACCCAGCCGAAGGTGTCGAGATGGGAAAGACCGGAGACGAGGGCTTGATATCCGCCCTGTGACAGGCCGGCAACGGCACGGCCGTCGGCATCGTTCCGCACCCGGTAGTGTTTCTTCATGTGCGGAATGAGATCGTCGGTCAGTTCGCGGTCGGCCGCCTCGGCATTCGCCGGATAGAAATTCGCGCGGCGATCAGCGGCGGGGAAGTTCTCGGCGATCGCATTCGGTACGTCGGTTTCCGTATCGGGAATGACGACGATCATCGGCTCGATCTTCTTCTCGGCAAGAAGATTGTCGAGGATCTGCGGCGCGCGGCCCTGGGCAACCCAGGACCCCACAGTGTCGCCGAAGCCGTGATAGAGGTAGAGCACGGGCAGCGGCTTGGAGGAATCGGTGTAGCCGGGCGGCGTGTAGACATACATCTGCCGTTCCGAATCCAGCGCCTTGGAATGCAATGTCACCAGCCGCAGGTCGCCATGCGGCACGTTGCGGGTATCGAGTATGCTGCCGGGCACCAGGATGAGGCTGGTATTGACCTGCCGCTGCGGCTTGGGCGCATTGGTGCCCGTATCGATGCTGCGGAAGCCGTCGATATTGAAATAATATTCATAAAGATCGGGTTTCAGCACGTCGGACTTGGCAGTCCAGGTACCATCGTCACCGCGTTGCATGGCGATGGGATCGCGCGATCCGAGGGCGACGGCGACCGCCTTTGCCGCCGGTGCATAAAGGCGGAAGGTGATCGAGCCGTCCTTTTCGACCGAGGTCACGAAGTTTTTCAGGGGCTGGGCGGCCGGCGGCGAAGCCGGCGCATCAAGGGCAAGGGCAGGGACGCTCATGATACAGCCTGCCGTAACGAGCAAAGGAAACAACAAACGCACGAAAAAACCTCCTCAGGATGAACCAATATTCTCTCCCCCCCTGTAAAGCTGTCACAGCCCCAAGCTTTTTCAAGGCCGTTGCTCCGCGCCGTCTGCCCGCATCCTGCGTGATGTCAATGAAAGGTAATGAAGCTCAACCCGAGGCGGGCTTCCAGTCCGGCGCGGCCATCTCGAAGCTTGAAAATTCGAAGCCGGGTGCGACCGTGCAGCCGACAAGCGTGAATTCGCCGAGGCTTTCGGCCGATTGCCACCAGTTGGCCGGAATGATCGCCTGCGGGCGTTGGCCCTTTACGAGGTCGATGCCGAGAACGAGCCTTTCACTGGCCTTGCCGTCGGCCGAGCGATGCAGGGCGAGCGGCGCGCCTGCGTAGTAGTGCCAGACCTCGGCCGCATCGCGCACCCGATGCCAATGCGAGCGCTCGCCGGCCTCGAGCAGGTAGTAGATCGCCGTGGAGTGGCCGCGTGCGCCGCCGTTCTCGTCCCGGAACGTCTGCACGTACCAGCCGCCTTCCGGATGCCGCTGCATGGAAAGCGTTTCGATAATCTCTTTTGCCTGCATCAGAAATTGTCCTTGCGCTTGCGGATCTCGGCAAAGACCTCGTCGTTGCTGCGGCTTTCCATCAAAAGGTGGCGTCGGATCGCGGGATCGGCGGCGCGCAGGAACGGGTTCGTTTCCTTCTCCAGCGCCAGCGTCGTCGGAATGGTGAACTTGCCTTCCACCCTCAACGCCTCGATGTCGGCGGCGCGTGCCTTCAGCCGCTCATTGTCTGGATCGATGGTCAGCGCGAAGCGGGCATTCGAGAGTGTATATTCATGACCGAAATAGACGGCCGTTTCGTCCGGCAGGACCGCAAGCTTCTGCAGGGAGGCCCACATATCCGTTGCCGGCCGTTCGAACAGGCGGCCGCAACCCAGCGCAAACAATGTGTCGGCGGCAAACAGCAGCTTGTCGTCGGCAAAGTGATAGCAGACATGGCCGGCGGTGTGGCCGGGTGTTTCGATGACATTGACCGTGTGGCCGGCGAACTCGAACGTATCGCCGTCGGCGACGGCGCGATCGAGGCCGGGAATGGCGACGGCCTCGTTGATCGGGCCGATGATCTCGCAGCCGAACTGCTCCTTCAGCGCCAGATTGCCCTCGACATGATCGGTGTGATGATGGGTCGTCAGGATATGGCTGATCGCCCAGCCGCGGCGCTCGGCCGCCTTCAGGATCGCATTCGCCTCCGGAGCGTCGATCGATGCCGTCAGCCCGGTTTCGGGATCATGGACCAAGACGCCGTAATTGTCGGAACGGCAGATAAATATCTCTAATTCCAATGGTTTCATGATCAAAATCGTCCTCGTCTTTTCCGTTAGTGCAGAATGTAAGCCGTTCGGCCTTGAAGTCCAACGTTCGGCTGGTAACATTTGTTTCGATGCATACCGATATCGTCGATCTCCGCCAGTTTTATCATTCCGAGCTCGGTCGCTTGGCGGAGCAGTCGATTGCCATGGCGCTTTCCTCCATCTGGGCGCGTATGCCGGAGGAGCGGCTTGTCGGCCTCGGCTATGTCGTTCCCTATCTCGATCGCTTCCGTGGCGATACCGAGCGCACCTTCGCCTTCATGCCGGCGGGGCAGGGCGCGGTGAACTGGCCGATGGGCTCGGCATCGTCGACGGCGCTGATTTTCGATGAAGAACTGCCATTGCCGGATAGTTCGATCGATCGCGTGCTGATGGTGCATTCGCTGGAATTCGCCGAAAGCCCGCGCGAGACCTTGAAGGAGCTTTGGCGGGTGCTGGCGCCGGGTGGGCGGCTTGTGATTGCCGTGCCGAACCGCCGCGGCGTCTGGGCGCGGATGGAGCACACGCCGTTCGGCTCCGGCCGGCCCTATTCGCGCGGCCAGCTCACGTCGCTGCTGCGGGAAACCAATTTCACGCCGGGTGCTACGGCCGAGGCGCTGTTCTTCCCACCTTCCAAGCTGCGCGCGGTGCTGCGGCTGCGCCATGCTTTCGAGCGGATCGGCCGTACTCTTTGGCCCGCTTTCTCCGGCGTCATTATCGTCGAGGCGCAGAAGCGGCTCTATCAGGGGCTGCCGGTTGCCGTTCGCGCCTCGCGCCGCGTCTTCGTGCCGGTGCTGGCCCCGCGTGGCATACCGACCACGCGCGACGGCACTTAGCTTGAGTGATCATCATTAAACGGTTCGGTAATGGGTCATCTGCAGCAAGTGTTTCATCCCTTGCTGTACTTGAAATTTGTTTTGAGGCGACGAAATAAACAGTTGATCTTATGCTTGTCTGATTCAGAGACCATTTTTCTCCGAGCGTAGATCGTTGGCGGATGCGCTTTACTAGAGGTGCTTGCTTGATTCACGAAGATCAGATGCGGGGTACTATACTTCGCCAGTTTTCCGATCATGGCGTCGAAATCAATGGTCTGATCATTCCAGGACGTTCGATCGAGAGTGTTCTTTCTCGCCACGTATTTAATTTGATAATCAACAACGACCATGAAGTTTTCAAGGTTTCCCTTGTCGGCTCAGCAACGGCGATTCGTTATCGTGGTCGTCAAATACTGCTAGCCACACAGCATCAACTTCGTGGAAGGGACGAAACACAGGTCGCAATGCTGACTGATTCCGGCAGTCATATTATTACTTCTGGAGGAGTCCGTCGCTACAGCCCTCGGTCAGATACCGATGCCTACGACATAGTTGCTTTCGATTTTAGTGAACCATGCGCGGATCGCCCTGAGCTCAAGAAACGATTTTTTGAACTGCGCGAGGGACCGCCCGACGTATTAAATATCCATGTCTTAGCAATTCTGTTGAGTGGGTTCCCTTCTGCTGACCAGATATATAACCTCCATGAGAGCAACCATCTTGGTCTCTTTCGTCGCAATATAGTTTGTCTACCGGGCGCGCAACCGAACGACGAAGCGCTGCTTACTGTTCAAGCTTCGAAGCCCTTGGATAAGCTTCCCGACGGCATGAGTGGTGGATCGGCATTCGTTGTCCAGCTCGAAGATGGGCGACCACGTGCCTATTTCGCCGGCCTCATAGTTCGAGGGGGAAAGGACACTTTTCAGATCCTCAAGGTTGGCTACGTTTTGGCATTTTTGAACGCTGTTTTCGACTGAGAAAGCGGCCAGTACGATCTCGCGAGCACAATCCAAAGTGATAGGGTCGTGGATCAAGGCTTTTTCTCCCGGTTTCTACTTGCGGCCATGGATGTCTACTTAGCAGTTTGTGGTTTCTGATTTTGTTTTGAAAGCCAACCAAGATTTCCGGGCTTCTCCGTCAAACCCTCGACAAAACAGCGTTTCCGCATTAATGCGACGGGGTGTCATAAACCGGAATTTTCCGGCCCTTCCCAAGGTCGATCCCATGAGCATGGAAATGAGCAAGCCCGTCCCGCGTCCCGGCATTCTCGATATCGCTGCCTATGTGCCGGGCAAGGAGCATGCGCCGGGCGTTGCGCGCGTGTTCAAGCTCTCCTCCAACGAGACACCGCTCGGCGCCAGCCCGAAGGCCATCGAAGCCTTCCGTGGTGCTGCCGAGCATCTCGAGCGCTATCCCGACGGGCAGGCCAGGGAGCTGCGTCAGGCGATCGCCGACGTGCATGGGCTGAATGTAGCCAACATTCTTTGCGGCAACGGTTCGGACGAACTGCTCGCCTTGCTCTGCCATACCTATCTCGGTGCAGGCGATGAAGGCATCATCACCGAGCACGGCTTCCTGGTCTACAAGATCCAGATCATGGCGGCCGGCGCGACACCGGTGACGGTGAAGGAAAAGGATTGCACCGTCGATGTCGACGCAATCCTCGCCGCCGTCACGCAGAAGACCAGGATGGTCTTCGTCGCCAATCCGGCCAATCCGACGGGCACCTATGTCCCGGTCAGCGAGATCCGCCGCCTGCAGGCGAGCCTGCCAAATCATGTCATTCTCGTGCTTGACGCCGCCTATGCCGAATATGTTCGTCGTAACGACTACGAGGCGGGTCTGGAGCTCGTTTCGGCCAACCAGAATGTCGTCATGACCCGCACCTTCTCGAAGATCTATGGTCTCGCGGCGCTTCGTGTCGGCTGGATGTACGGGCCTGTCGATATCGTGGATGCTCTCAACCGGGTGCGCATGCCGTTCAACATGAACGTCGCCGCCATCGCCGCGGGTGCGGCCGCCATTCACGATCAGGCCTTCACGGAAAAGGCGGTCGCGCATAATACGCTCTGGATCGAGAAGATGACGGCGGCACTCGAAGCCATCGGCCTCAGAGTGACGCCGTCGGTCGCGAATTTCGTTCTGGTCCATTTCCCCGACAGCGACGGCAAGCGCGCCGCGGAGGCCGATGATTTCCTCACGAGCCGCGGCTATATCGTCCGGGCCGTGCGCGCCTATGGCTTTCCGAACTCTCTGCGCATGAGCATCGGCACAGAGGAGGCCAATCTCGGCGTCATCGACACCCTGACCGAATTTATGGGGCGCAAGGTATGAGCACGATCCAGTTCGACCGCATCGCGCTGATCGGCATCGGCCTGATCGGTTCTTCCATCGCCCATGACATCAAGCGGCTTGGCCTTGCCAAGGAGGTGGTGATCTCGACGCGCAGCGCCGAGACGCTGAAACGCGCGGAAGAGCTGCAGCTCGGCGACCGCTATACGCCGTCCTCGGCCGAGGCGGTCAAGGATGCCGATCTGGTCATTGTCTCCGTGCCTGTGGGAGCATCGGAGAGCGTCGCCAAGGAGATTTCTGTACATCTGAAACCGGGCGCCATCGTCACCGATGTAGGCTCGACCAAGGCGTCGGTCATCGCGCAGATGCAGCCGCATATGCCCTCCAACGTGCATTTCATTCCGGGCCATCCGCTGGCAGGTACGGAGAAATCCGGGCCGGATGCGGGTTTTCCGGGGCTGTTCAAGGGACGGTGGTGCATCTTCACGCCGGTTCCCGGCACGGACGAAGCCGCGATCAAGGCGCTTCGTGACTTCTGGGAAACTCTCGGCTCCCGCGTCGACGAGATGGATCCGGAGCACCACGACAAGGTGCTGGCGATCGTCTCGCATCTGCCGCATCTCATAGCCTACAACATCGTCGGGACCGCCGACGATCTGGAGACGGTGACCGAGTCGGAAGTCATCAAATATTCGGCTTCAGGCTTCCGCGACTTCACGCGCCTTGCCGCATCCGACCCGACCATGTGGCGCGACGTCTGCCTGCACAATCGCGATGCCATCCTGGAGATGCTGTCGCGTTTCTCGGAGGATCTCGCATCGCTGCAGCGTGCCATCCGCTGGGGCGAAGGCGACAAGATCTTCGAACTTTTCACCCGCACCCGCGCCATCCGCCGCTCGATCGTTGAGGCCGGCCAGGACGTCGACACGCCGGATTTCGGCCGTCATGCCCTGGATACGAAGGAATAGCAGCTCTTCTGCCTTCCGCGTTGGGGCGAAGGTATTGGGGTTCAGATCGGAGGGATCTTGCCGAGCGGGATGAAGCCGCTGAGCGAGAGGCGGCCGCGATCGGCGGTGAGATCGACGGAGACCTTGTCGGCGCCGTTGGCAAGAGCCTTCAGCATCTTGGTGGCCGTCTTGATGATGTTCTTGGCGGCGGGGAGCGTCGCGGTCAGGCTATCGCCCCAGGGGCCGATCTGATTGATCTCCAGCTTGAACTGGCCGGACAGGAAGCCTTCATCGTCGAAATTGAAGGGGCCGGAAAGCGTCATGATACGGCCGTCGCCGATGTCGATGACGGCCTGATGCAGCACGCCCGCGCTGCCGCGAAGCCCTTCGCGGTCGCTGCCGTCAAGCAGGCCGGCCTTGCCTGACAGCGTCACATTGGCGCTGGTCGATGCGGTCGGCAGGGTCTGCGGAAAATCCTTGATCACGGCATTGGCGTTTTCGACGCCGATGGCGAAATCCAGATCGCTGCCGTTCTGGCTGGCATGCATCTCGGTATGGGCGGCCGTCACATCGACGCTCTGGCCGGTGAAGGAGGAAACGATGCCTGCCTTCAGCCCATTGATGACAGTCTGGCTCTGTGCAACGCCGCGGCCCTTGGCGACGAGGTTCGATTGCAGGTCGGTCCATTCCGCCGATACGGTCAGGCCTGCGGTCGTGCGCAATTCGGCGGGAGATTTCAGGCTCCAGCTGACGTGGTTGGGCTGGAAGACCGGCGCCGATGCGCTGAGCGTGTCGAAATTGGCGGAGACGCCGCGCGTTTGGTTGTCGACCGTCACCGTGTCGCAGGTCAGGCCGATCGAAAAGGGGAAGCCGTTGAAGGCCATGTTCCCGCATTTGCCGGCAACGCCGGCGCTGTTCTGCTGGCCGAGCGCCTTCAGGACACTGGTCCTGACGAAACCGGTCGCGTAGTACCATCCACCCGTGTAGAGGCCGGCCAGGACCACCACGAGCCCCAGCAGGATGAGCCACAGACGCTTGCCTCGACCGGTCGTTACGCTCTGGCTTGACGCTGCCATGTTGTTCTCCAATGGTTGGACTGAAGCTTCACAGTGATTTGGCGTTGGATATGGACGAATTTTGGGTGTTTGGCTACGGATCCCTCATGTGGAATCCGGGCTTTGGTTATGACGAAAGGGCCGAGGCCCTTATTTTCGGTTATCGTCGCTTGCTCTGCGTCCGTTCCTGGGTCCATCGCGGCACGGAAGCGAGCCCCGGCCTGGTCCTCGGCCTCGATCGTGGCGGTTCCTGCCGTGGCATGGCATTCCGTGTCCCGGCCTTCGGCTGGGACGAGGTATTGGCCTATCTGCGCGAGCGCGAACTCGTCACCAACGTCTATCTCGAAAAGACACTGCCGATTCGGCTCGCCGACGGACGGCGCGTCAGCGCCGTCACCTATGTCGTCGACCGCGCTCACAGGCAATATGCCGGTACGCTGGATGCGGTCGAGGCGGCCCATGTGGTGGAGGCTGCCAGCGGGCGCTCCGGCCCGAACGATGCCTATGTCTTCAATACGCTGACGCATCTGCGCGACATGGGCATCCGCGATCACTGGCTTGAGCAGGTCGTCGGTGAAGTGGAGCGGATGCGAAAGGCTTCCTAGCCATTCTTTTCGATGCGAGCTGTCGCAACGGCTCAAACCGCCGCGGTCACCGGCTTTGCCTTGCCGAGTTCCGCCAGGCGCTGGGCCGCGGTTGGCGGAATGGGCAGATGCGGGTTTTCGGCGATCGTTTCGACCAGCAGTTTGTCGCTCGCCTTTTCGGTCTCTTCGATCAAACGCGCGAAGAAGGCGTCCGGGTCCAATCCGGGCTCGATCGGCGGCAGGATGCGCACCTTGAAATGGCCCGGATATTTGCGGAAGGTCCGGCGCGGCCAGAACAGGCCGGGATGCATGGCAACGGCGACGACGGGTATTCCAAGGTCGCGATACACGCGGGCGATGCCGTATTTGTAGAGGGGTTCGGCGCCCGGCGGGCGGCGGGTTCCCTCGGGATAGATGATGAGCTGGCGGCCGGTGGCAAGCTCTTCGCGCGTGCGTTTCAACACGTCGAACATCACCTTGCCGCGCGCGCTGCGATCCACCGGGATCATGCGCTGTTTCTTCGCATACCAGCCGAAGAGCGGGATCCACATCAGCTCGCGTTTCAGGATATAGACTGGGTCGTCGAGATAGGGCAGCAGCGCGAAAGTATCCCAGAAGGACTGGTGCTTGGGCGCGAAGATGTAGCTGCCCTTCGGAATGTTCTCCAGGCCCTCGATCTCGAAGGTCGTGCCGACGATCTTTTCCATCAGCCATGTGCTCGATTGCGCCCATGCCTTGGGAATCGCATAGGCCGCCTTGCGCGGCATCAGGAAATAGATCGGCGTCAGCACGATCATGCGAATGATCAGATTGGCATAGAAGACGGTATTGAACAGGACCGAACGCAAGATAATCATCGAGGCTTTCCCAGCGCACCGGCTTGGCGCCGGCATTCGAAGGTCTGCCTACACGATTACGGCGTCAATAAAAAGTCGGCGCGTGGTTTCGGCTTCGATCTCAGTCATCGTCATCGCTCGGTTGCCGCGAGCGCAAGCCAATGGGCCGCCCGAGGCCGGTCAGATTGCGGGCGCCCGCGAGCAGCACCTTGGCATATTCGGAGATCATCGTGCGCAATGCATTCGGATCCGTGAACCAGTTCTTGGCCTTGAGATCGGAATTAACGACCGGATAGGCAATGAAATCGGTCGACGGATCGACATATTTCAGTTCCGCAAGGCTGCGGGGCATGTGGTAATTGTTCGTCACCACGAGAACGCTCTTGTAGCCCCTGGCATGGATCCATTTTGCCGCTTCGCGCGCATTGCCGATGGTATCGAGGGCATCATAGCCGATGTCGACGCAGCAGTTGAAGAGGTTGACGGAGCTCTGCGTCAGCTTGCGGATCTGCGACGGCGTCGTGGTCGGATGCGCGCCCGATATCAGCAGGCGGTTGCCTGCACCGGTGCGCAGCAGCTCGACCGCCTGATCGATCCGCTGATAACCGCCCGTCAGCACGACGATGGCATCGGCCTTCGGATCCGGCGGCGGCTTCAGGGTGGTGATCGAATCGGCGAAATGCAGGAAGCCGCCGAAAACGATGGCGGCGAGAAAAATGAAGGCGAAGCCGCCCCAGCGCAGGAGACGGCGAAACAAGCTGCGCCGCACGGGCCTACCGCTGCGGGATTGCTCCTGCAACGGCTGCGAACTCACGGTTTTGCGAGTCGTCAGATCCATGCTCATGATTCGCTATTATACGCCAATTGCGGCAAGGAACGGGCTGGCGGACGGTAAAAAAACATCGCCAAAGCGTCAATTCTGGACACTATCCGTCCTTCCGGGGTCGGAACGGATCAAATCTATTTCGTAGATCGTGCGCATGACGGTGAAACGCGCGGTCAGCGTTGTCAGCAATGCGATGATGATCATGGTGGCGAGGATACCGATATAGCCAAGCGCGCCGACGGAGAACGTCCCGAAAAGCGCGGTTGCCTGGTCGGTCTGCGGCGTTGCGATCGTGCGGCTCTGCAGAACGCCGGCGATGGTGAAGAACAGGGCGGCGAGCCCGCTGCCGGCCGCCGACCCTTTCAGGCTGATCTTCAGGAAATGCTTCTGGAACTCGTTGGCGACGAAGGTGCTTTCGGCGCCGACGAAATGCAGCACTTCGACGATGTGGCGATTGCCTGACAGCGCGCCGCGCGTGGCGAAGACCACCGTCAGCACCATGGCGGTAAAGACCAGCAGCAGCACGCCGGTGCCGATGAGAACCGTCGTATGCGCCATCGAAACGAGCCGGTCGACCCAGGTGCGATGGTCGTCCAGCGACGCCTGCGGGATCTGCGCCTTGAGCAGGCTGCGCATCGCCTCGAAATCCGGCGGATGCGTCTCGTCGATGGTGATGATAACGAGGCGCGGGACGGGCAGTTCCTTGATGTCGAGGCCGGCGCCGAGCCACGGCTCGAGAAGGCGTGCCGTCGCCGCCTCGTCAACGATCTGGCCGGACTTGGTGCCGACGAAGCTCAGCGCGATATCGCGGGCGCTTGCCAGCGTCTTTTCCATGTCGAGATTGTCGTCCGGCTTGATCTGGATGGTGATCTCGCGGGAAATCTGGCTCTCCCAGCTTGCCGCCGTCGAACGCACCATGCTGACGGCGCCGAGCGTCAGGCAGGCGAGAAAGGCCATGATGGCGATGACGACGATCAGCGCATTGCCCTGAATATTGGAGGACGGCACGATCGGCCCGGTCGGGCGCACGCGCATCTCCGGGCGCTTGCGTTCCACAGGCGGCGTACCGGGCGCTTGCCGTGCCTGCGGAGCGCCGGTGCCTTGCGCTTTTCTGCGGGGGGCGGGCTCAGTCATAGATATCGAGATGCCCCCCCGATAGAATCATGCGCCTGGCCTCGATCTGGTCCATCAGGGCGAGATCGTGCGTGGCAATGACGACGGCGGTGCCGAGGCGGTTGAGTTCCAGAAACAGGTTGAGCAGGCGGCGCGCCATCGGCGGGTCGACATTGCCCGTGGGTTCGTCGGCGAGCAGGATTTCCGGGCGGTCGATGAGGGCGCGCGCGATCGCCGCGCGCTGCTTCTCCCCGCCCGACAGAATCGGCGGCAGCACATTGATGCGCTCGCCCAAGCCCACCCATTTCAGCAGCTCCAATACGTCGGTGCGATAGGAGCTTTCATCCTTGCCGCGCACGCGCAAGGGCAGCGCGACGTTTTCGTAAGTGGTGAGATGTTCCAGCAGCCGGAAATCCTGAAAGACGATGCCGACGCGACGGCGCAGCAGCGGCAATTCATTGCGCGGGATCGAGGAAATCTCCCGGTCGAACATGCGGATCAGGCCACGCGTCGGCTGCAGCGACATGAAGAGCAGCCGCAACAGGGTCGTCTTGCCGGCGCCGGAAGGGCCGGTCAGGAATTGGAACGATTTCCTCGGTATGTCGAAGCTCAGGTCACGGAGGATTTCCGGACCCATGCCGTAGCGCAAACCGACGTTCTCAAAGTGAATCAACGGGCAGTCCAGTCTTCCGCAGGGTTCAATCAGGCGACTTGTTAACCAACGGCGTTAACAGCCGGTAAACTTTTCTGGAAAGGCGCCCTATTCATGGCGATCTTTGCAAAGCATTAACCATTAAAATTTACGACTGGGCAGGATTCGTTTCAATGCCCAGATTGGCAATGGGCGTCGAAACCATGTGGATCACCGCAAAGGGAGGTCATCATGGGCGCTTTTCGCCACCGTCAACAGCAGGCGGGAATGGTTTATGACCTCATTCCGCCCGAACGCGGATCGGGATCAGGCCACGCGCATCGCTTCATGCCGAAGCCCGATATCGTCGATGCCGAATTCGTGACCGTCTCCGGCGCACGCGGGAAAACCGCATCGAGCGTCAACATGCGCTATGGCGGCCACCCGCAATCACGGCCGCGGCCAGCGACGCGCAAGAATGCTCTCTCGCGCATCCTGTCCGTCCTGCGCGGCGCGGAAGAGATCCTGCAGCAGGCATCGCGGCGCAGTTTCGCGGCGCTGATCGTCTCCCTTGCCATATTGATCTTCGGCCTTTCAGGTGGCTTTTCCGGCCTGTCCAGCGCGCCGGCCGAGGGAGCGGCCGCACCGCTTCAATTCTCGCATGTGACGCTGACGCCGCGTGACGAGAACGGACTGCAGGTGCTGAAATTGAACGGCATCATCGAAAATGACAGCGGTGCCACGCTTTCGGTTCCCCAGATGCGGGCCGATCTTTTCGCCGGCGATCAGCTGGTCAGAAGCATCGTCGTGGACACGCCAGTCGATCGTCTCGGGCCGCATGAAAGCCGCGGATTTTCGACGCGATTGCAGCATCCCGGTGGAAAAACGCCGGATGTTCGGCTTTCCTTCATGCCGTAGAGCATGATGCCGAAAAGTGTAGGCGGTTTTCGGGCGACATCATGCTCAACCTATTCGATTCCGGAGCGGATTCAGATTTTAGGTCGAATCGACCTAAAATCATCCGTCTCTGGGGGTGTGTCGGGCCTGTTGATTGTGCTACGGGCTACTGCATAGTTCCTTAAATCGATTCCGATTTAAGGATAAAATTATGCAGCAGATTTAAAGTGCTACAGCGACCTTTGCGCGTCATATATGACGCGCGGCGCTGTAGAGCTTGATCGGCGGCCAAGGGCCGCGCAGCCATGGAGCATGCCAAGCAATGCCTGTCGTACGCGGGAAGAACATCGAGCCGCTTTTCACTGCCGAGCAGATTGCCGAGCGCAATCACGCCATGGCGAAGGAAATCGCCAGCGGGCCGACGAAAGATCTCCTCGTCATCGCCATCCTCAAGGGTTCGTTCATCTTCGCGGCGGACCTGTTGCGTGCGCTGCACGACACGGGGCTGGCACCCGAAGTGGAATTCATCACCCTTTCGAGCTACGGCGCCGGCACGGTTTCCCAAGGCGTACGCATCGTCAAGGACATCGACAGCGACGTTAAGGATCGTGACGTCCTGCTGATCGACGATATTCTGGAATCGGGCCGCACCCTGCGTTTTGCCAAGGAGCTGCTCTATGAGCGCGGCGCCCGCAACGTCAGCCTGGCTGTCCTGCTCGACAAGAGCGTCAAGCGGCAGGAAGAGCTGGAGGCCGATTATGTCGGCTTCGAATGCCCCGATTATTTCGTTGTCGGCTACGGCATGGATGTCGCCTACGCTTTCCGCGAATTGCCGTTCGTCGGCGTCGTCACAGGCGACGCCGAGGCCTGATTCTCAGTTAATGCAGGCGGCGTGTCCGCCTGTCCCATTCTGCTCCAGCGATGACGACTCGTTAACCACGGAGCCTGATCGCCCCCCGTCGTTTACCTATCGCAAACGGAATTCTGGTGATTTCGGTCGCGGAACATGACGGACCAGGAGCATAGGCCATGGCAAAAATTCTGATCACGGAAGACGAAGACTCGCTTCGCACCTTCGTCGCACGCGCATTGCGCCTGGACGGCCACGAGACCGAGGAAGCGGCTGACGGCGCGGAAGGTTTGGAGAAGCTGAAGCAGGGCGGCTACGACCTGTTGCTGTCGGATATCCGCATGCCCCTGATGGACGGCATCGAGCTTGCACATCAGGCGCATTCGGCCTGCCCAGGCATGAAAATCCTGCTGATGACCGGCTATGCGGAGCAGCGCGAGCGTGCCGACGACCTCATGGAAAAGATCGTCGATGTCGTCGCCAAGCCCTTCGCGCTGCCCGATATCCGCAAGGCGGTTGCGCGCGCGCTGGCTGCCTGAAATTGATTCTGGGTCAGCACGGTTGTTTTCGTGCTGGCACCATTCTGGTCATCTGCGGGTAGGTCCGAAGCGGCCTTATTGGGCCAGATTCAGCAGGCGCTCCAGATAGCGCCGTTCCTCGGTGAATGTGGGATTGTTGCTCAGCCGTTCGCGAATGGCGTCAAGAATTTGGCGTGCGCGCTCTGCCTTAATGATGTCCGGCACCATATTGTTGTCGGGATTATCCGAGAAGCCGCCATCGTTGCGCGATCGGCCGAGCGGATCGCGCCCGTTTTGGCCTCCCTGGCCCATTTGTCCCGGCATCTGACCCTGACCCTGGCCTTGTCCCTGCTGCTGCATCTGCGCCATGAGTTGATTCATCATCTCGCGCGTGCCCTTACGCAGGGCGTCCAGTGCGCGCCCCTGGCCCTGCACGGCGCCTTCGCCATTGCCTTGGGAGAGCTGGCCTGACGCGCCTTTCATCTCCTGCTGCGCCTTGCCGTAATTCTGGTTCGGCTTCATGCCCAGCGAGCCCAGGTCTTTCTGCAGCTCGCCGAGCTGCTTGCCGAGATCGTCCTGTTGCTTGCGCAATTCTTTCAGGGCGTCGCGCAGCTGGTCGGCCGTCATGTTGTCGGTTGGGTCGTTGCCCTTCTGGCCCTTCTGATTTTGGCCTGGCTGGTTCTGGCCTTGCTGCTGATCCTGCTGACCCGGATCCTGCCGGCCTTGATTCCGCTGGCCCATATCCGGGCGCATCCGATCGTTGAGGTCGGGCAGCGGCTGGTCCATCAAGCCGTCTCCATCCTCGTTGGGATCGCCGCGCTGCATGCGGTCGCGCATGGCCTGATCAAACTTGAAGGTCTGATCCATCAACTTCTGCTGATCGCGCATGATGCGGCCGAGCTTGTCCATCTGCTCGCGCATCTTGTCGTTGGCTTCGCCCTGCTGTTGCTGTTGCCCGCGCTGCGGCTTTCCAGCCTGGAGGCTGTTCATCAGCTGCTGCAGTTCCGAGAGCATCTGTTGCGCGGCCTGGCGATTGCCGGAGCGGGCCAGATTTTCGATCTGATCCATCATGCGCTGCAGGTCCTGCTGGCGCAGGACATTGGCGGCGCGCTGGTTGGGCTGGGCCGGCATGTTGCGCATCCGCTCGGCCAGCTCCTTCATATAGGCATCCATCGCCTTGCGAAGCTCGTCGGTCAGCTTCTTGATCTCGGCGTCGGAGGCGTTACGCTGCAGGGCATTGGAAAGCTTCTGCTGGGCATCCCGCAGCGCTTTTTCCGCATCGGTCAGCTGCGCGTCCTCCATGCCGAGCGCGATCTGCCAGAGATAGTCGGCCGTATCCTTCAATGACGCCTCGCCGCTTGCGAGTTTCATGCGCGTCAAAGCGGATCTGATCGCCAGATAGTTGCCGAGATCGGGAATCGCTTCTTCAGGCCGGATGGTCAGCGACTTGTTGAGCTCGATCGCCTCCGGCATCTTGCGGGTATCGAGCGCGAAGACCTGACGCTCCTCCGCCACCGCTGCGGCAAGCGGCTGGCTGAAATTACGTGACGGCAGCACCATCTCGTAAGGTGGGCTGCGGCCGGTCTGGCCTGCGCCATCCTTGGCAACCAAAGTGATGCGGACGCGCTTGCCGGCGAGCGGATCCTGCGTCAGATCATGGCTTGCCAGGGCCTTGCCGTTGCGGCGGTCGCGACGCGGCATCTCCAGTCTGTATTCAGGCAGGCCGTAAAGAGGAGTGGCCGCGGGATCGGATTCGACCGGCACGATCTCCGCATGGGCTTCCTCGACGCCGTAATCGTCCTTGACCCTGAAGCCGAGCTCCAATGCGCCGCTGGTCGTTGCGTGCGGGATGCCGTCAAACGTGATTTCCGGTGGCTTGTCGACCACGACGCTGAAGGACCAGGACTTGCCATTGACCGTCAGCTCGCCGTCTTTTTCAAGCTTGAGGACGTGGGCGCGGGCAGTCATTCCATCCGCACCGGGCGCATTGGCCGCGACGGGCGCATTGGCATTGCCGTTTGCCGCGGGTTGCGCCATCGGGATTGCCGCCGGTTTGGCGCCCGCCGGGCCTTGCTTGTCGGCATCGGCCGACTGTTCGGGAATTTCGCTGCCCTTGTCGCTGCCGGCTGCCTGGAACAACACCTTTTCGTCCGTCGAGGCGCCCGTGACGCGCACCGTGAGCTCGGAGAATTGCGGCACGTTCAGGTTATTGCCGACATTGGCGACATTGCCGGTCAGATAAACAGGCGCTTCGCCGGTATAGTAGGGCGGAGTAACCCAGGCATCGACGCGAACATCCGGATTGCTCGACGTGGAAGGGGAGGCCGTGAAGGCATCGCCCAGTGAGCCGCCGCTATTGGACATGGAAAAGCTGAAGGCCGTCACCAGCAGCAATGCGGGGATGGCGCGCAATGCAAAGCGGTCGTAGCGAGCGATATCCGGTCTAGGCAGGCCGGCATCCAATGCGGCGATGCGCTCGGCCATGCGCGTCTGGTGTTCGCGCCAGAGCGCGCGCGCAAAGGGGGTGTCGAGCGCCGGCTCGTCTTCCTGCACCGTAACAGGTTGGTGGGCGAGGCCGTTGCGCTCTTCCAGCAGCCGATCTGCCTCGCCGGTATTTGGCCAGCGCAGGCGCCGCAGCGGATAGAGGGAAATGGCGAAGCCGACCGCGAAGCCGGCAAGCAGCAGAAAGCGGAGAACATCCGGCGCAATGCGGAAAATGCCGAACCAGGCAGCCGATAGGAAAAGGGCCAGAATGGATGCCGGCAGCAGGAGCCGCGGCAGCAATTGTTCCGAGACCAGCACGATCCGGGCAAAGAGACGCTTGACCGCAACCATGCGCGCCAGCGCCGGATGGGTGGCGAAAGCGCCCTTCTTAGGGTTGCTGGGACTGGTCATCGGTCCGGTCTTCTCCCGATCTGACATTGATGGCTAGAGCATGATGCCGAAAAGTGTGAGCGGTTTTCGGACGACATCATGCTCTACTTCTTTGATTCTAGAGCGGATTCAGATTTTAGGTCGAACAGACCTAAAATCATCCGGCTCTAGTAGCCCTTTGGCGATGGCGCGGCGTCCCACACGCCCGCGCACGCGGCGCCCGGCGAGACGCCAATCAATCAAAGATAACATTCTTTGTGGCGAAGACGAGGGCAAGCGGCACCAAAGCCTGATTTTTCATCGGATTTCGCCGAAACGTGATCGGGCAGGCTGGGCGGATATTTTGCCCGTCCTGCCCGAAATTTACGAATCGAAACCGATTATCCCTCGAGCCAGGCCGGGATCGAATCCAGGCCGATCAGCTCCTCATGGGTCCCGCGCGGGCGGATGACGTGAAATTCATTGCCCTTGACCAGCACCTCCGGAACCAGAAGCCGGCTGTTGTAGGTGCCGGCCTGCACGGCGCCATAGGCACCAGCGGAGCCGATGGCGAGGAGATCGCCGGGCTTGGGCAGCGCCATGTCGCGGTCAAGCGCCAGATAGTCACCCGTCTCGCAGACCGGGCCGACGACGTCGGCCTTGATGCGCGGGGTATCGGCGGCGGCGATCGCAACCGGCCTGATCTCGTGATAGGCCTCGTAGAGCGTCGGGCGGATCAGGTCGTTCATCGCGCCGTCGACGATGACGAAGCTCTTGTCGCCGGCATCCTTCACATAGATGACTTCGGTCACCAGAATGCCGGCATTGCCAACGATCAGGCGGCCCGGCTCGGTGACGATCTTGCAATTGAGGCCGCGCAGCTGGTTCTTGACGATCTGGGCATAGGCATCCGGCAGCGGCGGCGGATTGTTGTCATCGCGATAGGGGATGCCGAGGCCGCCGCCGATATCGACGTGATGGATATCGTGGCCGTCGCCGCGCAGCGTCTCCACGAGATCGCGCAGCAGCTTGAAAGCATCGTCGAAAGGCTGCAGCTCGGTGATCTGGCTGCCGATATGCATGTCGATGCCGGTGACCTTGATGCCAGGCAGGCTGGCGGCGCGCTCATAGACGGCGCGGGCGCGCTGCCAGGAGATGCCGAACTTGTTTTCCTTCTTGCCAGTCGAGATCTTCGCATGCGTGCGAGCGTCGACGTCCGGATTGATGCGGAAGGAGACGGGTGCCACCTTGCCGGCGCGGACGGCGCGCTGGTTCAGCACTTCCAGCTCCGGCTCGGATTCGACGTTGAAGCAGTAGATGCCGGCTTCGAGCGCGACGTCCATTTCCTGCGCCGTCTTGCCGACGCCGGAGAACATGATGCGGCTTGCCGGAATTCCCGCTGCCAGCGCGCGGCGCAGTTCGCCGACGGAGACGACGTCGACGCCGGCGCCCAAGCGGCCGAGCGTCTTCAGCACCGCCTGGTTGGAATTGGCCTTCATGGCGTAGCACACCATGGCGTCGACATCGCCGAAGGCTGCCGCGAAGATGCGGTAGTGGCGCTCCAGCGTCGCCGTCGAATAGATATAGAACGGAGTGCCGACCGCCTTGGCGATCTCGGGAACCGGAACATCCTCGGCATAGAGGATACCGTCGCGATACTGAAAATGGTTCACGATCGATGCCTATTAGAGAAGCGGATCGAGGAAGAACTTCTTGTCCTGCTCACCCGGTTGCTTCGTCGGCTTGGAGACGTCGCCGCCCTTGGTCGCTGCCGCGCTCGGCGGGTCGAGATCGCCTTTGCGGCCACATCCGACCACGGCAAGGCCGACGACCGAAAGCACGACGGTCAGGCGGATGATATGCGGCATGTTGATCTGCATCGAAATCCTCTTGGGCGGCAAACGCGGAAAGCAGTCCTTCATAGCGAAGTTTCCGAGCCTTGTGCACCCTGATTGTTTGATTGTGTTTTCGGCGATTTTCTCAGTTGCGGGCGCGCCAGAAGGCGATCTGCTTGCGCACTTCCGAAGGTGCCGTGCCGCCGAAGCTCTTGCGGCTGGCAACCGAAGCCTCGACCGTCAGAACGTCGAAGATCTTGTCGGTGATATCGGGATGGATCGCCTGCAGATCCTCGAGCGACAATTCCGCGAGTTCGCAGGATTTGCTTTCGGCAAGTGCCACGGCGCGTCCCGTCACGTGATGGGCATCACGGAAGGGCAGGCCCGCCTCGCGCACCAGCCAATCGGCAAGGTCGGTGGCGGTGGAATAGCCGGAGCCGGCGGCGGCCTTCATGCGGGCGGTGTTGATCGTCATGTCGCGCATCATGCCGGTCATGGCGGCAATCGCCAGTTCCAGACTTTCAGCGGCGTCGAACACCTGTTCCTTGTCTTCCTGCATGTCCTTGGAATAGGCGAGCGGCAGGCCCTTCATGATCGTCAGCAGCGCCACCAGCGAGCCATTGATGCGGCCGGTCTTGGCGCGCACGAGCTCGGCGGCATCCGGGTTCTTCTTCTGCGGCATGATGGAGGAGCCGGTGGAGAAGGCGTCGGAGAGGCGCACGAAGCCGAATTGCGGCGTCGACCAGATGACGATTTCTTCGGCCAGCCGCGATAGATGCATGCCGGCGATGGCGGCGATCGACAGGAATTCGAGGGCGAAATCACGGTCGGAGACGGTGTCGATCGAATTGCGGGTTGGCTCGCGGAAGCCGAGCTCCTTGGCGGTCATGTGGCGGTCGATCGGGAAGCCGGTGCCGGCAAGGGCCGCGGCGCCGATCGGCGATTCATCCATGTGTTCGATGGCATGGCGCACGCGCGAGCGGTCGCGGCCGAACATCTCGACATAGGCCATGCAATGGTGACCGAAGGTGACGGGCTGCGCCGTCTGCAGATGCGTGAAGCCGGGCATGACGCTGTCGGCATGCTCTTCGGCGCGATCGAGGAAGGCCGAGATCAGCTCGGTCAGCGCCTGCTCGCACTTCTGCAGCTCTTCCTTCACCCAGAGGCGGAAATCGAGCGCGACCTGGTCGTTACGCGAGCGGGCCGTGTGTAGACGTCCGGCAGCCGGGCCGATCAGGGTCGCAAGCCGCGCCTCGACGTTCATATGGATGTCTTCGAGGCGGCGGGAGAATTCGAAATTGCCGCTTTCGATCTCTGACAGGATCGTGTTCAGGCCGTGAACGATCTTGTCTTTATCCTCGGTTGAAATGATGCCTTGATGGGCGAGCATGCTCGCATGCGCGATTGAGCCGCGGATGTCCTGGGCAAACAGCTTCTTGTCGAAACCGATCGAGGCATTTATCTCCTCCATGATCGCCGCGGGGCCGGAAGCGAAGCGTCCGCCCCACATCTGGTTGGAGGATTTGGTGTCCGTGCCGTCAGTCATGAGATGCCCACCTGGAGAATGTAATGACAGCAAAGAAGCCGTTCGGTCTGCCGTCCATGAAACTCGTTCTGCTCGCCGCCGTCGCTGGGGTTATTGCCGGCGCGGCAGCGGTATACGTGAAGGAGGCGGGGTATGGCAATGGCGTTGGTGAAACGGCCTTAGCCGATCAATGCGGATCGGCAAGGGATCGCGCCGCCGCGCTGACGCCGTTCACCAAGGGGCAGGTCGCCGCCATGAGCCTGCCGCCGGCGCCGATCTCGCTCAAGGATGTCTCTTTCAAGGGTGCAGAAGGACAGCCGCTGTCGATCGGCAATTTCGCCGGCAAGACCGTGCTGCTGAACGTTTGGGCGACCTGGTGCGTGCCGTGCCGCGAGGAAATGCCGGCGCTGAACGCGCTCGAGAAGAGCAACGGCAACGACAAGTTCGAGGTCGTCGCCATCAATATCGACACGGGCGACGATGAAAAGACGAAAGCCTTCCGCACCGAATATGCGATCGACAAGCTCGGCTACTACCGCGACAATACCATGGGCGTGTTCAACGTACTGAAGAAGCAGGGCCTCGCCTTCGGCCTGCCGGTGACGCTGCTCATCGACGACAAGGGCTGCCTGCTGTCAGCCATGAACGGACCGGCGGCTTGGGATAGCGATGATGCGAAGGCGCTGGTGAAGGCTGCTGCGGGGATTTAGGCGATCTTGTTGCTCAATCATCCGCCCTCGTGGTTCGAGGGTCGCCCTTCGACAAGCTCAGGGCTTCCACCTCACCATGAGGGCTAACCGTCTGAGCTCAGCGCACAGGTAGCTCCGACCTCATCCTTGTACGTTGGCGATAGTGTAAGATGGGTGGCGTGACGGAGGTGCGTGTCATCCTTGGGTCTTGAACCCGTACCTCAGCAAGCGTCTCTGTCGCATCCTTTCTGCTCGAACGGTTGGCTGGGCTTCGAGCCCGCGTTGCAAGGAGGAGCACCCATGAATGCCTCACAGGATGTTATGGTCGGGATAGACGTCTCCAAGGCTTATCTTGACGTCGCGCTCGACGGCGCCACATCGGTGGCGCGATGGAACAATGATGCGGCAGGTTGCGATGGGCTTGCAGCCGCGGTCGCGGGAGCTAGTCTGGTCGTCGTCGAAGCAACCGGCGGCTACGAGATGCGCATGGTGCGCACATTGATGGCGGCCGGTATTGCGGTTGCCGTCGTCAATCCCCGCCAGGTCCGCGATTTTGCCAGAGCCAGTGGCCGATTGGCCAAGACCGATCAGGTCGATGCCCGGGTCATCCTGCACTTCGCCAAGGCGATGCGGCCGGCACAGATCCCCCATATCGACGACGGCCGCATCGCCTTGGCCGCGCTGGTGGCCCGCCGTCGGCAACTCATCGACATGGCCGTTGCCGAGAAGAACCGCCTCGAACATGCATCTGCGGATATCGCCGCCCTCATTCACGAGCTGCTTGCCTCCTTCAAGGCGCAGCTTACCCGCATCGACACGGCCATCACCCTGGCCATCGAGACCGAACCCGATATGGTCGAACGGCGCGATCTTTTGCTTTCCGTGCCCGGCATCGGCGAGATCACCGCCGCCATTCTCATCGCCGAACTCCCTGAACTCGGCAGCATCGATGACAAGAAACTTGCCGCCCTGATCGGCGTTGCACCAATGGCCCACGACAGCGGCGCCATGCGCGGCCAGCGCCATATCGCAGGTGGACGGTCCGCCGTGCGCTGCGCCCTCTACATGGCGACCTTGTCAGCCCTCCGCTGTTCGCCAACCATCAAGGCCTTCTACGCAAGGCTGCGCGATGCCGGCAAACCGCCAAAGGTCGCCATCGTCGCCGCTATGCGAAAACTCGCAACCATCCTCAACACAATCGTCCGAAGACGGACACCCTGGATCAACCAACACGGTTGCTGAGGTGCGCAGGCCAAAGGCCGAAGCCTCGAAGGACGAGGGTCGGCCCCGAGGCTGCCGAAAGGCTTATCGCGTCGGAACCGGTGTTTCGCCGCGGTAGTCGTAGAAGCCGCGGCCGGATTTGCGGCCGAGCCAGCCGGCTTCGACATATTTCACCAGCAGCGGGCAGGGGCGATACTTGGAGTCGGCGAGCCCGTCGTGCAGCACCTGCATGATCGACAGGCAGGTATCGAGGCCGATGAAATCGGCAAGCTGCAGCGGGCCCATCGGGTGGTTGGCGCCGAGCCGCATGGCGGTGTCGATGGCATCGACGGTGCCCACGCCTTCATAGAGCGTATAGATCGCCTCGTTGATCATCGGCAGCAGGATGCGGTTGACGATGAAGGCGGGGAAGTCCTCGGCGACGGTGATCGTCTTTTCCAGCGAGGTGACATAATCCCTGGCGGTGGAGAAGGTCGATTCGTCGGTCGCGATGCCGCGCACCAGCTCCACCAGCTTCATCACCGGGACCGGGTTCATGAAGTGGATGCCCATGAAGCGTTCGGGGCGGTCGGTGGCGGAAGCAAGGCGGGTGATCGACAGCGACGACGTATTGGTGGCCAGCAGCGCCTCGGGCTTCAGCACCGGACACACCTGCGCATAGATCTTGCGCTTGACGCTTTCGTCTTCCGTGGCGGCTTCGATGGCGAGATCGACCTGGGCGAGATCGTTGAGATCGGCAGAGCCGGTGATGCGCGCAAGAGCTGACTTGCGCTCCTCGTCGGTCGTCTTGCCGGAGGCGACCTGGCGGGCAAGGTTGCCGTTGATGGTGGCAAGTCCGCTTTCGATGCGATCCTGCGCCAGATCGTAGATATGGACCTTATAGCCGGCCATGGCGGATACGTGGGCGATGCCGCAGCCCATCTGGCCGGCGCCGATAATACCGATCGTCTTCAGCGAACTCATTGCCAACTCCCCGGCGGCGCGCTCTTGGCGGTGCGCTATGCTCTTAACCACAAATTTGCCGGGCCATTACTAGCCCGGCAAAGATTGATAGACCTATAAGAGACGATTTTCCAGTCTCTCGCAACTGCGAGAAAGTCGATCGGCGCGATCACAGCGCCTTTTGCAGCTCCGGCAGTGCTTCGAAGAGGTCGGCGACGAGGCCGTAGTCGGCGATCTGGAAGATCGGAGCTTCCTCGTCCTTGTTGATGGCGACGATGACCTTACTGTCCTTCATGCCGGCCAGATGCTGGATGGCGCCGGAGATGCCGCAGGCGATATAGAGCTGCGGGGCCACCACCTTGCCGGTCTGGCCCACCTGCCAGTCGTTCGGCGCATAGCCGGCATCGACGGCAGCACGCGATGCGCCGACGGCGGCGCCGAGCTTGTCGGCGACCGGGAGGATGACCTCGCGGAACTTTTCCGCCGAGCCGAGGGCGCGACCGCCCGAGATGATGATCTTCGCCGATGTCAGCTCCGGACGATCGGAGGAGGAGAGCGCATCGCCGATGAAGGTGGATAGCGCCGGATCGGCGACGGCCGAGATCGTCTCGATCGCCGCATTGCCGCTGCTGTCTGCCGCGGCAAACGAGGCCGTGCGCACGGTGATGACCTTCTTTGCGTCGGTCGACTGCACCGTCTGGATGGCATTGCCGGCATAGATCGGGCGCTTGAAGGTATCGGCCGAGACCACTTCGATGATTTCCGAGACCTGGGCGACATCGAGCAGGGCCGCCACGCGCGGCAGCACGTTCTTGCCGACCGAGGTGGCGGCACCGATGATGGCGTCATAGGAACCGGCAAGCGAAACGATCAGCGCCGCCAACGGTTCTGCGAGATTGTTGGCAAGGCTTGCATCCTCGGAAACCAGCACCTTGGAAACGCCTGACAGTTTTGCCGCCTCGCCGGCCGCAGCCTGGGCGCCGGCGCCGGCAACGAGCACATGCACGTCGCCGCCGATCTTGGTGGCTGCCGTCAGCGCCTTGGCGGTCTGGTCGGAAAGGTGGGCATTGTCGTGATCAGCCAGAAGAAGAATGGCCATGGGTATTATCCTTTCCTATCCTAGAGCACGCCGGCTTCGGTCTTGAGCTTCTCGACCAGCTCGGCAACCGACTTGACCTTGACGCCCGCCTTGCGGCCCGACGGCTCTTCCGTCTTCAGCACCTTCAGCCGCGGCTCGGTCGACACGCCGAAATCGGCAGGCGACTTCTTGTCGAGCGGCTTCTTCTTGGCCTTCATGATATTCGGCAGCGAGGCGTAGCGCGGCTCGTTGAGGCGCAGGTCGGTAGTGACGACAGCCGGAAGCTTGACCTCGATCGTCTGCAGGCCGCCATCGACTTCGCGGGTGACCTTGGCGCTTCCCTCACCGATCTCGATCTTCGAGGCGAAGGTGGCCTGGGCGGTGCCGAGCAGGGCTGCCAGCATCTGGCCGGTCTGGTTGCTGTCGTCATCGATCGCCTGCTTGCCGACGATAACGAGGCCCGGCTGTTCGGCGTCGGCGACACCTTTCAGGATCTTGGCGACAGCGAGCGGCTCGACCTGATCGTCGGTCTCGACCAGGATGGCGCGATCAGCCCCCATGGCGAGCGCCGTCCTCAGCGTCTCCTCGGCCTTGGCAGGCCCGATCGACACGACCACGACTTCCTCGGCCTTGCCGGCTTCCCTGAGCCGCAGCGCCTCTTCGACCGAGATCTCGTCGAACGGGTTCATCGACATCTTCACGTTCGAAAGCTCGACGCCACTTCCATCCGGCTTCACGCGGATCTTTACGTTGTAATCAACCACCCGCTTCACTGGGACGAGAATTTTCATGGAATCCTTCCTTCAACATGACCGCCCGAGAACATGCGCTGCTTAGCGCCATTCCATTTGTCGAATGGCGACATGGATACGCGTTTTTCCCCCAATTACAACGCTTCCAGGCCGCCGAGAGACGAATTGCTTGAAAGGCATAAATAACGTTTACGTCAACATCAATATGCGGTGCCTCTCGTGAATGATTTTGCCCCACTACCGATTCTTGCCGGGAACCCACAGTACGTCGGCGCGGCCGCGATCATTGGCATGCCGCGCGGCGACGAAGAGAAAATCGGAAAGGCGGTTGATATATTTCAGCGCCGTCGGGCTGACGCGCTCGCCTTGCTCGCGCGACAGCGCCACCATGAGGCGTTCCGCGCGCCGGGCAATGGTGCGGGCAAGGTGCAGATGGGCGGAGGCCGGGCTGCCGGCCGGGAGCACGAAGGACCTCAACGGCTCGAGATCGGCGTTGAGCAGATCGATATCGTGCTCGATGCGTTCGACCTGATGGTCGACGACGCGCAGCGGTTCATAGGCCGGCGGTTCGTCCGTTTCAGGTGTGGAAAGATCGGCGCCGAGATCGAAGAGATCATTCTGGATGCGCATCAGCATGGCGTCGAGATCGGGCCGCTCAACAGTATGCAGCCGGGCGACGCCGATGGCGGAATTGGCTTCGTCGACGGTGCCGTAGCTTTCGACGCGCAGGTCGTGCTTCAGCCGCCTCGGGCCGGCGACGAGGCCCGTAGTGCCGTCATCGCCGGTCTTGGTGTAGATCTTGTTGAGCTTGACCATCGTGTTCCTGTGGTTAGGCCGGGCGGCCGCCGCCCGTCAGCCAGAGCGTCAGCATGATCAGAATGATCGCGACCGCCTGCAGCAGGACACGCAATTGCATCAGCCGGTTCGAAAGGTTCGGATTGTCGCCTTTCATCATGTTCCACAGGCCGCGAACGAGAACGATCGCGACAAGTCCCATGACAATGATGGCGGCGGTATAGGTAAAGGTCGACATGGCTCCTCCATCCTTGTCTTTAAAGCGGTTCAGCCTTTCACGGATCTCCGAGCCGCTCTATCTCGTTGCTTTTCGCAATTCCGGCGGAAAACCGCTGGGCACTTTTCCGGGATTGCTCTAGTCCAGCCGGCGCATCAGACGATAGAAAAGGTTAGCCGGCAATAGCCTTTTCAAGAGGACGCCCTGCTTTGCGGGCGTCGTTACCAGATAATGTGGGCGCGGGCTCCTCACATTCAAAGCCAATTTTAGCACATCATAGACGGCTTCAGGACCCAATTTATGCTTGTTGATCGGGCCGGAGCCATCCAGCCGCCTGATCTGCCTGCGGTATTCCACCGCATGGGCGGACCCCTCGAGGTCGATATGCTCGCGGATCTTGGCGAGCGCATTGGCGGTAAAGCGCGTCGCGATCGGGCCGGGCTCAATGAGGCTCACATGGATGCCGCTGTCCTGCAGCTCCATTCGGAGCGTGATCGTCAGCCCTTCGAGCGCAAATTTCGAGGCCGTATAGGCGCCGCGGAAGCGATAGGGGACCAGCCCGAGAATGGACGAGCAATTGACGATGCGGCCATGGCCTTGGCTGCGCATCAGCGGCAGGATCTGGCGCGTCAGCTCGTGCCAGCCGAAGAAGTTCGTCTCGAACTGTTCGCGCAGCACATCGGTCGTGAGATCCTCGACCGCACCCGGCTGACCATAGGCGCCGTTGTTGAAGAGGGCGTCGATGCGGTCGCCGGTGCGCTCCCGCATCGTTGCGACCGCGGCGGAAATCGTCTCCGGGCGGGTGTAGTCCAGAAGCAGCGCTTCGATGCCGTCCGCCGTGAGCGGCGCGAGATCGGCTTCGTTGCGCACGGTCGCGAAAACGCGCCATCCGTCGTCGCGCAAGACCCGGGCGCAATGAGCGCCGATCCCGGAGGAGCAACCAGTCAGCAGGATGATGCGTTGTTCCGCCATGGTAAGATGATTCCTGTACAAACCGGAACTCGTTTCCCATATTCAGGAACCCGATACAATCGACAACCGGCGGATGAATGCCGACGTCAAGCGGAGATGGAATGCCGACAGCGCTGCGGACGATTTACAAGGTGATCTACGACGCGGTGTTCCATTTCGTCGAGGATGACGGGTTCGCCATGGCAAGCCATGTCGCGCTTTCGACGCTGCTGGCCGTCTTCCCCTTCCTGATCTTCGGCACGGCGCTGGCAAGCTTCCTCGGGGCCAGCCAGTTCTCGTCGACGGCGGTGCATCTGATCTTCGACACCTGGCCGGAAGCGATCGCCAAGCCGCTGGCCGATCAGGTGGTGCAGGTGCTGACGATCCCGCGCGGCGGGCTGCTGACGATCTCCGTGCTTGCGGCCGCCTATTTCGCCTCGAACGGCGTCGAGGCGCTGCGCATATCCCTCAATCGTGCCTATCGCGTTCCGGAAACCCGGCCGTGGTATTTCAACCGTCTCGCCAGCCTCGGCTACGTGCTGATCGCCGTGCTGATCTTTGCGATCCTCAGCATCCTGCTCGTCGCCGTGCCGCTCGCGCTGAATTACACCCGGCAATGGCTGCCGCAGCTTGCCGATATTCTCGAGATCGTCTTCAGCTGGCGGATCTACGGCACGATCTTCCTGCTGCTCGCCGGCCTCATGATCCTGCATCTGTGGCTCGCGGCCGGCCACAGGCGGATCTTCGACGTCATTCCCGGCGTGCTGCTGACCTTGATCTTCTGGTCGATCGGCGCGCTGCTCTTTGCCTATTATCTCTCGACCTTCGCCAATTATACCGCCACCTATGCCGGTCTGGCGTCGGTGATGATCGTGCTGATCTTCCTCTATATGCTGGCCGTGATTTTCATCATCGGTGCGGAGATCAATGCGGCGCTGATGAAGTTCCGCGTGCGGCGGTTATTGTTCGGCAAGGTGGCGAGCCGTGCGGCCGTCGAGGTGCCATCGGAAAAAATACCCTCGGAGTCAGGGGCCGAATCGGGGGCCAAATCAGAGAGCGATGCGTCGGCGAAGCTCCGCCGGTGACAGGCCCTGCCGGCGCCATTCGGCAATGCCGGTATCGCCCATGCTCTTGGAAAGCTTTTTGCCGTCGCTGCCGAGAAGGAGGCGGTGGTGATGATAGAGCGGTTCCGGCAGGTCGAGAAGGGCCTGCAGCAGGCGATGGATCGAGGTGGCGTGGAAGAGGTCGAGTCCGCGCACGACATGGGTGATGCCCTGCATGGCGTCATCGACGACAACAGAAAGATGATAGCTCGAGGGCGCGTCCGAGCGCGACAGCACGACATCGCCCCAGGCGGCGGGGTCGGCGAGGATAGTACCCGTCTCACCGTCGCCGCTTTCCTGCCAATGGAGCTGTCCGCCCGCCGCCAGCGCTTTTTCCATGTCGAGACGCCAGGCGTGTTTCATGCCCGATGCCAGCAGGCGGCGCTGCTCTGCATCGCCGCGCTCGCGGTCGTCGGGCGGATAGAGCGGCGTGCCGTCCGGATCGCGCGGCCAGAAGCTGCCATCCGCCTCGAAGGCGGCGACGCGGGCCTTGACCTCACCGCGCGTCAGGAAGGCGGGGTAGACGAGGCCACGGTCGATCAGCGCCTGCAAGGCTTGCTGATAGGCCGGAAAATGTTCGGACTGCCGGCGCACCGGCTCCTGCCAGCGAAGGCCGAGCCAGGAGAGATCTGAAAAGATGCCGGCTTCGAAATCGGGTGTGCAGCGCGTCTGATCTATGTCTTCGATGCGCAGCAGGAAGTCGCCGCCGGCCTTTGCCGCCATGTCGTGATTGAGAATGGCCGACAGCGCATGGCCGAGATGCAGCGGGCCGTTGGGGCTCGGGGCAAAACGGAATTTCGGCTTTTGACGGGGAATCTCGATCATGCTTTCTTCTGCCACGAATTTGAACCGGGGACCACGAGACGCCATGCAGATCATTCGCGACGAGCGCGACATCGAACGGGGCCTGGCTGCGCTATTGGAGCTCGACCCGCGCCTGCGGCGTGTTGCCGCAGAGGCAGGCGCCTTGCCGCTGCGCCTGCGCGAACCGGGCTTCGAAGGGCTCGCCCATATCATCGTTTCGCAGGTCGTCTCCCGCGCCAGCGCCGATGCGATCTGGGGGAAGATGATCGCCGGAATGGGCCATGTGACCGCCAAGGGCTATGCCGGCCTGCAGCCGGAAGCGTGGCGAACCTTCGGCCTGTCGCGAATCAAGCACGAGACGCTGGCTCGCGTGGCCGAAGCGGTTGCCGGCGGCAGCCTCGATCTGCAGGCGCTCAGCGCCGAATCACCGGACAAGGCGCTTTCCGAGCTGACTTCCATCAAGGGAATCGGCCCCTGGACGGCCGAGGTCTACCTGATGTTCTGCGGCGGTCACGCAGATGTGTTTCCGGCGGGCGACGTGGCACTGCAGGCGGCCGTCGGCATGGCTTTCGGCCATGAAGTCAGGCCCTTGGCCAAGGCCGTTGCCCGGGAAGCAGCGGTTTGGGCGCCCTGGCGCTCCGTTGCCGCCCGGCTTTTCTGGGCCTATTATGCGGTGAAAACGCGGCGGGATGCGCTGCCTATAGTTTAATCAGCGCCTCCCAGCGTTCGCCTTTACGCACTGAATTTATTCGACTTCACAATCCTGTAACAACCGGCCTAATATACAGGTGCAGATGGCGAATCGATCAGGAGGGTTCCTTGACGATTGCAGTTTCCCCGCAGTCCTTGCCAGCGCTCGTGTTGAACGCTGACTACAGACCGCTGAGTTACTATCCCTTGTCGCTCTGGTCCTGGCAGGACGCGATCAAGGCGGTCTTCCTTGACCGTGTGAATATCATTGCAGAATACGATCACAGCGTATCGTCGCCGAGCTTTTCGATGCGGCTGCCGAGCGTTGTCTGCCTGAAGACATATGTGCAGCCATCCCGCAATCCCGCCTTCACCCGGTTCAACGTCTTCCTGCGCGACCGGTTCGAATGCCAGTATTGCGGCTCTCATGACGACCTGACTTTCGACCACGTCATCCCGCGCGCCCATGGCGGCGAGACCACCTGGGAAAACGTGGTGGCCGCCTGTTCGCCCTGCAACCTGCGCAAGGGCAGCAAGCTGCCGAAGCAGGCCGGCATGTTCCCGGCGCAGAAGCCATACCAGCCGACGGTGCAAGACCTGCACAACAACGGCCGCCTGTTCCCGCCGAACTACCTGCACGACAGCTGGCTCGACTATCTCTACTGGGATTCGGAACTGCAGCCGTAAGGGTCACGTTGGCGGCTGCGCTCGAGGAGGGTGCGGCACCCCCCTCTGTCGCTCTCGCGACATCTCCCCCACAAGGGGGGAGATTGGTCACCTGCACCACTCCCTCACCTCAAGCAAGCATCGAGCAAGCTGCGATTTGCTGCTTGTTGTTTTATGGGGGTTACCAGCGGCAAACTCCCAACAATCTCCCCCCTTGTGGGATCGTTGCATAAACGAGAGCAGAGACACGGCCTAAGGGTTGGGGCGGAGTTTTTGGGTCCGCTATGTTGGTGAGCGGGCTGTTTTTAGGTGGCTGTTTTGGTTTTGAGCGGGTGGCGGACAGAGTCCGCCCCTCGGATTAGGCGGTCAGCGTCACCCAGCGGCGCATGTTGAAGGCGATTGCCGTCATCAGCACCTGGGCTTGCGCCTTGATCAGTCCGCGATAACGAATGACCGAAAGACCCATGCGGCGCTTCCATGTAGCAAAGGTCGTCTCGACGGCAGCGCGCCGGCGAGCGATCAGATCATTCAAGCGTTGCAGCTTCGGGGGCAGTGTGCGGTGATGTTTGTTGGGCCGGCGCATCAGCCGCGCCTTGATGCCCCTGGCCTTCAGCGTCTTCTCGCGGGCATGGGTATGATAAGCGCTGTCGGCCAATACCGCCTGTTCGTCACCGCAGATCAGATCATCGGCACAGACCGTATCGTTGACATTGGCCGGGGTGGTGATCAGCCGGCGCACCAGGCCCGAGCCCTCATCGACGCCGACATGGGCCTTGTAGCCATAGGACGAGCCCTGCCGGCCCTTGCGCCGCGTGAAACGGGCGTCCGGGTCGCTCAGCCTCACCGGCGGCACCGTGTCCACGCCATCGGCATCTCCCCCACGCTCGGCAATCTCCCGTCCGGGCTCCTGTCCGGGCTCCCGTCCCGGCTCCTGTCCAGGCAGGCGCCCCTTCGGCGGCCGAGCCGCTCCCGTCTCGATGATGGTGGCGTCCAGCATCGTGCCACGCCGCAGAATCAACCCGGCTTTGTCCAATTGACTGTCGAGTTCAGCAAACAGCGCCTCCAGCAGTCGCGCCTCGATCAGATGATTGCGGAACCGGCACAAGGTCGTGTGATCGGGAACAGTCTCTTCCAAGCTCAGGCCAACAAAGCGGCGGAACGACAGCCGATCATACAGCGCTTCTTCCAGCTCCATGTCCGACAGGCCGTACAGCGACTGCAAGAGCAGTGCCTTGAACATCATCAACGGTGGATAGGCCGGGCGGCCGGCAGCCGCATCATTGCGCAGCCGCTGCAGCACCTTCTCGAACCGGTACCATTTGACAAGACCCGATAACCGATCCAGACGCTGGTTGCCGCCACCGGCCGGCATCAACGCATCCACAAAACTGAACTGACCTGTCCGCTTCAGCACCATGACAATCATCCCCGTTCAATAACAGGGAATCATATCCACTCAATTTTGCAATAGTCCCCTTGTGGGGGAGATGTCCCGAAAGGGACAGAGGGGGGTATCAGAGCCACCTCCTCCGAGAGGGCCGTCGTTCGCCCAAAAAATCAACCAGCCTTCTTCGCCCCAACAAAAGCGATCGCCGCCAGGATCATGCTGGCGATCACATTCCATCCGGCCATGGACAGGCCGAGGACGCGCAGTGCCGCTTCCGTGCAGGAGGGCCCCTTGATGGTGTTCAGCTGACCGAGCAGGTCGCCGGCATTCTGCGTGACGCTGGCAGCCGAGGTGGAGCAGGTGGTTGGGCCTTCCCAGAAGTGCCATTCGACGCCTGAGTGATAGACGCCGATGCCGCCGCCGACAACCATCATCAGGCCGGCGATGATCAGCAGCCCGCGGGTGATCCAGGAGGGCAGGCCGGCGACCGCCGTCAGCACGGCGATGATGGCGACCGGGATGCCGTAATAATAGGGCTGGCGCTGCTCCAGGCAGAGCGCGCAGGGGATATAGCCGCCGATATACTGGAAGCCGAGCGCCGAGCCGATGACGACGATCATGCCGATCGTCAGCAGGGCGCCATAGCCGAGGCCGGCGCGGGGAGAAGGCGAAGTCGTGGACATGTGTTGAGGGCTCCTTGGTCAGCTCGCCAGGGCAAAATGGAAGATGCCATAGAGGGCGATGAGAACGACGGCGGCTACCATGGTGATCTGGCCGAGGCGCTTCTCGATGAAATGGCGGATGGATTCGCCATAGCGGCGCAAAAGGAAGGCCAGGAAGAAGAAGCGCGCGCCGCGGGCGACGATGGCCGAGACGATGAACAGGCCGAGATCGATATGAGCGACGCCGGAAAGGATCGTCACCACCTTGATCGGCGGCAGATGCGCGAGACCCGATGTGACGAGCAGCAGCAGGACCCATTCATAGGTGATGCCGGCGCTCATCTGGTTGAAGGCGTCGAGCTTGCCGTAGAATTCGAGGATCGGCTTGGCGATGGTCTCGAAGGCGTAATAGCCGAGCATCCAGCCGGCAATACCGCCGAGCACGGAGGCGACCGTCGCCGTCAGCGCGTAGCGCCAGGCGCGCTCGGGCCTCGCAAGCGACATCGGCAGGAAAAGCACGTCCGCCGGAACGAGGAAGACGGAGCTCTCGACGAAGGCGATAACGCCCAACCAGATTTCCGCCGATTTGCGGCCGGCAAGCGACATGGTCCAGTCGTACAGTCTACGAAGCATAAGGCCCCCTTTTTGCTGCGTTGCAAACCTTTAGGGGGCAGGATTATGGCTGTAAATGGTCGGGGACGTGCGGGAGCGGCAGAAAGGCAAAATTTTTCGTGATGGTGTGGGGTCTTGGGGATGGTGCTCGAATCGCAAACCGAGGTTACGGTTTTCGAGTCGATGAATCGTTCGGCACAATTCTTCTGATGATCAGATCCCAATTATCTGGATTGTCTGCTGTGGACTTCATGCGCGCGACACCAAACTTGCCTTTAGCCCTGCAGTTTATTGCCGTGACGCGGCCCTTCGCTGTCATGGTCAACTTGCAGAGGCCAGACGCTTTTAACGGAACTCCGGCGTAAATTTCGGTGACCTTGAAGGAACGTCCATCAATGATCGAACCCGCGAAGCTGAAGTCACCATTTGCGATTTTTGCGCCCACCGACATTTGTCGATGCTGCGGCCCTTCTATGGAATATACCAATCGACACGATTGCTTTGGAGCATCGCCGAATTTCACGAAACATGTTTGCGCGACGGACGCCTGATGTCGGGGCGCAGAAACGGCCTCGTCAAAGGCAAGCGAGGCAATCAAGATAGCGAAGATAGTGCAGGCTACATTCATGGCATGTCCCGTTTGCGAGCGGACTATGCCATTAATCGCGTTAAAGTCGAGCCCTTCAAGGGATCTGTACTCAAAATTAGCGACATGGTTGCGTTGCCGACGCAATGAGGTCGATTGACTGCGATGCACGACGGCATGTTTCAAGCCGATTAAAGTTTTGTCGATGGGATAAGATGGTGCCCCATGCCGGAGTCGAACCAGCACTTCTTTCGAAACTCGATTTTGAGTCGAGCGCGTCTACCAATTCCGCCAATGGGGCAACGGGGTACTGACGAGGCGGCTGTCTAGCATGTGATCGGCGGGGCGCGCAAGCCGGGGTCGGCAGATATTGCGAGTGTTTCCGCAGGGTTGCGGTTTGGCCCATGGCGTCGGTGGACGCCATGGGCTTTTTGCTCTTTCCGGGCTCGGTTTAGTGCGCCATGGCCGGGCCCTTGGTGGTGGCGCCGGACTTTTGCAGGGTGATCGCCAGGATCGCGGCGAGCAGGCAGAAGGCGCCGGCGACGAAGAAGGCGGGCAGGTAGGTGTTCAGCTCCGTGCGGGTCAGGCCGGCGCCATAGGCGGCGGTGGCCGCACCCAGCTGGTGGCCGGCGAAGACCCAGCCGAAGACGAGCCCGGCCTTTTCGCGGCCGAAGCGGTCGGCGGCAATCTTGACGGTCGGGGGCACGGTGGCGATCCAGTCGAGGCCATAGAAGACAGCGAAGATCGACAGGCCGTAGAAGGTGAAGTCGCTGAAGGGCAGGTAAACCAGCGACAGGCCGCGCAGTCCGTAATACCAGAAAAGCAGCCAGCGATTGTCGAAGCGGTCGGAGAGCCAGCCGGAGCCGATCGTGCCGAAGAAATCGAAGATGCCCATGACGGCGAGCACGCTGGCGGCCGCCACCGGCACGATACCGAAATCGCCGCAGAGGGTGACGAAGTGCGTCTGGATGAGCCCGTTAGTCGACAGGCCGCAGATGAAGAAGGTGGCAAAGAGGATCCAGAAGGTCGAGGTCGTGGACACCTCCCGCAGGATCGACAGGGGCGAGGCGAGCGCGGCCTTCAGGTTCTTCGTGGGCGGCGGCGGAGGTGTGATGTGGATCTCGCCGACCAGCGGCAGGTTGACGTCCGAGGGGCGGTCACGCATCAGGAGCAGCACGATGAGGGCGGCGACAGCGATCATGCCGCAGACGAAGATCACGGTGGTGCGCCAGCCGTAGCGCGTCGTCAGCTCCGCCATCAGCGGCAGGAAGACGAGCTGTCCCGTCGCCGAGCTGGCGGACAGCATGCCGATGACGAGGCCGCGATGCTTGGTGAACCAGCGCGTCGACACGGTTGCGGCGAGCACCATGGCTGTGAGGCCGGTGCCGAAGCCGATGATGATGCCCCAGCACAAAAGCAGCTGCCAGACCTCGGTCATGAAGAGCGAGCCGATGAAGCCGACGGCGATGGTCGCCAGCGCGAAGACGATGACCTTGCGTACGCCGAAATAGTTCATGAAGGCGGCGGCGAAGGGACCCATCAGGCCGAACAGCAACAGCCGCACGGCGAGCGCCGAGGAGATGGACGACGTGCTCCAGCCGAACTCGTCCTCCAGCGGCTTGATGAGCACGCCGGGCGCGCCCATGGCGCCGGCGGTGACCAGCATGGTGAGGAAGGTGGCGCCGACGACGACCCATCCGTAATGGATGTTGCGCCGGGCGAGCGTCGAAGCAAGGGCAGTTGAGACCATGAGGTGCGTTCCGATAAGGTTGCGTGTCTTGGCGTCAGGATCGGGAGAGCTTGTGAAAACGCTTGATGATGGATGGGCGAGGGTACCGTGTCCACTTCTAGCGCCAAGCCGTCCTCCCGGCTTGAACGTTTGTGTAAAGGCATTTACATGATTGCTATCATATTTGTTGCGTATTGATGATGCTCATCATATAAATTGTCAATGCAGATTTATTGATGCTCTGATGGAGTTTTTTGATGAGAGTGAGCCGGGAGAAATTCGCCGAGAATCGCGAGAAGATCCTTGCCGTGGCGGGCGAGCTCTTTCGCGAGAAGGGTTTCGACGGCATCGGCGTCGCCGAGATCATGAAGGCGGCCGGGCTCACGCATGGCGGCTTCTACGGCCATTTCGATTCGAAGGACGAGCTCGCCTCCGAGGCGAGCAAGGCGCTGGTGGCGCGCTCGCTGGAGCGCTGGAAGGAAGTGGCGGCAAGCTCGCCCGATCAGCCGCTGGAAACGCTGCTTGCCCACTATCTCTCGCATCGCAACGTCGTCGAGCATGCGACCGGCTGCGTCTTCGCGGCACTGACGCAGGAGGTCAGCCGCCATGGTCCCGAGATGCAATCCACCTTCACCGGCGGCCTGATGGGGCTGGTCGAGGTACTGGAAGAGATCGTTCCCGGCGAAACGCCGGAGGAGCGCCGTCGCAAGGCTTTTGCCAGCCTCTCGGCCATGGTCGGCGCCGTCGTCCTGGCGCGGGCGATGGACAATTCCGAGCTGTCGCAGGAATTCCTGTCTGCGACCCGGCGGGAGCTGTCGCCGCCGCCAAGTGAAAGCAACGGCTGATCCCGATCTATTCGCGGAAGGCGAGCAGCCCGTTCGCCTCGACGATCTCCTTGAATTTGCCGTCGGGCGCGACCGCCAGCAGTTCGGCGCGCAGGGCCGCTTCGAAATCGGCCGCCTTGTCGCCGAGCGCCTGTGGCGAGGTCGACGACATCGAGAAGATGCGGCCGACGATCTCCTCGATATCCCTGGTGTATTCCGAGATGATGCCGATGCGTTCGAGATTGCGGAAAGGGGAGGCGAGCAGCATGGCTTCATGCGGTGCCCATTCCCTGCTTTGGCGCATCTGCCGCTCCGCGCTGCGCTCGGGTGAATAGGTTTCCATCAGCGGCTCAAGAATGCCGCGCCAGTTCGGCTCCGCCAGGATGCCCTTATCGTGGAAGAGGACGACCGCGCCGCCGGGCTCGATCAGCCTATCCAGCGCTTCGAGCGTTGCCGGCCTATCCATCCAATGGAACGAGCGGCCCATGATGCAGAGGTGCAGAGGGCCGATATCGGAGCCGAGATCGTAGGAGGAGCCCTGCCGGATGGTGATATCGACGCCGGCCTTGCGCGCGCCGGCCTCGACTTCGGCAAGCATTTCCGGCTCCGGATCCATGGCGGTGACGGCCGCGCCCTGTAGCCGCGCAAACGCGATACCGAGCTGGCCGGGGCCGCAGCCGAGATCGAGCACATGGCCACCGGGCTTCAGGCCGCTGCGCTCAGCAATGCGGGTAATCAGCCTGTCGGGATAGGGGATGCGATAACGCAGGTAATAGGCCGCGGTCGACTGAAAGCGCCGCGCTTCGAAGGGAACCGTGATCATCAGATACCATCCTCGGGGTAGGGAACCCTGACCTGCTAAGCCTCAACTGTGACCGGTTCGTGAACTTCCCCACCAACCCCTTCTCCCCTCGGGGAGAAGGAACTTGCGGCGCCGATGTGCCTCAAAATGCGATTGCCCTGCTGCATATGCGGGGAGAGGGTTGGGGCGAGGGACCAAGCACGTAGCTGCGGCATCGCCAGCCCAACCTGACCAGCCCCAATTCTCCGATCACTTGAACCCGGCAACCCCGTGCGGGACATAGGGGCTCTCCAGCGCCTCGATTTCTTCCGGCGTCAATTTGATCTCCAGGGAGGCGACGGCATCGGTGATGTGGCCGGGCTTGGAAGCGCCGATGATCGGCGCGGTGACGGCGCTCTTCTGCAGGATCCAGGCGGTCGCCACCTGCGCGCGCGGGATGCCGCGCGCCTTGGCAATGGTGCCGACGGCATCGACGATCTTGCGGTCGGCTTCCAGCGCCTGGGTGTAGAGCGTCTTGCCGAATTCGTCGGATTGCGTGCGGGCCGTCGCCTCATCCCAATCGCGGGTAAGCCGGCCGCGGGCGAGCGGGCTCCAGGGGATGACGGCGATCTTCTGATCCTCGCAGAAGGGCAGCATCTCACGCTCCTCCTCGCGATAGAGCAGGTTCAGATGGTCCTGCATGCTGACGAATTCGGTCCAGCCGTTGAGGCGAGAGGTGTAGATCGCCTTGGCGAACTGCCAGGCATACATGGAGGAGGCGCCGATATAGCGGGCCTTGCCGGCCTTGACGACATCATGCAGCGCTTCCAGCGTCTCCTCGATCGGCGTCGTATAGTCCCAGCGATGGATCTGGTAGAGATCGACATAATCGGTGCCGAGGCGGCGCAGGCTGTTGTCGATCTCATCGAAGATCGCCTTGCGCGAGAGGCCGGCACCATTGGGGCCGGGGCGCATGCGGTTGAAGACCTTGGTGGCGAGCACGATATCGTCGCGGCGGGCGAAATCCTTGATGGCGCGCCCGACGATCTCCTCCGAGGAGCCGTTGGAATAGGTGTTGGCCGTATCGAGGAAATTGATGCCGGCCTCGATCGCCTGGCGCAGCAGCGGCCGGCTTTCCTCCTCCTTCAACGACCAGGCATGTGTGCCCTTGTCGGGATCGCCATAGGTCATGCAACCCAGGCAGATGCGTGAGACTTCCAGACCGGTCCGGCCAAGCTTTACGTATTCCATCGCTATTCTCCATCTTGTTATGGATATCCGGTGGGCAAGGGCTTCCGCCTCGCTTGGGAAGAGGAATGATATTGTATCACACGGAGATTAGCAGGGCAGGGCTTTGCCGATAGCTCAATAATTCGCGGTTGCTCGAAAAGCTGCCGCGGATCGACGCGGGTCTAGCTTGGGGATTGTCATATCTCGACAATTCAAATGCAGTTACTGGTTGTGTAACTATAGCGCCTCATCAATTTGAGGCTTTCCATGCGTTTTTTCCGCTTCTTCCACGACCGCCGTCCGCTCGCCGCCGCTGTCATCGGCCTGCTTCTGGGACCTGCCATCGTCACGGCCTATCTTGGCCGGGGACGTATGGCGATAGCCTATCTGTTGGTTACCAACCTTGTCGGCTTTCTGGTTATTCTTGCAATGCCTCAGCTCGCATTGGCCGCGGCTGCTGGTTTGGTAGCCGTTCCTTTCAATTTGGTCGGTTGTGTTCATGGCTATTGGTTGGCGCGGGGAGGGGGCGCTGCCTGGCAACATCGATGGTTCGCGCGTTGGTACAATATAGCGCTGGTTTTTTGGCTTTTTCCCATCGCCGTCGCATTCTTCATTCGGGCATTCATTGTCCAACCGTTTTCGATCCCCTCTAGTTCGATGATGCCGACGCTTATGCCCGGCAGCTACGCTTTCGTGACGAAGTTCAATTATGGCTATGGTCGCTACTCTTTCCCGTTTAGACCCGATTGGCTGCCGCCGAAATTGTTCGGGCCTAAGCCACAGCGAGGGGATGTCGTCATCCTCGCGCCTCCGGCCACACCGAACGTGGACTACGCGAAGCGTGTTATCGGGCTTCCCGGTGACCGCATCCAGATGAAAAACGGAATTGTTTTCATTAATGGACAGGCGGTGCCGCGCGATGACGAGGGTACCATCGTGACGAACTATGGTCTGGATCGTGGCGAATTCCCCGTTTTCGGCGAGGTGCTGGACAACGGGGTTCGCTATCGGACTTTGGATGAATCGCCCAACTCGCGGGGGGACAACACAGGCGAGTATTCAGTGCCTGCAGGTTATTATTTCGTCCTGGGTGACAATCGCGACAATTCCAACGATAGCCGCTTCGATGTCGGCTTCGTGCCTGAGGCGAATATCTATGGCAAGTTTTGGCTGGTGTTTCGCTCCGAAGAAGGGTGGTCCTTCGTGCACTAAATGACGGTGACCTGGCAGGGTGGGTATCGGCAATCTCAAATGTTTCCTTGAACCCTGCGGGCGACAGGTGTTAGCTGCACCGCACAATTTTCTGGAACTGCGCATGAAATTGCCCCCGCGTGATACTTATGAAGCCCTCTATTGCGACTTTCGTTGGGAAATTCCGGCGAAATTCAACATAGGATATGCTGTCTGCGATGCCTGGGCCGAGCGTGAGCCCGATCGGGTCTGCCTCCAGCATTTCGATCCCGACGGCAATCACTGTTCCATGACCTACGGCGAGTTGCGCGATCGTTCGGCCTCTTTCGCCAATGCGCTTGTCGCTCTCGGCGTGCGTCGCGGAGATCGGGTGGCGCTGCTGTTGCCGCAGAGTTTCGAGACGGTCGTGGCGCATGTGGCGATCTACAAGATGGGGGCGATCGCCCTGCCGCTGGCTTTGCTGTTCGGCGGCGAGGCGCTGGAATACCGGCTGAAGGCGGCCGGGGCATCGGCCATCGTCACCAACCGGTTCGGCCTCGAGCGGCTGCGTTCGATCAGGCACCGGCTGCCGGAACTTGCGCAAGTGATCAGCATTGACGGCGCCGAGGATGGCGTCGCCGGCTTTGCCGATCTGGTCGCGGCGCATCCGCCCTTGTTCGAGGTGGCCGACACCGGCCCGGACGACCCCGCATTGATGATTTTCACCTCGGGCACGACCGGGCCGCCCAAGGGTGCTCTGCATGGCCATCGTGTGTTGCCGGGGCATATTCCGGGTATGCAGTTCGCCCATGAGGGCTTTCCGCAGGCTGGCGACCGGCTCTGGACGCCGTCGGACTGGGCCTGGGCCGGCGGGCTCCTGAATGCGTTGCTGCCGAGCCTGATGCTCGGTGTCCCCGTCGTTTCCTCGCCGGCGCAGAAGTTCGATCCGCATATGGCCTTCCGCATCACGGCCGAGATGGAGGTGCGCAATGCCTTCATCCCGCCGACGGCGCTGCGGCTCTTGAAGGCCGTGGACAATCCGCGCGCCCATTATGATCTCAAGCTTCGCACCATCGGGTCGGCCGGCGAGGCGCTCGGCCGGGAGACCTTCGAATGGGTGCGGTCGGCGCTCGGTGTCAGCGTCAACGAATTCTTCGGTCAGACGGAGTGCAATTTCGTGCTCTCTTCCAGCGAGGCCTTCGGCGTCAGCCGCGCCGGCGCGACCGGCAAGCCCGTGCCTGGCCATCGTGTCGCGATCGTCGATGCCGATGGCGTCGAAGTTCCGGTTGGGGAGAGCGGGCAGATCGCGATCAAGCGGCCCGATCCGGTGATGTTCCTCGGCTACTGGCAGAACGAGGCGGCAACTGAGGCGAAATTTGCCAATGACTGGCTGCTGACCGGCGATATCGGCCGGCAGGATGCGGATGGTTACATTTCCTTCGTAGGGCGCGACGATGACGTCATCACCTCGTCGGGCTATCGCATCGGCCCGAGCGAGATCGAGGATTGCCTTGGCGGCCATCCGGCCGTGCAGCTTGCCGCGGCAGTGGGCAAACCGGATGCGGTTAGAACGGAAATCGTCAAGGCTTACGTCGTTCTCGTGCCTGGCCGTGAGCCGAGCGAAGCACTGGCGGCCGAGATCCGCGAGTGGGTGAAGACCCGGCTTTCCATGCATGAATATCCGCGCGAGATCGAATTCGTCGATGCGCTGCCGCTGACGACCTCGGGCAAGGTGATCCGCCGCCTGCTGCGCGAGCGGGCGATGGCTGAAGTTAGCGCTTCGTAAGCGACAGGATCTTTTCGCGCAGCAGTTTCGCCATGTTGCGGGTGCTGCGGTACATGTGCAGTTGCGTGGTTACCTGGCGGACATCGCGGTCGCCGTTCGGCGTCAGGCCGACGATCAGCGTGCCCATGTCCTCGCGCTCATGCCAGAAGCGGCTCATGATCGGATGGTCCGGCACGGCGCAGGAATCGGAGCGGACGACGTTGGCATCGTCGAGATGCCATTCCGTCAGTTCGCCCATCAGCAGCTTGCCCGGCGAAAAGCGGGCATAGGCCTCGTCATAGGCGGTCTTCCACGTATAGGCTTCGCCACCCATCATCAGCACGATCATCGAGGCGATGGCCTTGCCGTCGAGGTCGATGGTGTGGATACGCACCGCATCGATGGCCGCAAGATTGGAGATCGCTTCGCGGGCGAAGGCGGCATGATGGCGATCGGTGACGAGAGCCGACCGCTTCTTGCCCTTCCAGCCGCTCGCCTCGATCGCCAGGAACTCTTCCATGCGCGTGTGTACGTCGCCCGGCTGACGCGCGACGCTGTAGCTGATCTCGCCCTCATTTTCCAACAGCCGCCATTGCCGGCGCATTTCGCGCAAATGCGCGCTGGAGATCGCCCGCTTGAGATAGGCGAGCGCGTCGTCGTTGCTCTGAAGCATCGGGCGCTGGAAAGGATTGGCAACCGCGATGGGCAGGTTCCGGCCGATGGCGATGGCTTTCGCCATCTGAACGAAGCGGCCATTCAGGCGCACATCCGGCAGCACGAGCGTCGTCGGCAGGCGCAGGTCCTGCCGGGAGAGCGCTTCGAAAAGATTATCGAGGCTCTCGCCGGCATCCTCGGCATCGAGCAGCGGCGTGCCGAGCGGGCCGAAGGAGTTCGACCAGACGCGGATGATCGAGGGGCCGATCGCAAAGCCCGGCTTGTCGACGGTGAAGGGCATCAGCAGGCGGATGCGGCTGCGCGTGCTGCTGTTGTCGCGCATCAGCGCCAGGCGCACCTGCCGGTCCTCGAGGCGCGGCATGGCGGGCGCCAGGAAGCGCCCGGAGAAGAAGACGTTCGGCTCCATGGCGCGGTTGGACAGGAAGTCCAGCTCGTCCTGCAGCTCGTAGCCGAGCTTGCCCGGATAGAGGCAGAGTTCGCGGCCGGCGCGGCCGATCTCGACCCGGGCCTCGGCCTTCGGCGTTTCGAAATGCAGCGCTGCGAGCGTGTGCGTCAGTGCGTTCACCTGGCTGTCGGTGCTTTCGGTGTAGGGAGGGCGTGCCATGATCAGAGAGCCCTCGTTGCCGGTGGCGTTGCGGGGCGCCGGATGAGGGCGAACAGGGTGATGCCGAGCGCGTGGCGGACGGCGATGTGCAGAAGCAGCGCCTCGACCGCCATGGCGGCGGCGCCGGCAATGGCTGCCCCTTCAATGCCGAGATGCGGGATGAGGATAGCGTTCAGGCCGATATTGGTGACGAGTGCCGCTGCATAGAGATAAACGCAGAGCATCTGCTTGTCGGCCATGGTCAGGAGCACTTCGGCGGGACCAACCAATGCCCTCGCGAGGATCCCGGCAAGCAGGATCGCCATGACGATCTGGCCATCGGTGAAGGCGGCGCCGAAGAGCGACAGCAAGAACTGACCCGCGGCCAGGACGGCGAGGCCGACGGCGAGTGCCGGAAAGAAGGTCCAACGCGTTGCATCGGCGGCGAAGGCGGCAAGCTTGCTTCGGTCACCTTCCGCCAGGATGGCGGCAAAACGCGGGCCGATCGCGGCCTTGACGGCGAAATAGACGAAGTGAACCAGCGCCATGGTTTTGGCGGCGGCAAAATAGACGGCGACCTGATCCGGATCGAGGAAGATCCCGACCACCACGACGTCGGAATTGGTGAGGAGGTAGCCCACGCCTTCGACAAGAAAGATCGGAAAGGCGACGGCGAACCACGCGTTGAATTCCGTGGCTTTCGGGCCGCCGGGATAATGGCGGCGCAGGCGGAGAGTCACAACCAGATATTGCAGCAGCACGCTGGTAAAGGCACCGGCCAGGGCTGCCGTCATGGCCGTGACCGCATCGCGCGGCGCTCCCGCAAGGACGGCTGCGACCATAAAGAGCAATATCAGCGTTGGACGGATCAGGAAGGTTGGGCTCAGGGCCATGACCGGCCAGTGCTTTGCACGCGCCGTCCCATCGAGAACATCACCCAGGGCGATCATCGGCACGGCGATCAGCCCGAGGAAGATCGGCAGGATGTAATAATCTTCGATCATGCCGCGGAAGACATAGATCAGGAATGCGCCGATCAGTGCCAGCGTGCCGGAGACGGCCACCACGAACAGGCGCGCCGTGGCGTTCAGGCCGCGAATGGCATCGTGATTGCCGCTGGCATCGTACTGCGGCAGGAAGCGGATGATGGCGGTCGGGAAGCCGAGACAGGCAAGATTGCCGAAAAGGATCATCAACACCCAGACGAAAACGAAAACGCCGTATTCGAACCGGCCCATCAGGCGGGCAAGGATGATCTGCGACAGGAAGGCGAGGGCGGCGCCCGCGATGCGGATCGTGAAGGCGATCAGCGCCATGCGCTGTGAAGCGGCCTTTTCGTCCTGCCCGGCAAAGAGGGCAGCGAGTTTGCGCAGATACGGCGATAGCGCGGTCCGCAATGCGGACGGCAACATTCTCTCCGCTGTTTGAAAGACCGCCATGATCGATACGCAATACTTTAAGTATGATCCCAACCTCGCGGTAGTCTTGGCAGAGGAGGGTTAAGAATAGGTTCTTCCGGCCTGCAAAAATCATCCGTAAGCTGCGAAGAATTGCCCGCCGAGGGAATTCGAGGCAACCTTGGGATGCGGCGGGTCTCATGGCTATGATGTCGCGCTCCCGCCGCAGGAAACGGGTGGCGGACATTTAGCCGAGATGTAGAATCGATCGCGTGCCAACGGAGGATCCCATGCTCACGCTCCACGATTACCTGCCATCGCAGAATGGCTGGAAGGCCAGGGTACTGTTCGGGCTGCTTGATATTCCATACCAAACCCGCCAGGTGTCGATTTTCGAAGGCGAGGGGCGCACGGATGCCTTTTTCGCTCTCAATCCCGCTGGCGGTATTCCCGTTCTCGAACTGGAGGATGGGCGCACGATCGCCGAATCGAACGCGATCCTCACTTATGTCGCCGAAGGCACACGATTTCTGCCGACAGACCGCTATCGGCGCGCCAAGGTCATGCAGTGGCTGTTCTTCGAGCAATATCACGTCGAGCCGGTCATCGGCACGCTGCGCTTCTGGACCTTGACGGGACGGCTCGAACTCAATGCCGTCATGACGGAGGCCAAGCGCGCGGGCAGCCTTCGTGCGCTTGCGGCGCTCGAGCGTGGACTGAAGACCACGCCGTTCCTCGCCGGAGATGAGTTTTCGATCGCGGATATAGCAATTTATGCTTATGCCCATCGGGCTGCGGATTGCGGCTTTGCTCTCGCCGATTATCCAGCGCTCACGGCATGGTTCGATCGGGTGCTTGATGTCATCGGCCCCGGCTATCCGATCCATCTCTACAGCGAAGATCCGCATTCCGCTATCTGAGCTCGATGGGCCGCTGCCGCCTTAGCTTGGCGCAATCCTTGACGTCGGAAAACAAAAATGCCGCCAAACGGCGGCATTTTGTCGTTGCTATCAGCCAATGAGGCTCAGACGACTTCGCTGCTTTCGAAGGCGCCGTGGCAGTGCTTGTACTTCTTGCCGGAGCCGCAGGGGCATGCCTCGTTGCGGCCGACGCGGCCCCAGGTCGCCGGATTGCGCGGGTCGCGATTTTCCGGCGCTGTCGCGCTTTCGCTCGCAAGAGCGAACGGGGAGAATTCGTCCTCGCCGGTCGTCGCGTCGATATGACGGGCCTGCATCGGCGGCGTTTCCGGCTCGGCCGGCTGCTGTACGAGTTCGACGCGAGAGAGCTGGGCTGTCACGGCCTGGCGCAGGTTGTTCAAGAGTGCCTGGAACAGCTCGAAAGCCTCGGCCTTGTATTCCTGCAGCGGATCGCGCTGGGCGTAGCCTCGGAAGCCGATAACCGAACGCAGGTGGTCGAGATTGACGATGTGTTCGCGCCAGAGATTGTCCAGCGTCTGCAGCACGATGGAGCGCTCGACATAGGTCATGATCTCGGGGCCGAAGCGCTCGGCCTTTTCGGTCGCTGCCTTCTCGGCGGCTTCCGTCAGGCGTGCGCGGATGTCGTCCTCGGCGATGCCTTCTTCCTTGACCCAGTCATGAACCGGCATGTCGAGATCGAAGAAATTGGCGACGCCAGTCTTCAGGCCTTCGGCATCCCACTGTTCGGCATAGGCGCGCTCGGGAATATGCTTCGAAACGAGATCCTCGATGACATCGTGGCGCATATCGCCGACGGTTTCGGTGAGGTCCGTCGCGTCCATCAGCTCGACGCGCTGCTCGAAGATGACCTTGCGCTGGTCGTTCAGCACGTCGTCGTACTTCAGAACGTTCTTGCGGATATCGAAGTTGCGGGCTTCGACCTTTTTCTGGGCGCGTTCCAGAGCCTTGTTGATCCAGGGATGGACGATGGCCTCGCCTTCCTTGAGACCCAGCTTCTGCAGCATGCCGTCCATGCGGTCGGAGCCGAAGATGCGCATCAGGTCGTCCTGGAGCGACAGGTAGAATTTCGAGCGGCCCGGGTCGCCCTGACGGCCGGAACGGCCGCGAAGCTGGTTGTCGATACGGCGGCTTTCATGGCGCTCGCTGGCGATGACATAGAGACCGCCGGCGGCAAGCGCCTGCTGCTTCAGCTCCTTGATTTCCTCGGCGATCCTGGCAATGGCCGCATCGCGCTCGGGGCCAGGCTCAACTTCGTGCAGGTCGCGCTCGACGCGCATTTCGAGGTTGCCGCCAAGCTGAATGTCGGTACCGCGTCCCGCCATGTTGGTGGCAATCGTGACGGTGCCGGGAACGCCGGCCTGGGCGACGATGTAGGCTTCCTGCTCGTGATAGCGGGCGTTCAGCACCTGGAAGTCGGAGAAGCCGCGCTTGCGCATGAGATCGGCGAGAAGTTCGGATTTCTCGATCGACGTCGTGCCGACCAGCACGGGCTGGCCGCGCTTATGCGCATCAAGAATCTCGTTGATGATGGCGTTGTACTTCTCGGTATGCGTACGATAGACCTCGTCGTCCTCGTCGATACGCTGGATCGGCAGGTTGGTCGGCACTTCGATGACGTCGAGACCGTAGATGTTGCCGAATTCTTCCGCTTCCGTCGCCGCCGTACCAGTCATGCCGGCAAGCTTACCGTACATGCGGAAATAATTCTGGAAGGTGATCTGCGCCAACGTCTGGTTTTCCGGCTGGATCTGCACGTGTTCCTTGGCTTCCAGGGCCTGATGCTGGCCGTCGGAATAGCGGCGGCCCGGCATCATGCGGCCGGTGAATTCGTCGATGATGACGACTTCACCGTTGCGGACGATATAGTCCTTGTCGCGCTGGAACAGCTTGTGCGCCTTGAGCGCGTTGTTGATGTGATGGACGATCGCGACGTTTTCGATGTCGTAGAGCGATTCACCCTTCAACAGGCCGGCGTCGTTCAGCATGTTTTCCAGCTTCTCGGTGCCGTCTTCGGAGAAGTTCGCCGAGCGCTGCTTTTCATCGATCTCGTAATCGTCCTTCGACAGGCGCGGGATGAAGGCGTCGATCGTGGTGTAGAGATCGGAACGATCGTCCAGCGGGCCGGAGATGATCAGCGGCGTGCGCGCCTCGTCGACGAGGATCGAGTCCACTTCGTCGACGATCGCGAAGTTGTGGCCGCGCTGGACCATCTGGGCGCGCTCGTATTTCATATTGTCGCGCAGATAGTCGAAGCCGAGCTCGTTGTTGGTGCCGTAGGTAATGTCGCAGGCATAAGCGTCGTGGCGCTCTTCGTCCGACAGGCCGTGGATGATGACGCCCGTCGTCAGGCCGAGGAAGCCGTAAAGGCGGCTCATCGTGGCGCTGTCGCGCTGTGCCAGATAGTCGTTGACGGTAACGACATGCACGCCCTTGCCGGCCAGCGCGTTCAGATAGACCGGCAGCGTCGCAACGAGGGTCTTGCCTTCACCGGTCTTCATTTCGGCGATGGCGTTGGAATGGAGGATCATGCCGCCGACAAGCTGCACGTCAAAAGGCCGCATGCCGAGAACCCGGCGCGACGCTTCGCGGGCAACAGCGAAGGCGGGCACGAGAAGATCGTCGAGCGCCTTGCCGTCTGCGAGCTGCTGGCGGAACTCAACCGTCTTGGCGGCCAGAGCTTCATCGGACAGCGCCTGCATCTGCTGCTCGAGCGCATTGATTGCGTCTACTTGCGGCTGGAACGATTTGACCCTGCGGTCGTTGGACGAGCCGAACAACTTGCGGGCAATTCCACCTAGGCTGACCATGTGACTGGTCCTTTCTGAGATTTCATCCGGCCGTTTTCTGCTTTGCTCCTTCCCGAAAAAAACGGGAGTTTAGCACGAAACGGCCGGAAACTGTTCTGGACGCGAGGTTGCGTGACAGATAAGAGGGGGGTCGATTGATGTCAACGGGATTTGGCCGATACAGAAAGGCCACATTCTCCTGCTGAAGGCTTTTTCCCGCCGGATTCGCATCTGTCGAGCCGGTCGAGATCACCGAAGGGTTATTTTATGTTGAAGTATAACAAGCTTGCTGCGGTTGCTTTCGCAACAATCGTTACCTTCCAGGCTCCGGTCTTCGCAGCCGATGCCAAGGACCCCGTTGTCGCCAAGATCGGCGATGTCGAAATCCATCAGTCCGAACTCAATCTGGCGATCGCCAACCTCGATCCTCAGCTCGGCCAACTGCCGGACGACCAGAAGAAGGTCGCAGCACTTTCCGCTTCGATCGACGTGAAGCTGCTGTCGCAGCAGGCCGCCGCCGAAAAGCTCGACCAGACGCCGGACTTCCAGTCCCACATGGCCTACCTGCGCGACCGCGAGCTGCACAATGCCTTCTTCAAGGCCCATGTCGCCGACAAGATCACCGATGACGAAGTCAAGGCCCGCTACGACAAGGAAGTCGCGGCCCTGCCGAAGCAGGAAGAAGTTCATGCCCGTCATATCCTCGTAAAGACCGAGGACGAGGCCAAGGCAATCATCAAGGAACTCGACGCCGGCAAGGACTTCGCCGCACTCGCCAAGGAAAAGTCGACCGACCCGAACAAGGCCGATGGTGGCGATCTCGGCTATTTCGGCCATGGCCGCATGGTCAAGGAATTCGAGGATGCGGCTTTCGCCCTTCCGGTCGGCACCTACACCAAGACGCCGGTCAAGTCCGATTTCGGCTGGCACGTCATCAAGGTCGAAGACAAGCGCAACGCTCCGCCGCCGCCGTTCGAGCAGGTCAAGGACCAGGTTCGTCAGCTCGTCATGCGCGACAAGTATCTTGAGCTTCTGAACAAGGCCAAGCAGGATACCAAGGTCGTCATCAACGACCCGGCCCTCAGCAAGGCCTATGACGATGCGCAGAAGCAGCAGGACGCAGCACCGGCCGATGACGCCATCGCTCCTGCCGATGGTGCGGCAGCGCCCGACGCGCAGCCGCAGCAGTAAGTCACAAGCAGTCAAACCATCAGGGCCCGGATTTTCCGGGCCCTTCGCTGGAGTCGGATGATTTTAGGTCGTATCGACCTAAAATCTGAATCCGCTCCAGAATTTAAAGAAGCAGAGCATGATGTTGTCCGAAAACCGCCTACACTTTTCGGCATCATGCTCGTTCAGGGTGGCTCTCATGTCTGGTTCCGTCTCTCCGCTCGCTCCCAAAACCTTCACGGCCATGCCCGCCCTGCGCGGCGTGCGCATGACCACGGCGTCCGCCGGCATCAAGTACAAGAACCGGACCGATGTCCTGTTGATGGTCTTCGACAAGCCGGCTGCCGTTGCCGGCGTCTTCACCCGTTCGAAGTGTCCTTCGGCTCCGGTCGATTTCTGCCGCCAGAACCTCGCGCATGGCAGCGCGCGCGCCGTCGTCGTCAATTCCGGCAATGCCAATGCCTTTACCGGATTGAAGGGCCGTCAGGCGACGGAACTGACCGCCAAGTCCGCGGCTGCGGCCGTCGGCTGCGGTGAAAACGAAGTCTATCTCGCCTCCACGGGCGTTATCGGCGAGCCGCTCGACGCCACCAAGTTCGCCGGCGTGCTCGACACCATGGCGAAGGATGCCGTCAGCGATTTCTGGTTCGAAGCCGCCAAGGCCATCATGACCACGGATACCTATCCGAAGGTCGCGACCCGCAGTGCCGAGATCGGCGGCGTCAAGGTCACCATCAACGGTATTGCCAAGGGCGCTGGCATGATTGCACCCGACATGGCGACGATGCTCTCCTTCGTCGTCACCGATGCCGACATCTCTTCTTCCGCTCTGCAGGCGCTGCTTTCCGAAGGCGTCGGCCCTAGCTTCAATTCCATGACTGTTGATAGCGACACCTCGACCTCGGATACGCTGATGCTGTTTGCCACCGGTGCTGCCGCGGCTGACGGGCAGGCGCATATCGACCGCGCCGACGATCCGAAGCTTGAGGCTTTCCGCGCGGCGCTCAACGAGCTGCTCAAGGATCTCGCCATTCAGGTCGTTCGTGACGGTGAAGGCGCCACCAAAATGCTCGAGATCACCGTGACCGGCGCTGAAAATGACGCCGCCGCCAAGCGCATCGCGCTTTCGATCGCCAATTCGCCGCTGGTCAAGACCGCGGCCGCCGGCGAGGACGCCAATTGGGGCCGTGTCGTCATGGCAGTCGGCAAGGCCGGCGAAATGGCGGATCGCGACAAGCTTGCCATCTGGTTCGGCGATGTCCGCGTTGCCGTCAACGGCGAGCGTGATTCTTCCTATTCCGAGGAAGCCGCCTCGAACGTCATGAAGCAGCAGGATATTCCCGTGAAGGTCGATCTCGGCCTCGGCAATGGTCGCGCAACGGTCTGGACCTGCGACCTGACGAAGGAATATGTTGCCATCAATGGCGACTACCGGAGCTGATATTTAGCCGATGCATGCGCAGTCCACGATAAACAAGCTGCCTTTGGTGCGCAGGCTCGAAGCCGTCGGCTTCCGGGCCTGGCCCGCATCGTCCGTGCAGTATGACGGCAGCTGGCAGGTGCGGCTGACGGCCGGGCACCCGTCGAAGCGGTTGAATTCGGTCGTGCCGCTCGATCCTTCCGATCATCGCGATCTCGAGATCCGGCTGACGAAGGCGCAGCGCAAGTTCGAGGCCTATGGCCGGCCGATGGTGGTGCGCGAGACGCCGCTCGCCTCGCCGAAGCTCATCGACCTTCTGCGGGAACGCGGCTGGACGCGCTTCGACGAGACGATCGTCATGACCGCCGATCTGGTCGATCTCGAGCTGCCGGATATGCTGGATCATCTGCCGAGCCACGATGTCGGCCGCTTCGTGGATGCAAGCCTCATTGTCGATGAAGCCGATCCTGCTTTGAAGCCGGCGCTGGCGGAGGTGGTGAGCAATATCAAGCCGCCATCGGGTCTCTTCGTCATCGAGGATGCCGAGGTCGGACCGCTGGCGACGACGCTCTGCGTACAGGACAATGATCTTGCCGGCATCATGTCGGTTTCGGTTGCCGCGCAGCATCGGCGCAAGGGCCTGGGCGTCGAGATCGTGACATCGGCGTTGCGCTGGGCGCGTATGCGCAGCGCCAAGACCGCCTGGCTTCAGGTCAGCGCCGACAACGCGCCGGCTCTGGCGCTCTACATCCGCTTCGGCTTCCGCGAGGCCTATCGTTATTGCTATTGGCAACCGCCGGGGGCCGCATGAGCGAAGCAGGCCGCAAGATCATCCTCGTTGCCGCCTGCGCGCTCATCGATGCCGATGGCCGCATTCTTCTGGCGCAGCGTCCCGAAGGCAAGTCGCTCGCCGGTCTCTGGGAATTTCCCGGCGGCAAGGTCGAGGCCGGTGAAACGCCCGAGGAAACGCTGGTGCGCGAGCTTGAGGAAGAGCTCGGCATCCAGACGAAAATCGCCTGCCTCGCGCCGCTGACCTTCGCCAGCCATACCTATGAAACCTTCCATCTGCTGATGCCGCTCTACATCTGCCGGCGTTTCGAAGGAATCCCGCACGGCCGGGAAGGGCAGGCGATCAAATGGGTGCGGCCGCAGGCGCTGCGCGACTACCCGATGCCGCCGGCCGACGAGCCCTTGATCCCGTTCCTGCAGGATCTGCTTTAGGGTTTTGGCAATTCCTGCTGGGAACTGCTCCCTTCTCTGCCGAAGTCACGGCTGGTGTCATATATCCTTAAAACGGAAGTTCGACTTCGTGAGCTGATCGAGGCTGTTTGCCTCAGAGGGCCTGGCTGCGGAATCCGCCTTGGGCATTTTACGGACCAGCTCGGTTAGTAACTCGGCCTGCTTGGCCGAATGCCGGCTGATTGTTTCCAGATGCTCGAGCATCAAGCCGAAGGCGCAAATAAGCGCGCCAGCGAGAATGACGCCGAAAGCTGGAGGAGGTTCCGAGGTCAACGGGTCGTTACGACCCACCACGAGAACGAATGCAAGAATGAGCAGACCCACCGCGATGATAAAGCCGCCGGCTATCTTCAGGAAGGTTGCCACGGTCGTTCCTGTAAAATTAGGAACTCGTCTGCCCATGTTGATCGGCATCCGTGGCATATACAATTTTTAATTGTAAATCCAATATATATTTGCTTATGGCTGTGTTTTGCAGGCGGGGTTTTATGTGCGACCAGGGAAAGCATTTTTGTAAATGTCTCCGGCGGCCCGCAAGCTCGTCCGAGGGCGACACATGCCAAATATGGTTAACGAAAATTAGCCATGTAATATCAGCCTTCTAGGCCGAATCAGGCACTGTCCCGGAATTTTACGTCTCTTTAATTTGCATGTGGATATTAAGGGATCGTTTATGACCTTCTGGCATTCAATTCTCTCAATCAAGCGATTGTTGGGTGCGTTAAAGAAGGCTTGACATAATGGACGACGATTTCTGGAAAGCTGTTCAAGAGAAAGAGCAGTCCTATTCCACGTCGCGCAAGACGGGCGCGTTGAATATCGCTCTGCTGTTCGGGACAGCCGCGGTTGCGCTTTCGCTCATCCTCACGCCGATGCTCTCCGACAAATCGAAGTCCCGCGTGCTTGCCAGCGCGCCGGACATTGATAATGTTATCACCGGCTCGATCCCGCAGACTGAAAACGGCAAGCGTTATACGATCCGCCGCAGCGTGCTGCAGCGGGAACCGGGTTCGGTCTGCATCGTCCAGGGTTATGGCGCCGACAGCGGCTGCCAGTAGTGCATTTCCAGGAAAAGCGCGCAGCGGTTTTCCGTTCGGAATGCGTAAGGAAACAAAAAGATAGAGCGTTTTCGCGATTCGAAGAAAGGCGGAAATGCTCTGGTGCCTGAGCATAGCCTGCCGGATGCCATGATGAGCATCGGATTCATCTGTTGTCCAATGCTGGGAGCCCCGAGCTTATGCGTTCCGTACGGCGTATTTTCAGTGACAAGACCGGTGCGACGGTCATCGAATATGGTTTGATTGCCGCACTGATGTCGGCGGCGATCATCAGCGGTGTCGGCGCTTTCGGCGGCAGCCTCTCCGGCGTGTTCAACACGCTCTCCAGCACGATGCAGAATTCGGCAGCGTCGCAGAACTGAGCTGACGTGAGACCAGGCTAGCCTTGGCGTGCCGGTTATTGCTTCAGCTTGTGCTCTTCGACCTTGAGCGCATCCGCCAACCGCGCCTTGGCGGAGCCCGGCCGCAGCGGTTTCTGCTGGCTTTCGTGCGGCGTCCAGCCTGAGACGTAGATGATCGAGAATGTCGCCCTGATCCGGCCATCCGGATCGGAATAGCGTTCGGCATAGAGTTCGGCCGCACGCAGGAAGAAGGCGCGCGTCAGCGGCTTGCGGCTGCGATCGACAAGCGGATTGGTCATGCCCATGGCCCGCAGGTCGCGCATCAAGGCAAACAGGTTGTCGTAGCGCACCGTATAGGCCTCTGTGTCGATGACGGGCAAGGTGAAGCCGGCACGCTGCAACAGGCCGCCGACGTCGCGGACGTCGGCAAAGGGGATGACACGCGGGCTCGCGCCGCCCGTCAGCTCGATCTCGGTTGCAAGCAGCACGTCGCGCAATTCCTGCAAGGTACCGGTGCCGGGGATCGCCGCCAGGAAAAGACCGTCAGCCTTCAAGACCCGGCGTATCTGGATGAAGACGCCGGGCGTGTCGTTGGTGACATGCAGGCTGAGCGGCGAAAGCACGAGATTGACCGAGTCCGCCTCCAGCGGCAATTCTTCCGGCGGGGCCTCGATAAGGGTCTCGCCGGGGGCGGCAAAGCCGACCTCGTTTTCGATCCTTCTCAGATGTCCGATCTTGCCGGTCGCCAGAGCCAGACGCGCGGTGATGCCGGTCGCGCCGTGCAGTTCGACGGCTTCGTCGAAATGGCGCTCGGTCACACCAAGCCGCTCCGCCAGTTCGCCGGCGGCAATATCGAGCAGGAAGGCTGCTTTCGGGTCGCCTTGTCTCAGCGCCCGGCGCTTGCGGGCCGAAAGCAGCGATTGGTCGAACACGATTTCCATGGCGGTTTCCTGTAATATCATCAATTCGGCGAGGCGTGCCGGGCACGCCGCGCGTTTTCCCTTCGCAAGGCCTGCGGGAAAAAGCTAGAGAGTGGTTCAGCGCTTCACGGGATCGCTGAATCACTCTCTAGCCCTTTGCTCTCAAGCAATTCCAGGAAAACCGCTATACACTTTTCCTGGAATTGCTAGTCTCAATCATATGGGGATGATGGGACGCGAAATCACCTTTTCTATGCTCAGCGCCGGGCTGAAAAAGCCCTTTGTGGCGCTCGCCGATCTCGTCTATCCTCCCGCCTGTCCGGGTTGCGGGGTCTCGGCCGGGACGCATCGGGGCCTCTGCCCCGCATGCTGGTCGGATATTCGCTTTATCGAGCGGCCCTATTGCGAAGTCCTGGGCAGCCCGTTTTCCCATGATCTCGGTGCCGGCATTCTCAGCGCCGAGGCGATTGCCGATCCGCCCGTCTTCGATCGCCTGCGGTCCGCCGCCGTTCATGACGGCATCGTGCGCGATCTCGTTCTCAGCCTGAAATATCGCGATCGCACCGATCTCGCGCCGATGATGGCCGGCTGGATGCTGCGTGCCAGCGACGGGACGGTCGCGGCCTGTGATGCAATCATTCCGGTGCCGCTACACCGGGCGCGGCTGTTTGCGCGCAAGTATAACCAGGCGGCCGAACTCGCACGCCATATCGGCCGCCTTTCGGGCAAGCCGCTACTGGCTGCAACGCTCCTGCGCGTCAAGCGGACGAGCCAGCAGGTCGGCCTCGGGGCGAAGGCGCGGCAGGACAATGTGCGTGGCGCCTTTGCCGTCTCCGAGCACCGGGCGGCCGATATATTCGGGCGGCGCATCGTTCTCGTTGATGACGTCTATACGACTGGCGCGACGGTTGCGGCGGCGACGCGGGCCCTGAAGAAAGCAGGCGCCGCCGATGTCACGGTTTTGACCTTTGCAAGGGTCGTCGGCCATCTTATATGACACTCAATCTGAGCTTTTCCGGAGTGGATCATGGCATCCGTCGTTATTTATACGCGTGAATTCTGCGGCTATTGCGCCCGTGCGAAATCACTGCTCGAATCCAAGGGCGTCGACTATGTCGAGCACAACGCCACCTATTCGCCCGAGATGCGGCAGGAGATGATCGCCAAGGCGAACGGCCGATCGACCTTCCCGCAGATCTTCATCGATGGCGAGCATGTCGGCGGCTGCGACGATATTCACGCGCTCGAGCGGGCCGGCAAGCTCGACCCGATGCTATCAGCCTGATCTGTTCCGACGAGGGAGAAAACGATGAGCTTCAAGGCCGCTGCCATCCAGATGTGTTCCGGCGTCGATCCGGTGAAGAACGCAGCCGACATGGCGCGCCTGGTACGTGAAGCCGTCTCGCAGGGTGCTGTCTATGTGCAGACGCCGGAGATGACGGGCGCGGTACAGAAGGATCGGCCTGCTATGCGCGCCGTGCTGCGCGACGAGCCGGACGATATCATCGTCAAGACGGCATCCGAGCTGGCAAAGGAGCTCGGTATCCACCTGCATATCGGCTCGACGGCTATCGCGCTCGATGACGGCAAGATCGCCAATCGCGGCTTCCTCTTCGGTCCCGACGGCAAGCTCATCAACCGCTACGACAAGATCCATATGTTCGACGTCGATCTCGACAATGGCGAGAGCTGGCGCGAGAGCGCCGTCTACCGTCCGGGTTCTGAAGCGCGCATCGCGTCGCTGCCCTTTGCCGAACTCGGCTTTTCCATCTGCTACGACGTGCGCTTTCCGCAGCTTTTCCGCGCCCAGGCCGTTGCCGGCGCGGAGGTGATGACTGTGCCCGCCGCCTTCACGAAACAGACGGGCGAAGCGCATTGGGAAATCCTGCTGCGCGCCCGCGCCATCGAAAACGGCATGTTCGTCATTGCCGCCGCGCAGGCCGGCAAGCATGAGGACGGCCGCGAAACCTTCGGCCATTCGATGATCATCGACCCGTGGGGCAAGGTGCTGGCATCAGCCGGCGGCACGGGGGAGGCGGTCGTCATCGCCGAGATCGATGTCGCCGCGGTGAAATTGGCCCATGACAAGATACCGAACCTGAAGAATGCGCGCGAGTTCTCGCTTGAGAAGATCGCGACGCCGGCGGCTGGAGGCGTCGCTGCTTGATCCGTTATTCGCTTAGCTGTGACAATGCCCATGAGTTCGAGGGCTGGTTTTCCGAAAGCGCCGATTTCGACCGCCAGGTCGCAAGCGGTTTCCTCACCTGTCCCGTCTGCAATTCGGCTGCGATCTCCAAGCTCCTGATGGCGCCTTCGGTTTCGACGGCGCGCAGGAAGGACGAGATGCAGACGCTCGCCATGGATGCCGCGCGCAAGCACGCGATGACAAAGCTCAAGGAAGCGGTCGACGCCATCAAGGCGAATGCCGAGGATGTCGGTGCCAAGTTCCCGGAAGAAGCCCGCAAGATCCACTATGGCGAGGCGGATGCGCGCGGGATCATCGGCAAGGCGACGCCGGACGAGGCGCAGGCTCTCGTCGAGGAAGGCATCGAGATCGCCGCTATCCCCGTACTGCCTGACGACGTCAACTGATGCCGGCGAGCGCCGGCAAGCATCTTGCCATGTATAATTTCGGGCTGCATGTCGCGGCCTATGAAAGCCCCGACGTCGAAGGATTTCGCCTGCGTGAAGCGGCAAACTTCGAGGCGGCCGCTCGCGCAAGCGGCTTCATCGGCCGTTCCGGCTATCCGGGCGAGCCGCAACCCTCCTGTTGGGGCGAACAGGTCTTTCCGCGTTTCATCGAAGGTAGCGGATTTACCACGGCGCCATCGTCGCTGTCGCTCTGGACCGATATCGAGTCGCTGATGGCATTTACCTATAGCGGCGTGCATGCCGACGCCTTGAAACATGCACGGCAATGGAATGTCAGGCAAAGCTGGCCGCCGCTTGTTCTTTGGTGGGTGGATGCCGGGACCGTTCCGGTGTGGAAGGACGGCGTCGAGCGGCTCGAACATCTTCACGACCGTGGAGCAAGCCGGACGGCGTTCTCGTTCAAGCAGCCCTATGGACCAGATGGTCAGCCGCTTGAGATCGACCGCCTTCGTATCAAGGAGCTCGTCGCGTTGAATGCCGCAACGCAAGGCGAGTTGCTGGCGCATGTCATGACATTGAAGGTTTGATGCCGGTTCGCCGGCGGGCGATCAGCTCAAGTTCGCCCGCTTCGCCAGCAGCATGTAGTTGACGTCCATATCCTTCGAGAGGTTCCAGCGGTCCTGCAGCGGCGAATAGAAGACGCCGGTGCGGGCTACGATTTCCAATCCATCGGCGGCAAGCGGCTTTTCGATTTCTTCCGGACGCACGAGCTTTTCATATTGATGGGTGCCGCGCGGCAGCCAGCGCAGCACGTTTTCCGCCGCGAAAATGGCAAGGGCGGCTGCCTTCATGGTGCGGTTGATGGTCGCAACGAACATCAGGCCGCCGGGGCGCACCATTTTCGCGCAGGTGGAGAGGAAGAATTCGACGTCGGCGACGTGCTCGACCACTTCCATGTTCAGCACGATATCGAAAGTTTCGCCCGCCTCGGCCAGCTGCTCAGCGGTAACGGCGCGATAATCGACAGGAACGCCCGAGGCCTTCGCATGGGTCGTGGCAATGCCGATGTTCTTTTCCGAGGGGTCGGCGCCGACGACCGCGGCACCCATGCGCGCCACCGGCTCGGACAGCAGGCCGCCGCCACAGCCGATATCGAGCACGCGCAGGCCTTCCAGCGGCCGGCTGCTCTTCGGATCGCGGCCGAAATTCTCGCAGGCGTGATCGCGAATATAGGCCAGGCGCACCGGATTGAACTTGTGCAATGGCTTGAACTTGCCGGTCGGGCTCCACCACTCGGCCGCCATGGCGGAAAAACGGTCGACTTCGCTCTGGTCGATCGTGCTCTTTGCCGTTTCGCTCATGGTTCACTCCGTGATCTGCGCCATGCCGTGGTCCGGGCGAGCGCAAGCAACAATGCCTCTCCGTGTGAAGTCGGACGATCGATGCGCGATGTCAAGGGCTGTGGCCATCGATCGCCCGTGGGTGCGCCGATCGGCGGCAGCGAATTGCGATCCCGAGGTTGACATGGAGGTATCTTATGGCCGATCAATCGCCGGGCTGTGAAATGGACTTTCAGAACCGGGATCGATTCCGATCGACCGGCGTATAGAGGAGTTCCTCATGAGACCACTCCGTCTCGCGACGGCTATCGCCATGGGTTGCCTTGTTGTTGGCCACGCAAATGCTGGGGACAGCAAGGGGTATCGCCTGACGATCGATGGTGTCGTGGTGGGCATCAATCCCGGCGATACATTCGAAGTCACCATGAAGGATGGCCGCAAGGTTCCGGTGGAGCTGCAGCGCAGCGATTCGGTGACGTTCACCGGCGGCAAGTTTTCCTTCGATCACGATGGCAAGCTCACCGTCGCAAAGACGGATCTCGGCGACGGCGTGCAGCAATATGCGCTGATGACGCCGATCGGCACCGGCATCATCGTGCAGGTCTATAAAGGCCTCGATCCGTCCGGCAACGCCGATGTCGTGTTGCAGCAGATGGTGCAGGAAAGCCTCAGCGGCGGCGCGAAGATAACCAAGCAGACCATGCAACGCACGCTTCCAAGCGGAAGGGTGCTGAAGGGCGTGAAGGCGGAAACCACCACGGACGACGATGTCATGGAATATGAGATTGTCGCGACCGGCCGGCCGGAGGGCGGCATACTCGTCGCCACCTTCCTCAACAAGGAAAATATCCCGAGGGAAGGCGGAATTCTTGACAAGCTCTGGTCGACTTTGAAAGTTGACTATTAAAGTATAGTTTTTGTCGCGCCGGGTGTGCCATGCTATTGCACCCGCCCGACAAACTCGCTAAGAGACGGCCCCATTGAGATCACGCTTTTCCGGCTACCGAACCGGGAGGGCGATTTTGCATGTCGGGCTTTCCGCATTCGGCCGCCCGGCGCAGGGTACTGGTAGAGGCACATGGCACGCATCGTGATGAAATTCGGCGGAACGTCCGTCGCGGATCTGGACCGTATCAAGAACGTCGCACGCCATGTGAAACGCGAGGTCGATGCCGGCCATGAAGTGGCAGTCGTCGTTTCCGCCATGTCCGGCAAGACCAACGAGCTGGTCGGCTGGGTCCAGAACATGCCGAAAGTCACCGGCGCCGATCATTCCATCTATGATGCGCGCGAATATGACGCGGTTGTCGCCTCGGGCGAGCAGGTCACCTCCGGCCTGCTGGCGATCGCGCTGCAGGCCATGGGCATCAATGCCCGTTCGTGGCAGGGCTGGCAGATCCCGATCCGCACCGACAATGCGCATGGGGCGGCCCGCATTCTCGAGATCGACGGCGAGGATATGATCCGCCGGATGGGGGAAGGCCAGGTCGCCGTCGTTGCCGGCTTCCAGGGTCTTGGCCCGGACAATCGCCTCGCGACGCTCGGCCGCGGCGGCTCCGACACCTCGGCAGTCGCGATCGCCGCCGCCGTCAAGGCGGACCGTTGCGACATCTATACAGACGTCGATGGTGTCTATACGACCGATCCGCGTATCGAGCCGAAGGCCCGCCGCCTGAAGAAGATCGCCTTCGAGGAAATGCTCGAAATGGCCTCTCTCGGCGCCAAGGTGCTGCAGGTGCGCTCGGTCGAACTGGCCATGGTCTTCAAGGTCCGCACCTTCGTGCGCTCTTCTTTCGAGGATCCCGATGCTCCGGGCATGGGCGATCTGCTCAACCCGCCCGGAACGCTGATTTGTGACGAGGATGAAATCGTGGAACAGGAAGTAGTCACCGGCATTGCCTATGCCAAGGATGAGGCTCAGATCTCGCTGCGCCGTCTTGCCGACCGGCCGGGCGTTTCCGCCGCGATCTTCGGGCCGCTGGCCGAAAACCACATCAATGTCGACATGATCGTCCAGAATATTTCCGAGGACGGTTCCAAGACCGACATGACCTTCACCGTTCCTTCCGGCGATGTCGCCAAGGCGCTTCGCGTCCTTGGCGAAAACAAGGAAAAGATCGGCTACGACGTCGTCCAGAGCGAATCAGGTCTGGTCAAGGTATCGGTCATCGGCATCGGCATGCGCTCGCATGCCGGCGTTGCCGCGACCGCTTTCCGGGCACTTGCCGAAAAAGGCATCAACATCAAGGCCATTACGACGTCAGAAATCAAGATTTCCATCCTGATTGATGGTCCTTACGCAGAACTCGCAGTCAGGACTTTGCATTCCTGCTACGGTCTGGATAAGAGTTGATTCAGGACTGCTGACAACGGACCGTGACGGAGGCGAGTTTCGGCCGGCCCTGACGTGGGGCAAGACGGGCATGACATCTTGATTCGGGAGCTAGTGGCGCAATGAGAGACCTATCCGGCGGTCCACGCGTTCTGCTCAAGCGGCTACGCGAGTTGATGGCGGAGCCGCTGGAGCCGCAGGAGCGCCTTGACCGGATCGTCCGCCAGATTGCCAGCAACATGGTCGCCGAGGTCTGCTCGGTCTATGTGCTGCGCGCGGACGGCGTCCTCGAACTTTATGCTACCGAGGGTCTGAAGAAAGAGGCCGTCCACCTTTCGCAATTGAAGATGGGGCAGGGCCTTGTCGGCACGATTGCCGCCTCCGCCCAGCCGCTGAACCTTTCGGACGCGCAATCGCATCCCGCCTACCGCTACCTGCCGGAAACCGGCGAAGAGATCTACCACTCCTTCCTCGGCGTGCCGATCCTGCGCACGGGGCGGTCGCTCGGCGTTCTCGTCGTTCAGAACAAGGCGAGCCGCACCTATCGCGAGGAAGAGCTGGAGGCGCTCGAAACGACGGCCATGGTGCTGGCCGAAATGATCGCCACCGGCGAGCTGAAGAAGATCACCAAGCCCGGCCTGGAGCTCGATCTCACCCGCTCTGTCACCATCGACGGCGATACCTACAATGAAGGCATCGGCCTCGGTTATGTCGTTCTGCACGAGCCGCGCATCGTCGTCACCAACCTGCTGAACGATGATGCCGACAAGGAAATCGGCCGCCTGGCCGAAGCGCTCGGCTCGCTGCGCATCTCGATCGACGACATGCTGTCGCGCCGCGACGTCTCGATGGAGGGCGAGCATCGCGAGGTGCTTGAAACCTACCGCATGTTCGCGCACGACCAGGGCTGGGTGCGCAAGCTCGAGGAAGCCGTCCGCAATGGCCTGACCGCGGAAGCGGCGGTCGAAAAGGTGCAGAGCGACACGAAGGCGCGCATGATGCGCCTGACCGATCCCTATCTTCGCGAGCGCATGCACGATTTCGAGGACCTGGCGAACCGATTGCTCCGGCAGCTCATCGGCCATTCGGGCCGCACCAGCGCCGAGGGTTTTCCAAACGATGCGATCATCTTCGCGCGCGCCATGGGTGCAGCGGAACTGCTCGATTATCCCCGCGCCAACATTCGCGGCCTGGTGCTGGAAGAGGGCGCGGTTACGAGCCATGTCGTCATCGTCGCGCGCGCCATGGGCATTCCCGTCGTCGGGCAGGCGGCAGGTGTCGTCGCGCTTGCAGAGAATGGCGATTCGGTCATCATCGATGGTGATGGCGGCCATGTGCATCTCCGGCCGATGGCCGATCACCAGCGCTCCTATGAGGAGAAGGTGCGGTTTCGTGCCCGCCGGCAGGAGCAGTTCCGTGCATTGCGGGCGGTCGAGCCGGTCACCCGGGACGGGCAACGCGTTACGCTGATGATGAATGCCGGCCTGCTGGTCGATCTGCCGCAGCTTGCCGAATCCGGCGCCGAGGGTATTGGCCTTTTCCGCACCGAGCTGCAGTTCATGATCGCCTCGACTATGCCGAAGGCCGAAGAGCAGGAAGCCTTCTATCGCAATGTGATGAAGCAGGCGGTCGGGCACGTCGTGACTTTCCGCACGCTTGATATCGGCGGCGACAAGGTCGTTCCTTATTTCCGCGCGCATGAGGAAGAAAACCCGGCGCTCGGCTGGCGCGCCATCCGCCTCTCGCTCGACCGGCCGGGCCTGCTGCGCACGCAGCTCAGGGCTATGCTGAAGGCCGCGGCCGACAACGAATTGAAGATGATGGTGCCGATGGTCACGGAAGTTTCCGAGATCAGGGCCGTGCGCGAGCTGCTGCAGAAGGAAGTGCAGCATCTCTCGCGCTTCGGACACGGCCTGCCGCGCAAGCTCCAGTTCGGAGCGATGCTGGAAGTGCCGGCGCTGCTGTGGCAGCTGGATGAGCTGATGGCGGAAGTCGATTTCGTTTCCGTCGGCTCCAACGATCTGTTCCAGTTCGCGATGGCGGTGGACCGCGGCAATGCGCGCGTGTCGGACCGCTTCGATCCGCTCGAACGGCCCTTCCTGCGCATCCTGCGCGATATCGTGCGCGCCGGCGAGCGCAACAAGACACCGGTGACGCTGTGCGGCGAGCTGGCCGGCAAGACGATTTCGGCGATGGCCCTGCTCGGCCTCGGCTTCCGCTCGGTTTCGATGTCGCCTGCCTCGATCGGTCCGGTCAAGGCGATGCTGCTCGGGCTCGACCTCCAGGCCCTGTCTGATGTCATGGAGACCGCGCTCGATGACAGGCAGCCGACGACTTCCATGCGGGATATCCTTGCGCGCTTCGCCGAGAGCCACAATATTCCGCTTTAGCGTGTGATCCTGAAAGACACGAAGCGGTTTCCGGACAAGATCATGCGCATCACATCACAGCAGAGATAATAAGAAGAATTGGAGTAGAGGGTGGCGAAGCTCCCCATTGAAAAGATGCGCGAATTGGAACGCCGTTTCGGCGAGATCGAGGCGCGCATGTCCGCCGGTCCGGCCGCGGATGTCTATGTAAAGCTTGCTTCCGAATATTCCGAACTGCAGCCGGTCGTGATCAAGATTCGGGACTATCAGCACGCCGTCTCCGAAGCCGCCGATCTTGAAACCATGCTCGCCGATAAGTCCGTCGACCGTGACATGCGCGACCTCGCCGAGATGGAGCTGCCCGAGGTCAAGGAGCGCATCGAGACGCTGGAAAAAGAGATCCAGATCGAGCTTTTGCCGAAGGATGCAGCCGACGAGAAGAGCGCGATCCTCGAAATCCGCGCCGGCACGGGCGGTTCCGAGGCAGCACTTTTCGCAGGCGATCTCTTCCGCATGTATGAGCGTTTCGCGGCCGCCAATGGCTGGAAGGTGGAGGTTCTGTCCGCCAGCGAGGGCGAAGCGGGCGGATACAAGGAAATCATCGCTACGATCAGCGGCAAGGGCGTGTTCTCCCGGCTGAAATTCGAATCCGGCGTCCATCGCGTACAGCGCGTGCCGGAAACCGAAGCCGGCGGGCGCATCCATACCTCGGCGGCAACCGTTGCCGTGCTGCCGGAAGCCGAGGAAATCGATATCGAAATCCGGCCCGAGGATATCCGCATCGACACCATGCGCTCTTCGGGCGCCGGCGGCCAGCATGTCAACACGACCGACTCGGCCGTGCGCATCACCCATCTTCCCTCGGGCATCGTCGTCACGAGCTCGGAAAAGTCGCAGCACCAGAACCGCGCCAAGGCGATGCAGGTGCTGCGGTCGCGCCTGTTCGACATGGAGCGCCAGCGCGCCGACAGCGAGCGTTCCGCCGACCGCAAAAGCCAGGTCGGCTCCGGCGATCGGTCCGAACGCATCCGCACCTATAATTTCCCGCAGGGACGCATCACCGATCACCGCATCAACCTGACGCTCTACAAGCTCGACCGGATGATGGTCGGCGAGATCGACGAAGTGGTCGATGCGCTGTTGGCGGATTACCAGGCGAGCCAGCTCGCCCAGCTCGGCGAACAGGCATGAGCTGCGGGCAGGGGTCGACCGTTTCCGGACTCCTGCAGGAGGTGCGCGCTCGTTTTGCCGAGGCCGACCTTGACGATCCCGCCACGGAAGCGCGCATTCTTGTCGGCGGCCTTCTTCACCTCGCCGCCACCGAACTGGTGACCCGAGGCTCCGAGGACGTGTCTGCGAAGGATGCGGCGGCGGTGAGGGCGGCGATTGCCCGCCGGCTCAACCATGAGCCTGTCCATCGGATTCTTGGCGAGCGGGAGTTCTACGGCCTCTCCCTGCGGCTCTCGGCGGCGACGCTCGAACCAAGGCCCGATACTGAAATTCTCGTCGATACGATGCTGCCACATATGCGGCGTCTTGAATCCAAGGTCGGCAATGTCCATATACTGGATATCGGAACGGGAACGGGAGCCATCTGCCTGGCTCTGCTTCATGAATGCCCCAAAGCAACGGGCGTAGGTTCCGATATTTCCAGCGAGGCGCTGGAAACCGCTCGCGGGAACGCTGAGCAGAATGGTCTAGCGGCGCGGTTTGGCACTGCGCATGGAAGCTGGTTTGATGCCATCCACGAATGTTTTCATGTGATTGTCTCAAATCCGCCCTATATTGCGTCCAGTGTCATTTCCACTCTCGCTCCAGAAGTAAAGGATTTCGATCCTCCCGCGGCTCTTGACGGGGGCCTTGATGGGCTGGATGCATACAGGGCGATCGCAAAGGATGCGGCGCGGTTTCTACATCCGGATGGCATGATAGGGGTAGAGATCGGTTACGATCAGCGTGAAACGGTGACTTCAATTTTTGAAGGAGCAGGATTTTCCCTTGTCGAAGCGGTTCGTGACTACGGCCAGAACGACCGGGTCCTTGTGTTTGAATTTCAACATTAACGCGACATTTTGCAGCGGATTTGTGGAACCCCTGTTGTTATCGCAAAGAAAAAGCTTGGATTTCCTGAGGAAGCAATATAGGTTGCGCTCACGCGTTGGGCGGCTGGGAATAGGCGAGACGATTCGCTTATCTTGGACAGCCTCGGGGATCCGCTCTTTGGTAAGAGTGTCAAAGGTTGAAGATAACCCAATGCGTGATCAGTTTAATCTGACGTAGTCGAGCGGCAGACCGGCGCTAAAGCGCAGTTTGCTTGCGGCACGCAGGCCCTGGTTCGGGAATCTCCGAACCGCGGCGGCAGGTGTCGTGTATGATTTTATCCCAACGAAGAGAATTCAGGTGAAGGATCTATGAGGCCAGGACAGCAAAACAAGCGCGGTCGGGGGCGTGGTAACAACAACAACGGTGGCGGCGGAAATAACAACAACAATTTCAACCGCAAGGGCTCGAACCCGCTGACCAGGACTTACGATAGCTCCGGTCCCGATGTAAAGATCCGCGGAACCGCACAGCATATCGCCGAGAAATATGCGGCCTTGGCTCGCGATGCCCAGAGCTCCGGCGACCGCGTTATGGCTGAGAACTACCTGCAGCATGCCGAGCACTATAATCGGATCATTGCCAGCGCCCAGGCGCAGATGCAGGAGCGCTATCAGCGCGACGATCAGCACAATTACAATGATCGCGACACGGGCGACCGTGATATCGACGATATGGATGCAAGCGAGATCGACGACCAGCCGCAGATGGCTCCGCCTCCGGCTCGCCCGCGGCATGAGGCTCCGGCCGCTGCCGCCGCTCCGGCTCCCGAGCAGGAAGCGATCAACGGCACCGGTCCGCAGCCGGTAATCGAAGGCATCCCGGCCGAAGTCGCGATCGAAGAGGAAACCCCGGCGGTGAGCGCCACCGAGCGCCAGCCGCGCCGCCGCAGCGCCGGCGGCAACCGTCCGCGTCGCCAGCCGCGCCGCAGCGCCGCCGCCGATGAGGGCGAAGGTGAGGGCGAGGCTGCTTCAGGCGAGGCGCCGGCTTTGGCTGACGCTAATTCGGAATAAGTCGTTCCGCAGGAGCGAGCCGGACTATTGAAGCGAGAATGCGGGAATGGCGGCGGAAGCCGCCATTTCTTTTTGTACAAGCGGGAAGCTCTCTTTCGGGGCTAGAGCCTCTCCCCTTTCTTCGGATCGCGAAAGCGCTCTATGCTCTTGTTTTCACGCATTCCGGACGGAAAACCGCTGCGCACTTTTCCTGGAACTGCTCTAAGCGGCGCTTCTTCAACTGCAGAAGCGGATGGAGCAACTCCGGTCGGTTTTTCCATTCCGCGACCCTTTAAACTCTTCAAATATCCTCCCATATTCTCCCCAGTTGCCTTGCCGCAAATCTCAATGGCGGAAAGGCGGGCCCGCCTCTTGAGGGGGCTCAATCTCAATCATCGGTCTGCGCCGGTCAGGGCAGAGCGATTCATGGAGGTCTCATATGAATATTGAAAAATACTCCGAGCGGGTGCGTGGTTTCCTGCAATCCGCCCAGACCTATGCGCTCGCGCAGGGTAACCAGCAGTTCGCTCCCGAACATGTGCTGAAGGTGCTACTGGACGACGATCAGGGCATGGCTGCCTCGCTGATCGAACGCGCCGGCGGCGACGCCAAGGCCGCCCGCCTTGCCAATGATGCCGCACTTGCCAAGCTTCCGAAGGTTTCCGGCGGCGATGGCCAGATTTATCTTTCGCAGCCGCTCGCCAAGGTCTTTGCGGCCGCCGAGGAAGCCGCGAAGAAGGCCGGCGACAGTTTCGTTACCGTCGAGCGTCTCCTGCAGGCGCTGGCGATCGAGCCCACGGCTTCGACGTCGGCAACCCTGAAGAAGGCCGGCATTACGCCGGTTGCGCTCAATCAAGTCATCAACGATATCCGCAAAGGCCGCACCGCCGACTCTTCCAATGCCGAGCAGGGCTTCGATTCCCTGAAGAAATATGCCCGTGACCTCACCGCCGAGGCGCGCGACGGCAAGCTCGACCCGGTAATCGGCCGCGACGATGAAATCCGCCGCACCATCCAGGTCCTGTCCCGCCGTACCAAGAACAACCCCGTGCTCATCGGCGAGCCCGGCGTCGGCAAGACGGCCATCGTCGAGGGCCTGGCGCTGCGCATCGTCAATGGCGACGTGCCGGAATCGCTGAAGGACAAGAAGCTGATGGCGCTCGACATGGGCGCCCTGATTGCCGGCGCGAAGTTTCGCGGCGAGTTCGAAGAGCGGCTGAAGGCCGTGCTCAACGAGGTGCAGTCGGAAAACGGCGAGATCATCCTGTTCATCGACGAAATGCACACGCTGGTCGGTGCCGGCAAGGCCGATGGCGCCATGGATGCCTCGAACCTCCTGAAGCCCGCGCTTGCCCGCGGCGAGCTGCACTGCGTCGGCGCGACCACGCTCGATGAATACCGCAAACATGTCGAAAAGGATCCGGCCCTTGCCCGCCGCTTCCAGCCCGTCATGGTCGAAGAGCCGACGGTCGAGGACACGATCTCGATCCTGCGCGGCTTGAAGGAAAAATATGAGCAGCACCACAAGGTCCGCATCGCCGATGCCGCCCTGGTGGCGGCTGCTACGCTGTCGAACCGCTACATCACCGATCGCTTCCTGCCGGATAAGGCCATCGACCTGATGGACGAGGCGGCGGCGCGCCTGCGCATGCAGGTGGATTCGAAACCGGAAGAGCTCGACGAACTGGATCGCCGCATCATCCAGCTGAAGATCGAGCGCGAAGCGCTGAAGAAGGAGACCGACCAGGCCTCGGCCGACCGGCTGAAACGGCTGGAGACGGAGCTCACCTCGCTGGAAGAGGAGGCCGATGCGCTGACTGCGCGTTGGCAGGCCGAGAAGCAGAAGCTGGGTCTGGCCGCCGATCTGAAGAAGCAGCTCGACGAAGCGCGCAACGAACTGGCGATCGCCCAGCGCAAGGGCGAGTTCCAGCGCGCCGGCGAGCTTGCCTATGGTGTGATCCCGAAGCTGGAGACAGAACTCAAGGCTGCGGAAGAGCAGGACGGCGCCCGCGATTCCATGGTGCAGGAAGTGGTCACGGCCGATAACATCGCCCAGATCGTTTCCCGCTGGACGGGGATTCCTGTTGACAAGATGCTGGAAGGTGAGCGCGACAAGCTGCTCAGGATGGAAGACGAGCTGGCAAAGTGGGTCGTCGGCCAGGGTGATGCCGTTCAGGCTGTTTCGCGCGCCGTTCGCCGTTCGCGCGCGGGCCTGCAGGACCCCAACCGGCCGATCGGCTCGTTCATCTTCCTCGGTCCGACCGGCGTCGGCAAGACGGAGCTGACCAAGGCGCTTGCCCGCTTCCTCTTCGACGATGACACGGCCATGGTGCGCATGGATATGTCCGAGTACATGGAGAAGCACTCCGTGGCCCGGCTGATCGGCGCCCCTCCCGGCTATGTCGGCTACGAGGAGGGCGGTGCGCTGACCGAAGCTGTCCGTCGCAGGCCCTATCAGGTCGTGCTGTTCGACGAGATCGAGAAGGCGCACCCCGATGTCTTCAACGTCCTACTCCAGGTTCTGGATGACGGACGCTTGACGGACGGGCAGGGCCGCACGGTCGACTTCCGCAACACGATGATCATCATGACCTCCAACCTGGGCGCCGAATATCTGACCCAGTTGAAGGACGGCGATGACAGCGACGTGGTGCGCGAGCAGGTGATGGATGTGGTCCGGTCGCATTTCCGGCCCGAATTCCTGAACCGTATCGACGAGATTATCCTGTTCCACCGCCTGAAGCGCGATGAGATGGGCGCGATCGTCGATATCCAGCTGGAGCGGCTGCTGAAGCTGTTGTCGGAGCGCAAGATCACCCTCGAGCTCGACGAAGATGCCCGCCATTGGCTGGCCAACAAGGGCTACGATCCTATCTATGGCGCAAGGCCGCTGAAGCGGGTGATCCAGAAATATGTCCAGGATCCGCTCGCTGAGCAGATCCTTTCGGGTCAGATTCCGGATGGATCGCTCGTCAAGGTCACCAGCGGTTCGGACCGGCTGTTGTTCCGTCCGCGCCAGGCCGTGCACGAGGCAGCCTGAAGCAATTCCAGGAAAAGTGCGTAGCGGTTTTCCGTCCGGAATTGCTAGGAAACAAAGAGATAGAGCGGTTCAGAGATTGCGTAAAAATTGAACCGCTCTCAGCGGCACGGGGTGAACAAACACAGATGGCGGTCTTCGGGCCGCCATTTTGCTATCGGACCTGGCCGCAAATAGGAGAGGGTACAGCTCGGCTACTTGCTGGCGATCTGCTTCGACTTGTCGTCGCTGAGCAGCGTATCGATGCGCTTGCGCTCTTCCTGGAACTTGGCGAGCGCATCGCCTTCCAGCGACTTGCCGCCGGGAAGGCGAATGCGCAGCGGATCGACCTTCGTGCCGTTGACGATCAGCTCGTAGTGCAGGTGGGGCCCGGTTGCGAGACCCGTCGAGCCGATGAAGCCGATCACTTGGCCCTGCACCACTTTCGCGCCCGGAACGATACCCTTGGCGATGGCGCTCTGGTGATTATAGGAGGAGACGTAGCCGTTCGCGTGGCGAATAAGGGTCTGGTTGCCGAAGCCACCCGAATCCCAGCTCGCCTTTTCGACGATGCCGTTGCCGGCCGCGATGATCGGCGTGCCGCGGGGCGCTGACCAATCGACGCCGGTATGCATGCGCGCGAAGCCGAGGATCGGGTGGCGGCGCATGCCGAAGCCTGATTTGAAGACGCCCGTGGGAACAGGGTTGCGCAGCAGGAAT